>CAZJRF010000001.1:0-43091 GCA_964548475.1 uncultured Acidimicrobiia bacterium
GTTCCCTGGCCCACGGGCTTTGCGACGGCCGGGCCGGCCCCGCTCTCGCCCTGCTCGTGACCGATCCGGAGCCATGGGAGAGGGTGGAGCGGGCACTGGCGGGTAGAGGGCGACGCCGGGCACGGGCGGCGCTCCTCTATGAAGAGCTGATGCGGGCGCCGGCTCACCGCGACGTGCTGTACGACTACCTGCGCCGCCGGGCGATCGGCTTGCTCGCCCGGGCCTCCCGGGACGACCGGGCCTCCAACTTCGGGTGGGGGCTGGCTTCGGTGTGGTACTCCGGGCTGCGGGCCTTCGAGGCGACCGGCCAGCGCCGGTTCCTGGGCCTGCTCGCCTCCACCTTCGACAAGGTGTTGGAGCAACGCGACTGCGTGCTCGGCGTGGAAGATGAGTGCCGGGGAGGGGCGGGGAGGGGCTGGGGCAGCACCCGGTTTGTGCGCGGGCGGTACACGGCGAGCATCACCACCACCGGGCGCATCTCCTATCCGATCCTGCTCTTCTGCCGTTTGACGGCGGAAAGCCGCGGATTGGAGCGGGCGTTCGGGGAGCGAGCGGCGCGCTTCCTGCCGGCCGTCGAGGAAGCCTTGGCCGACCTGGACGGTGACTTCGTGACGGTGGGGGATGAGGGGTACTACCACGGGCCCGCCTCCCCGGACGCGGAGCCGCTGAACCACACGGCCTGGGCCGGCGCCGCCTACCTGGCCCTGCACGAGCTGACGGGCCGCCCCGAGCACCGGGAACGGGCCGTCGGGCTGGCGCGCTTCTTGCTGGCGTCGATGTACGACGACGGGGCCGGGCACCCCGTCTGGGACTATGCCCCGGATCCGGATACTCATCGAGGGCAGTCGCCGGAGCGCCTCTGGAAGGCGCAGGTGACCATTCGGTTCATTGCGGCCGCCACCGCCGCCGGTTCGGTGTTCACCGATGAGCACCTGCAGGCGGTGGGTTCCACCCTTGAGGACAACGTCTTCCTTCCCGGAAGGCGCATCAACACCCGGATCGACCGGGTAGCCGAGCCCTTCGAGACCTTCCGGGGGGTGGTGCACGGCGGCTACGGCGGGCTGATCGGCCTGGTCGAAGCCGAAGATTTCTGTCCCGGGCTGCGCGAGCGCATATCCGAGGTGGTGGCCACCCGGCCCGAGGTGGGCGGGTGGCTGGGGAGCGACGCGGCCGCGATGGGCTACGCCCGCCTGCTGCGGCCTCCGCCGGCTGCAGATCTCTGAGCCGGTGCGGGGCCAGCGCCGACGGGCCGGGCGGCATAGCATGCGGTCACCGAGCGGAGAGGTCTATGAGCAAGGTGGTGCACGTAGTCGGGACCGGGACGATCGGCGAACCGCTGATCGGCCTGCTGGTGGACCATCGGGAGGTCTTCGGTATCGATGAGGTCACCTTCCACAAGCGCACCCCCAACGCCGAAGAGCGGGCCAAGGTACTGGACCTCATGCGCCGGGGGGCTCGCCTGGCGGTGGACGAGGATCGGCGGGCGGCCTTCGCCGAACTGGGGCTGGAGGCTTCGCTGGAGACCGGGCAGGCCAGGGCCGGCGCATCGGTGGTGATCGATAGCAGCCCGGCGGGCAACGAGAACAAGGAGAAGTACTACGGGGCCCTCACCGGCCCGCTCGGCTTCATGGCCCAGGGCTCGGAGTACGGGTTCGGGAAGATGTACGCGCGGGGGATCAACGACGATGCGCTGGTGCAAGGTGAGGATCGGTTCCTGCAGATCGTCTCCTGCAACACCCACAACATCTCGGTGCTGGTCCGCTCCATCGCCTTCATCGGGGACACTCCCCACCTGGTGGATGGGCGCTTCGTGTGCATGCGCCGGGCCAACGACATCAGCCAGGAGGGGAAGTTCGTGCCCAGCCCGACGGTGGGTCGCCACGACGACCCCCGCTTCGGCACTCACCACGCGCGGGACGCCCACGGCGTGTTCGAGACCCTGGGCCACGACCTGGCCTTGTGGTCATCGGCCATCGTTCTCAACAGCCAGTACATGCACGTGCTCCAGTTCAGCCTCACGCTGGACCACGACATCACCGCGGACGAGGCCATCGACCGCCTGGCCGCTAACCCGCGGGTGGCCCTCACCCGCAAGCGCTCGGCCAACCGGGTGTTCTCCTTCGGACGCGACCACGGCTACTTCGGGCGGATCCTCAGCCAGACGGTGGTGCCCATTCAGACGATCGCGGTGCGCGACCGGCGCACGGTGGTCGGCTTCTGCTTCACCCCGCAGGACGGGAACGCCCTGCTCTCGTCGGTGGCCGCCACCCTGTGGTACCTGTACCCGGAGGGGTTCGAGGAGCGCCTGAACGCGCTCGGTCCGTACCTGTTCCGTGAGGTGTGAGGAGCCGGGAGGAACGCGTTCAGTCGCGGTAGCGCCAGACGATGCGCCCCCGCGAAGGGTCGTACACCGACAGGTCCAGGTCGACGCGATCGCCGGGCAGGATGCGGATATAGCGGCCCCGCCGCATCTTTCCCGAGGCGCGGGCGAGCACTTCGAGGCCGCCTTCAATCTGCACGCGGAACATGGCGTTGGGCAGTGTCTCCACCACCGTGCCCTGCACGCGTACCACGTCTTCCTGTTTCGCCAAGTGGATCCTCGTCGATCGGGGCAAAACGCGGAAGCCACTGTCGCATGCCGTTTAGCGATTATCAAGGCAGAGGGGCAGGGGGGTGCGGTGGGTTCAAGCCTGCATAACTTGGCCCCCGTGATGTAATAGGGACATGCGGGAGGCGCCGGCACGGGTCGGTCTTCCCCCACTCCCCCACGCCGTACCGGCGCCACCGCATCCCACTCCTCTCCTTGCCGGACAGGTCCCCCCCGTTGAGTAAGGTGGAGGGCCGTGACACAATCTCCTATTCGCGTAGTGTCAATCGACCCGGAACTCTGAGGAGCGACCCCCGATGGGCGGCACCGTCGACATCGACCTGGGCAAGTACCGGCTGGGATGGTCCGATGCCGAGGACTACGTCTTCAAGCCGGAGAAGGGCCTCAACGAGGAGATCATCCGCCAGATGTCGGGCATGAAGGGCGAGCCCGCCTGGATGCTCGAGTTTCGCCTGAAGGCCTACCAGCGCTACCTGCGCAAGCCGGTGCCCACCTGGGGCGGCGGCGGCTTGCTGCAGAGTGTCGACCTCGACGACATCTACTACTACATCAAGCCCACCGAGGAGCAGGCCAAGTCGTGGGACATGGTGCCCGAAAGCATCAAGCGCACCTACGAGCGCCTGGGCATCCCCGAAGCCGAGCGCAAGTACCTGGCCGGGGTCACCGCGCAATATGAGTCAGAAGTGGTTTACCACCGAAACCGGGAGGACCTGGAGCGCCTGGGAGTGCTGTTCTGCGACATGGACACCGCGGTGCGTGAGTACCCCGACCTGGTGCGCAAGTACTTCGGCACGGTGATCCCTCCGGGTGACAACAAGTACGCCGCTCTCAACTCGGCGGTCTGGTCGGGCGGGTCGTTCATCTACGTCCCCCCCGGGGTGCACCTCGATCAGCCGCTGCAGGCCTATTTCCGCATTAACGCCGAGAGCATGGGCCAGTTCGAGCGCACCTTGATCATCGTGGACGAGGGTGCCTATTGCCACTACGTGGAGGGGTGCTCGGCGCCGGTGTACTCCAGCGATTCGCTGCACGCGGCGGTGGTGGAGATCATCATCAACGACGGGGGTCGCTGCCGCTACACCACCATCCAGAACTGGTCCAACAACGTTTTCAACCTGGTCACCAAGCGGGCGGTGGCCCGCCGCCACGCCACCATGGAATGGGTGGACGGGAACATCGGGTCGCGCCTCAGCATGAAGTACCCGGCGGTGTGGCTGGTGGGAAAGGGGGCTCACGGCGAGGTGCTCTCCATTGCCTTCGCCGGCCGGGGCCAGCACCAGGACACCGGGGCCAAGATCGTGCACGCCGCCCCCGACACCACTTCGCTGATCACCTCCAAGTCGATCTCCAAAGACGGGGGGCGGGCCGGCTACCGGGGCCTGCTCCGGGTTGAAAAGGGGGCTCACCGGGCCAAGTCGTTCGTGCGCTGCGACGCCTTGATCCTCGACCCGCAGAGCCGCTCCGACACCTACCCCTACATGGAGATCGAGGAGGCCGACGCCAACATCGGCCACGAGGCCACCGTGTCGAAGGTGGGTGATGACCAGCTGTTCTACCTGATGACTCGTGGCCTGGGCGAGGCGGAAGCCACTGCGATGATCGTGGCGGGGTTCATCGAGCCCATCGTGCGCGAGCTCCCCATGGAGTACGCGGTGGAGCTGAACCGGCTCATCGAGCTGCAGATGGAGGGCTCGGTGGGCTAGGTGGGCCCCCGGCAGGGCTAGCCCGTTGCACCGGCGGTACCATCGTCCCCATGGCGCGTGTGGGCATCGTCGGTCTCCCCAACGTGGGCAAGACGACCCTCTTCAACGCGCTTACCGGCCTCGAGGTCCACACCGCCCCCCACCCGTTCTCCACGGCGGAGCCGACGGTGGGGGTGGCCCGGGTGCCCGACCCGCTGCTGGAGCAGCTGGCGGCGTTGGAGCACCCCGAGAAGACGGTGCACGCCACCCTGGACCTGCTCGACCTGCCCGCCATGGCCCGGCCGGGCTCTTCCGGCCTGGGCGCCCGCTTCCTGGCCAGGCTGCGGGAGATGGAGGCCCTGGCGGTGGTGCTGCGCTCCTTCGTGGACGAGGGAGTGCCCGACGACGAGTCGGGCACCGACCCCGTCGAACAGGCGGAGGCCCTGCTGCTGGAGCTGGCCCTGGCCGACCTGGAGGTCTTTGCCCGCAAGGCGGAGAAGATCGTCAAGGAGGCTTCGGCCGACCCGTCCAAGCGGCCGGCGGCCGCGGCGGTGGCCCGGGCGGTGGAGGTCCTCGACCGGGGGAAGGCGCTGCGCACCGAAGCGTGGGGTGAGCAGGAGGAGGCGGCCTTCCACGACCTGGCCCCGCTCACCCTGAAGCCGGCGGTGTGGGTGGTCAACGTCGGGGAGGACGATCCATCGGCGGCCGAACGGGCGGCAGGAGTGGCGGAAGTGGTGCCCCCCGGCGACGCGGTGGTGGCACTCTCCGCACGCCTGGAGGAGGAGGCTTCCCGCCTCGACCCCGACGAGCGCAGAGAGCTGCTGGAGGGCCTGGGGCTCGGGGAGGGGGCGCTGGCCCGGGTGGTGCGAGCTACCTACGACGCCCTGGGCCTGGTCACCTTCTACACCGCCGGCGACAAGGAGGTGCACGCCCGCACGGTGCGGCGGGGTGCACACGCCCGCGAGGCTGCCGGCAAGGTGCACAGCGACATGGAACGGGGCTTCATCCGGGCGGAGATCGCTCCCATCACCGAAGTGGTGGCGGCGGGCGGATGGGAGGCAGCCAAGGCGGCGGGCCGGGTGAAGGTGGAGGGGCGCGACTACCTGATCACCGACGGGGACGTCATGCTGGTGCGGTTCTCGGTATGAGCTTGCTCGGGCTTGGCTGCGCCGGCCCCGGAGAGTGCAGGTCTCCGTGCAGCTGATCGTGGTGGGAGCCCGAGGCGTCACCCGGGAACTGGCTCGTCGTCTCGGCCCCATCTGGGATGTGACGGTCGTGGACACGGACCCTGCCTGCCTGGAGGAAGCCCGGCGGGCCGGTGCCACCGCCACCGTGCTGGGAGACGGGTCCAGCCGGGTGATCCTGGCGCGAGCCGGCCTGGCCGGAGCGGATGCGGTGGTGGCCGCCACCCCGGACGATGACGTCAACCTGGAGGTGTGCCGGCTCGCCCGGGGAGCCGGGTGCTGGCGGGTGGTCGCCCTGGCGGCGACGCCGGAGCGGCTGGCCGATCTGCGACGGATGGGGGTGGAGGCCCACGCCATGGCGCTGAGCGCCCGAGAGCTGGAGGCCCTGCTGGATCGCGATGCGGTCTCGACGACCACCCTGGCCGCGGGCCGCTCGGAGGCAGTGGAGTTGCGCATCGGCGCGGGGAGTCCGGTCAATGGGGTCCCCTTGCGCGCGCTCGCGGGTGTGCCGTGGCTGGTCGTGTCGATTCTGCGCGGGGATGAGTTGATCGTGCCGCATGGGGACTCGGTCCTCGCCGAAGGTGACGTGGTGACGGTGGTGGGGGCCGCCTCCGACTACCCGAAGATCGTGCGAGCCTTTCTGGCCACCGAGGCACCGTTCCCCCTGGAGTGGGGCCGGGGGGTGACGGTGGCACTGGATGGCAGGTCCGACGTGCCGGTCGTCTGCGAGGCCCTGGAGCTCGCCCGGGCTACCGGGGGGTCGGCCGCGCTGGTGGTCCATCGCAGCCTGGGGGCGGCGCGCGACGACGCTCACGCCGACGAGTTGGCGGAAGCGCTCGAGGAGGTGAAGAGGGAGGCGGGGTACATCGAAGTGGGCTGGTACGAGATAGCCGGCCGGCCGGCCCGCTCACTGGCCTCCGTGTTGCGCGATCGGAGCGTCGGGGTGGTGGTGCTGCCGGCTCCCCGCCCGAACCTGCTGGGGAGATGGCGCGCCCGACGCTCGATCCGGCGGTGTGCCCGGCTGAACCGACCGGTGCTGTTCGCCGGGGGTGCCCATCCCTACCGGCGGATCGCGGCCCCGGCCGGGAGGGAAGACACGAGCCGGGTCGGCTCCGCCGTGGCCGACCTCGCTGCCGCTACCCGCCTGTCGGTGGTGCCGTTGACCCGGCCGGTGGCTGTGGATACCACCCGACGGGAGGCGGGCGAGGTGCCGGATGCGGGCGACCTGGTGATCCTGCAGTGGCCGGCGGGGAGTTCGGTCCGTCCGGACGTGCGGATGACCGCTCGGCTGCTCGTCCGGCCGGGATGCTCCGTCCTGCTCATCCCAGAACTGTGAGGCCGGCGGCCCTGCCCCGGCGGCCGTGGCGGGGCGCGCCGCCCTCCGTTGCTTACGGGAAGCCGGGACCTTGGGCCGGGTCGGGAGCGGGCAGCGGCGGGGCCAGCCAGCGGAAGACGATCGGCGCGAGGGTTGAAGTGACCACCGCCAGCGTGATGATCGACGCCTTAAGGAGCTGATCGATAAAGCCCAGGCGGGCGCCTACCTCGGCGACCGCGATGATCAGGCTGAGCCGGGCGGAGAGTAGTGCTCCCGCCGCGAGCGCCTCCCGCCACGAGTGACGCCGGAGGACGAGGGTGAGCGCCGGGATCAGCTTCACCGCCACCGCCAGGCCCAGCAGGCCGAGCATGCTGGCCACCGCCCCCGGCTCCCGCAGGGCGTCGATGTCGAAGCCGATGCCGACGTTGATGAAGAACACCGGCACCAGGAACCCGAACGCGAACCCGCTCAGCTGCTCGCCGAGCACTCCCCGGTTCCGGAACACCACCGCGAAGCCCGTGCCGGCCAGGAAGGCCCCGAGGATCCCTTCGATCCCGAAGGCGACCGCCACTCCCACGAACACCAGCATGAGGGCGAGAGTGGCCCTCATCCCGATCTCCTCGGAGTGGCCCGGCTGGAACAGGTGCTCGAACCACTCCGGCCGCCACCAGGCCAGGCGGCGCAAGGCCAGCAGCGAGCCTCCCATCACCACGAAAAAGGCCGGGATGGCCACTGCCGCCCGGGCCGCTCCCTGATCCACGGCCAGCGCATATCCGCTGACCCCGAGGAGGGTGAGCAGATCGGCCAGCAGGGCCGAGATCAGGATGACCTGGCCGAGGGCGGTCGAGGCGCGGCGGGTAGCCCGCAGGCTGGGCACGACCAGGCCCACCGACGTGGTGGCGAGCACGAAGGTGAGGAAGACGCCGTGGCCCAGGAGTCGGGCAGAGGCGAGGGCTCCCAGCACGGTCAGGGTGAAGAGGGCTGCACTCCAGAACACGGGCCCCGCCCGGCGGCGACTGAAAGCGCGCAGGTCCAGTTCGAAGCCCGAGAGGAACATCAGCAAGAGAAATCCCAGATCGGCCAGCACATCCAAATAATGGGCCGGGTCAATGATGTGAGTGACCGGACCGATGAGGATGCCGAATACGATCTCGAGGACGATGGCGGGCAGGCGAATGCGGGCGGCGAGAAGCGGGAGGGCGAGCGCCGCGCCCACAATCACCAGCAGCGCGAAGGTCGCCTGATGGTCGCCGCTCATCGGCTAGTGCCTCACCGGAACGACCAGGACGGAGGCGGGCAGCCGCCGCACCAGGTGGGCGGCGATGCCCGGGCCGAAGAGGCGGGGCCGCCAGCGGGCTCCTAGCACCACCAGGGTCTGCTCATTGCACAAACGGACGAAGAGATGTACCTCATTACCTTGCTCTATCTCCCGGCGCACTTCCACGCCATGGGCGGCGGCCTCTATCTGCAGGCGCCCGGCCGTCCGGATCGCACGGTCGCGAGCGTCGTCGGCGGCGATGAACGCCGGGGGGATAACGGCCAGGCCAACCAGGGGAGAACCGGAGTAGGCGGCGATGTCGATGGCGGCCTCGCCGGCCGCCCGCGCGGCCGGGGTATCTCGCGCGGGGGCCAGCACCCGACGGTAGGGCAGCGAGCAGCGGGATACGAGCACCGGTACCCGCAGGCGGGCAACCGTCCTCACCAGACGCTTCACCTGCCGCCTCTGCCGTCCGGCCGGGCCGGTGGGAGCAGGGAAGACCAGGATGCCCGCCTCGGCGGCGGGCAGGCCCTGCCGCAAGGCGTCCTGCGGATCGCCGTCGACCGGGATGGCCTCCAGCGGCAATCCCGGCGTCATGGCGCGGGCTTTGTGGATCAACGCGGCGAGGTGCCGATCTCCCTCCGGCCAGCGGTGCACGATTGCCAGGCCCTGGGCCGCGCTGTGGATGACCAGATGGGCCGCCTCCGCGACCGGGCCTGCCAGGTCGGCCTCGGAATCGAGGGCGACGGCGACGCGC
The DNA here is from genome assembly GCA_964548475.1 of uncultured Acidimicrobiia bacterium. Classification (GTDB taxonomy): domain Bacteria; phylum Actinomycetota; class Acidimicrobiia; order Spongiisociales; family UBA11373; genus VGBK01. The sequence continues at coordinate 8,805 of CAZJRF010000001.1, forward strand.
GGGCCGTAGTCGGTAGGGAAGCGCGGAATGCCGGAGGTGAAGGCGGAGATCACCTGTTGGCGGGCCGCTTCGTCGCCGACCAGCGTGACCACGTCACCAGACTGAAGCATGGTGTCGCCGTGCGGCACTTCCAGACGATCGTCGCGCAGCACACCCACCACCAGCCATCCTTTGAGGTCGAGGGACCGCAGCGGCCGGCCGCACATGGGGGATCGGGAGACCATCCGCATATCGATGACTTCCAGCCGTTCCCCGGCCAGGCCGGCGGAGAGGAGGCGCTGAGGTTCCAGGGTGCTGACCAGGCGACGGGCGATGAGACGATCCACCGAGATGGCCGGCGACCCGATGTGCCGGTAGTCCTCCAGGTTCTCCGGGGCGGCGGCCAAGGCCACGCTGGGCACACCCAACTCCCGGGCGATGCGGCAAGCCTCGAGGTTCAGGTCGTCGTCGCCGGAGGCGGCGAGCAGCACCGACGCCTCCAGCAGCCCTGCTCGTTCGAGGCTCTCCCGCAGGTTGCCGGTCGCGAGCAAAGTCTGCACCGGGCCGGCCCCGGCGGCTCGCGCCAGCCGCTCCGGGTCGCGATCGACCACGGCGACCTCCCACCGTCCGGCGAGTTGGCCCAGCAGCTCGACGATCAGGTCGCCGGCCCCCATCACGACCGTCTTCATCGTCGATCTCCTGGGGAGGCGGGGGGCAGGGTGGTCATTGGCGGCCCGTCAGCATGCCCGAGTGTTATAGCAGAGCCACCGGCAGCCCCCGGGAAGGCCGCGCACCGGCTCGGGCCGGCCCGGGTCGATAGGCTGGCGACGCGTAAGGAGGCGTCGTGCGGGCAGTGGTGCAGCGGGTCTCGTGGGCCCGGGTGCGGGTAGGGGGGGAGACGGTGGGTGAGATCGGCCCCGGCCTGCTGGTGCTGGTGGGAGCGGCCGCCGGCGACACCTCCGCCGATGCCGCGGCCCTGGCCGAGAAGCTCTCCGGCCTGCGTATTTTCCCTGACGGCGAGGGGCGGATGAACCGCTCGGTGGCCGAGGCGAGGGGAGCGGTGCTGGTGGTGAGCCAGTTCACCCTCCTGGGCGACCTGCGCCGGGGGCGGCGCCCTTCTTTCACAGAGGCTGCTCCCCCCGAGGTTGCCGAGCCGCTGGTGGACCGGGTGGTCGAGCACCTGCGCCGCTCCGGGTTACGGTGCGCCACCGGCCGCTTCCGGGCGCACATGGAAGTGGAGTTGCTCAACGACGGGCCGGTGACCCTGGTGCTCGAGGTGAGCGAGGGCCGGGTGCGTTGATCGGGCGGCTCACCGGGGGTGGGCGGCCAGCCAGGCGTGGCCTTCGGGACAGAAGCGGGCGAAGTCGCAATCGCGGCACGCCGGCGACGGGGTGGGGTCGCGTTCGCCCGCCGCCGCCCGGGCGGTCAGGTCGGCCAGGCGACGGCGGGCCCTTTCCAGCCAGGCGTCGTCCACCGCTTCGCTCACCTCCCGGAGCTCCCGGCCCCCCAGGTAGGCGAAGGTGACCCGGGTGTGGGGCGGCGCGGCATCGGCCAGGCCGGCGTCTGCCACCGCCACCGCGTAGGCCTCCAACTGCACCTGCCGGGCCGGATCGCGCCGCAAGGTGCCGCTCTTGAAGTCGACCACCTCCCAGCCGCCGTCGGCGTCTGCGTAGATCGCGTCGATGCGCCCGGCCACCCGGGCGTCCCCCACCGCCAGTTCGAAGGGGGCCTCCACCAGGATGGGTGAACGGGCGGCGAAGCGCGACGCGAGGAAGACGGCGAACGGATCGCCCCGCGTGTGCCGGCTCTCACCGGCCGGGAGGTCGTAGAAGGCCTCGCCGGCTTCCTCGACGGGGAGGTCTTCACGGTGGTGCAGTTCGATGCGCCGGTGTACCTCGATGCCGCGCTGCAGCCGAGGGGCGGGACGACGGGGCAGGCGGTCCACGGCGCTCCAGTGGAACCGAAGGGGGCAGGAGGCGAAGGTGACCAGGGCGGTGACGCTGGTACGGAAGAGGCGTGCTTCGTCGGTGTCCGCCAGGGGCGCGGGCAACTCCTCGAGCAGGCCGGCCAGCTCGGCGGCAGCCCGTCCGAAGGCGCCCACGATTCTCGCCCGGCGGGCGAGCCGGCGCGGGTAGGCAGGGTCGGCCACGGCTCGGCGCAGCGCGTCGAGCCAGCCCTCCCGGAAGAAGGGGTCGGGTGTGCCGGCTCTGGGATCCAGCCGCAGGGTTGGCGGCGGCTCCCCCGGTGCGTCGGTCAGGATGTGGTGCGCGACTCCTTCGACCTTCTGCGCCAGGTCGAACAGGGGGCTTTGCGTCCTGGGCAGCTTGCCACCGTACCAGTAGGCACCGGTGAGCATCAGATGGTGCTTGGCCCGCGTGACGGCCACATAGGCGGCGCGCCACTCCTGGTCGCCATGGCGGTGCTGGAGTTCCTCCTTGCGGTCGTCCGCATTTTCGGGCAGGCCGGGGAGCCAATCCCGGTCGAGGCGCAGGTGAGCGGGGAGGAACCAGGCATGGGCCGTCGGGTCCTCCAGGACGTGGGCTTGGCCGGGGAAGACCCCCTCCAACAAGGCGGGGAGCACCACCACCGGCCATTCCAGACCCTTGGCGCGGTGCACGGTGAGCAGTACCACCGCGTCCTCACCGCTCAGCCTGGCGGTGTCGAGCTCGTCGTCGGCGCCCTCATCGAGCAGCAGGTCGAGGTAGTCGAGGAAGGCGTCGAGCGAGGGGGCGCCCTCCAGAGGGCTCCATGCCTCGGCCAGGTCGAGGAAGCGGTAGAGGTTGAGACGGGCGGAGAGGCGGGCGGCGTCGTCGAGAGCCTCGACCTCCGTCCAGGCCCCGGTCTCGTCGAGCACGCGGCGGCAGAGGGAGGCCAGGCTGAGGCCCTGGGCGGCCTCGAGCAGGCGGCGGTAGGTGTCCCGGAAGCCCTGCAGGCGGCGCTGTGCTTCGGGGGAGAACCCGGGGATCTCGTCGAGGTGGTCGAAGACCTCGAGAAGAGCCCGGCGGGGGCCTGCCTCATCATTACGAAACGGCGAGCGTGGCTCCGCTCGCCGGGCGGCGGCCGGGGCCAGGTCGCCCAGGCCCAGGCGGTAGCGGCTGCCCAAGAGGACGCGCATCAAGGAGGCGTCGTCGTCGGGGCGGCCGAGGATGCACAGCCAGGCGTGCAGGTCGGCCACCTCGGGCACGTCGAGCAGCCCTCCCAGGGCGGCCACCTCGACCGGGATCCCGTGTTGCTCCAAAGCCCCGCGCACCAATCCGATGTCGCGGTGGCGCCGGAAGAGGATGCCGGCGTCGCGCCACTCGATCTGCCCCGCCTCGTGCAGCTCGGCGAGCCTGCGGGCGATCCAGGAAGCTTCATCGACGGCGTTGTGGAACCAGGCCGTCTCCAGTTCCCCGGGCGGGGCCTCGTCGAGCGCCTGCAGGCGGTCGAGGCCGCTGGGCCGCGTGATCTTGCCTCTGACCCGGTTGGCCAGGTCGATGATGCGATGCGCCGACCGGCGGTTGTGGGAGAGGGTGAGGGTGGCCGCCGGGGTGCCGTCCAGCTCGGGGAAATGGACGGGGAAGGCGGCGAAGTTCTCCAGCGAGGCTCCCCGCCACTCGTAGATGGTCTGGTCGGGGTCGCCCACCGCCGTCACCGGGAAGCCGGACCCGAACAGCCGGCGCAGCACCTCCCGCTGGGCCGGGTTGGTGTCCTGGTACTCGTCGAGGAGGACCACCCGGTAGCGACTGCGCAGCCGGTCGGCTACCTCCGGGTGCTCGGCGAGCAGGCGGTGGCCGAGGGCGATCATGTCGGCGTAGTCGACCAGGCCCAGCTGCCGTTTTCGCTCGGTGTAGGCGCTGAGGACCTCGGCCATCTCGGCGCGCTTGAGTGTCACTTCGCCGTCCGGGTCGTCGGTGATCAGGTCGGCCGGCCGGCAGAGGTGGTCGCCCAGACGCCCGGCCAGAGCGCCCAGCTCACTCACCCGGGCGCCGGGGGAGGTGAGGTCGAGGGCCCGGCGAGGGGCAGCTCCCAGCGCGTCCCGCAGCAGCTGGCGGACGTAGCCGGGGGTGATTACCCCTGCCCCGCGCTCCACTCCCACCAGGGAGCCGAACTCGGCCAGCAGCCCGTGGGCGAAGCCGTGGTAGGTGTTCACCTCGACCTGGCGCCCGGCGGCGGACAGCTCGGGCAGGTGCAGCCGAAGACGGTCGGCCAGCTCCTCGGCCGCCTTGTTGGTGAAGGTGATGCCCAACGCCTCCTCGGGAGCGATCCCTTCGCGCCGGATGAGGGAGGCCAGGCGCAGCGCCATGGTGGTGGTCTTGCCGGTGCCGGCCCCGGCGGTGACCCGCAGCGGCCGGAGGGGGTAGTCGGCGACCGCCTGTTGTTCGGGAGTTGGGACCAGGCTCACGGCAGGTAAGCCTCCCGGCCTTCGGGCCACTCGGGGCAGACCCGGCGCACCGCGCAGTTGCGGCAGTGGTCGCCGGGGGTGGGATCCCAGCGCTCGGCGCGTATGCCGGCGGCGGCCTGTGCCATTTGATCCCGGACCTCGTCACGCCGTTCCGGATCGAACGGACGGATGCTGACGCTCTTGGTGTGAGCGGCGGGGAACCACATCTCGGCCCCCGCCACCCGGCCCAATGGGCTCACCGCCGGGTCCGTCTCGGCGGCCAGCAGGTAGAAGCCGAGTTGCAGCGAGCAAGCGGCCTCGTCCGGCTTCACGGCGGTGCGGGCCGTCTTGTAATCGACGATGTGCACCGCCGGCGGGTCGCCGCGCACCTCGATGCGGTCGGCCCGGCCCCGCCAACGGATCCCGTCGACCTCGAGGGCCAGGTTGTGCTCCACCGCTCTCACCGATCCGGCGCTGGGCCACCGCTCGTACAGGTGGCGCAGCACTTCCTCGCCCCGTCGCCGCCAGGCATCGGCCCAGCCGCCCCCTCCGAAGGGGATGGGGTCCCAGATCTCGGCAAGGACGGCAAGGGCCCGGTCCAGGGTGCCGTGCGCCTCCCCGGCGGCCAGGGCCTCGCCTTCGACGGTCTCGAGCACCTGGTGGACGAGCGATCCGATCGAGGCGTACACCGAGCCCTCGTCGGCCACGTGTAGCCAGCGCTCGAAGGCGTAGCGGCGGGGGCACTGCCGGTAGGAGTCGGCCTGGCTGGGGGAGAGGGCGAGGCCGGTGGGGATCAGGCCGTGATCGGGGCCCCGCTCGCGCACTCCGGCGCACTCCTCCGCGGGGCGTGCTCGCCAATCGCCCGGGCCGACCAGGGCCTGCAGGACGGCGAGGCGCCGGGGGGGAGGCTGCTCCGGGTCGGCGAGGCGGCGGCGCAGCCAGGCCTCGGCCTCGAGCGGGGTGGAGGGCTCGGCCGTCTCGGCGGGGGGGCGGGCGGCCTCGGCCACGGTGGGGACGCCGGCCACCGGGGCGAGGAAACGGCTGGGCATGCCCCGGCCTTCCTCGAAGCCGGCGGCAGTGCAGGTCCACACCACCCGCCGCCGGGCCCGGCACATGGCGGTGTAGGCCAGGCGGGTCTCTTCTTGAAGGCGGAAGCGGGAGTAGGCGCCGGTCGCCCCGGGCAGGTAGGGCGACAGGTGGCGCACTCCCAGCAGGGACTCGCGCAGGCGCAGGTCGGGGAACACCCCTTCGACCGCGTCGGCGATGAACACGAGGTCGAACTCCACCCCCTTGGCCTGATGCAGGGTGGCGAGGGTGAGGCGGTCCTCCTCGGGCGGGGCGTACTCGAGCAGGGGGGTGGCTTCGAAGTCCTCCGCCTCGCTCCAACGCAGGTAGTCGGCCAGGGTGGCGCGGGGGTCGCGCTCGTGGAGGCGTCCCACCACCTGGGCCAGGGAGGACCAGGCGGCGCGCTCTTCCTGCCGATGGGGGGAGCCGACCAGTTCGGGCACGTGGGGCAGGGTGGACCACAGGTGCCACAGGCCCTCGGCGGCGGGCCGGCGCACCGCCCAGGCCGGGTCGGAGATCAGGCCGGCGAGGGCCTCGCCTCCGGGAAGGCGGCGGCGGATTACCTCGTTCCACGGGTCGCCGGTGCGGGCCTGTTCCCGTTCGAGCTCCCGTACGGCCGACAGGGTCAGGCCGGCCGGGGCGCCGAGGAGCAAGCGGCGCAGGGCGGTCGCTCGCTCGGAGGGGGGGCCGGCGGCAGCGCGCACGCAATCGAGCACCACCCGTACCGCGGGGTGGTCCACCAGGCGTTGGTCGGGCTCCTGGTGGGGGATGCCGCGCCGTTCCAGGGCACGGGAGAGCTCGGGGAGGAAGCGACGCTTGCTGCGCACCAGCACGGCCATGTGGCGGTAGGGGACGCGATCGCGCAGGTGCGCCCGCTGGACCTCGGCCGCGATCCACTCGGCTTCGTGCGTCTGCTGGTCGAAGGCGTAGGTCTCCACCACTCCCCGACCGGGGGCCGGCTTGACCGGCCCGGCCTCGCCGGGCAGCTCGCCTCCGGCGGTGATCCGCACCGCTGCCGCCAGGATCTCGGCGGGCACCCGGAAGGAGGTGGTGAGCACGATGCGTCGCGCCGGACGGCCCTCGGCGTCCGGGAAGGACTCGGGGAACTCGGCCACGTTGGTGAGGGCCGTCCCCCGGAAGGAGTAGATCGACTGGTAAGGGTCGCCGGCCACCGTCAGGTTGCGGTGGGGCAGGTAGAGCCGCTGCAACAGCCGGGCCTGGGCCAGGGTGGTGTCCTGGTACTCGTCCACCAGGACGCAGCGGAACCGGCCGGCCACCCGGGCCCGCATCTCGTGGTCGTCGAGCAGTTCGACGGCGACCGTCTGCAGGGTGCCGTAGTCGATTCGTCCTTCGGCAGCCAAGGCCGCGCGGTAGCGCTCCAGGAAGCCGGGCAGGGCACGCCAGTCGTCGCGCTGCCGGGCTCGAGCGGCCAGCCCGTCGGGGCCGACAAGGTTCTCCTGGCAGCGCAGAACAAAGTCGGCCACCTCGCGAGCCAGGGTGCTGGTGGCCAGGAGGCCGCGGAAGGGTAGGGGCCAGGCCGCCGGGTCTTCGGCGGCGAGCAATTGCCTGACGATCTCGACCTGTTCGGGGCCGGTGAGCAGCGCGGGCAACCCGCCCCATCCGGCGAGCCGGTCGGCGTGAGCCTCGATGAGGCGGAAGGCGAACGAGTGGAAGGTGGAGACCGGGATCACCGTGAAGGAGCGGTTCAGGCCGGCGGCGACCCGGGAACGGAGATCGGCCACCCCCCGGCGGGAGAAGGAGAGCAGGAGCAGTTGCTCCGGGCTGATCCCCCGGTCTCGGATGAGGTGGAGGGCCCGCCGGGCCAGGAACTCGGTCTTGCCGGCCCCGGGTCCCGCCACCACCAGCTGGGGGCCCTCGGCCGCGGCGACGGCAGCGTCCCAACCGTCGGGATCGACCCGGGTCTCGGGGATAGCCGCTGCCATGGACCCCACCGTATCGCACGGGTGTGACGCGGGAGGTGCCGCGGAATCAGAAGGCCAGCGGCTCCTGGTGGGGGAGGGCGGTGCCGTCGTGGAGGAGGTGGACCACCCGCAGCCCTCTCTCCTCGAGGGCGGGGGCGATCAGGAGGGCGCGGTGGCAGTGCTCGGGCCGCTCTTCGGCACACAGCAGGGCCACTCCGGCCTCGGAGGCCATGGCGGCCACGTGGACCAGGGCGGCCTGGAAGCGAGGCGAGCGGCGGATGGCCGGGTAGTCGGGGCCGCCGTCGGGCAGCAGCAGGGCCGGGTCGTGGGGCCGGCCGCCCAGTGCGTCGCCCATCCAGCGGTAGCCGAAGCCGGCGGCGGCGGCCAGTTCTTCCAGGGGCCCGCGCGTGAACTCGGGAGCGTGGCGGGAGAAGGGCTGCGAGCGGACGTCGATGATGGTGGCCACCCCGTGCCGCTCGAGCACGGCTGCTACCTGAGAGAAGCCGGCCCGGCCGTGGCCGATGGTGCAGATGGCGGCGGGCATCGGGCCTCCGGGGGTCGGGCGGGTCCCATTCTGCCCTGAGACGGCCACGTGATGCTCAATCGCCGGCGCCGTCGCCCGCGTCGGCGGTCTCGTCCACCCCGGCCCAGGCCGGGCAGATGCTCTTGAAGGAGCACCAGTCGCAGAGCGGGCCGGGGCGGGGCGGGAAATCGTCGCGCTCGAGGGCCCGTTCGATGGCCGCCCACAGGGCGCGCAGCTGACGGTCCATGGCCTGGAGTTGGCCGGGGTTCACCTCGAGTTCGTACACCGTGGGGCCGTTGAGGTAAATCAGCCGCAGCAGGTCGGGGGCCCGCCCGGTGCGACGCCGCACCAGCAGGGCGTAGATCTTGAGAGCGAAGAAGGCGGGGAGGGCGTATTGCTCCGGTGGGGCCTTGCCGGTCTTGTAGTCGCTGATGATGAGGCGGCCATCGGGGGCGGTCTCCATGCGGTCGAGGATGCCCCGGATGGTGATGCCGTCTAGGTCCTCGAGCAGGTCCATCTCCCGGGCCAGGGGCTCGAAGGAAGAGGGATCCTCGACCGCGAAGTAGTTGGCCAGGGTCCGCAGGCTCTCCAGGCCCCAGGCGCGCTCTTCCTCGACGTCGGCGAACAGGTCCGGGTACTCGGAGTCACGTATCTCGACCCAGGCCCGGCGGAAGAGGTCGTACAGCGCCTCGGGGGTGCGCTGCTCCGGGGGCAGGTCGAACAGGCGCTGCAGGGCGAGGTGGGAGGTGGTTCCCCGGGCCTGGTAGGGAGTGGGCGGCTCGGGCAGCCGGTCGATGGCCCGGAAGCGGAACAGCTGGGGGCAGTGCTTGAAGTCGCCGGCCCGGCTGGGTGATAGGGTCTTGAGTCCCATGCCGGGGACTCTAGGCCGGGCGAGTGACACGGTTGTAGTTCACACTTTCCCGGCGACCGGCCGGCGCCGGGGCGCCAGGTCGCCGTCCCACACTGCGTAGGCCAGGGTGGCGGCGATCATCACCGCCGCGGCGGTGGCGAACATCGCCTTGTAGCCAAAATGGAGGATGACCCAGCCCAGCATGGGTGAGCCCACCAGGATCCCCGCGTCGAGAAACACAGTGAAGACGGCCATGGCCGACCCCCGCTCCTCAGGCGAGCTGCGCTCCACGACGCCGGCGAACAAGATGGGGAAGGCATACCCGAGCCCGCCTCCGCAGAGAACCCCGGCGACGACGGTCCAGGCGGTGGAGGAGCCCAGGGCTGTGACCAGGAACCCAGCGGCGATGGCCGCCAGGGAGGGGTAGGTGACCCGGCCGCGTCCTACCCGGTCGGGGAGCCACCCCCCAAAGATCCGTATTGCCACTGCCGTGCTCGCGTAGGCCCCGAAGAAGAGGCCCACCGAGCCGATCCCGGTGGTGTCCACATAGGTGCGCATGAAGGTCCAGTAACTGGTGAGAGTGACGCACATCCAGAAGGCCATCATCCAGAGGGGGAGCAGGTCGCGCTGGATCAGGGCGCGCCGGAATCCCCCTCTTCGCCCGATCGGTACGCCGGCCGCGCCCTTCGGGCGCTGCTCCGGCAGGCGCATCGAGAGCAGCAGGCCGGCGGCGGCGAACCCGAGCGCCGCCCAGAGCACACCGTGGAATCCCCCGGCGGCGAGGACCACATCGCCCACCCAGCCGCCCACCGCGGCGGGCAGCATGCTGGAGGCGGCGAACAGGGCCAGCCCCTGCGTGCGCCGCGTCTCGGGCACCTGGTCGGCGCCGTAGGTGGAGACGGCGGTGAAGGTGAGGGCGGCCGCTACCCCGTGCAGGATCCGCACTGCCACCAGCCAGGGCCCCACCGCGGTCACGGTGAAGTAGAGGGGGATGGCGATCACGCTCAGCAGCCCGCCGGCCAGGATGGCGGGACGCCGGCCGCGGCGGTCCATGGCATTGCCCACCCCGGGCCGGATGAGTATCGAGGCCACCGCCGTGGCGGCCACGATGAGACCGATGGTCACCTCGTCGGCTCCCAGGTCGGTGAGGAAGCGGGGGAGGTGAATGAACATGAAAAACGACAGGCCTTGCAGCAGGTTCACCGACGCGGCCAGGACGAGGGGGATGGTGAGGAGCCGGACCCGCGGCGGCAGGGAGGGGTGCACGGCGCCGGAGCATATCCGTTCGTGAAGCCCCGTCTGCTGGTCCGGAGAGCACCCGGCTGAGACTCGCGAAAACCAGATAGGGCCCGCGAAAAGCAACCATCCGTCGCGCTTGACGCCGGGGTCCATGGCTCTCTACCTTCTGTTTACCTTCTCCCCAGGTAAGCAAGAGCCCGGGGAGGTGGCACCGGCGGACCGCCCCCGCAAGGGGGACGGTCGGGCGGAGACCAAGAAGCCGCCCGGTCGCCGCCGGGCCGGCGTCCGGACCTAGGAACCGGATGACGGGAAGCCGAGAGGGGTGCAAGACTCTCCCGGCGGCTCAACGCCCAGGCGTTACCGAAAGGGCGCCGAGGCGAAGGGTTGAGGCCCCGAGGGGGCTGCGGCTCAGGCCAAGGCTTCCTCGGGGTCTCGCTTTTCTGCGTTCATCTTCGGTGACTCCGCGGTCCCGTTCGTGATATTGCTCGATGGCCGCAACGACGGGGGTGCGCTGGGCGGGTCCAAGCGGCGGTTGGGGAGCCAGCGTTCTCGGGAGCCCGATCGTGCCACCCCGCGAAAACACTTTCAGAGTCGCGAAAACCCAGCAGCGCCGGCGGTTGACGAAGCAGAGAACACCCCCTACATTGTGTGATGTCGGCGGAGAGATCCACCGGCCCGCGGAGGACCGGCAACGGTTCACCGTGGCGCTCTCGTCGAGCCCCGCAAGGGGCCGCAGCGGAACCCGAAAGGGGGACGCACCGGGGGGCCTTCGGGCCTTTCGCGACGGAGTGAACCGGCACCGGACTTCGGCCCGGAGTCGGACCGGAGTACTCGCAAGGGTGCTTCGGGACCAGGGTGCCCGCAAGGGTGCTCTGGGAGGAGCCCCGAGAGGGTGGAAGCCTCGGCAGAAGCTCTCTCGGGGTTTCTCGCGTCCGGGCCGCTTCATCCCGCAGGCGCCACCCCGGCTCTCTAGCATGGCGCCATGGGTTACCCGAAGCGTTTGCTCAGCGAAGGCGAAGAGATAGTCCGCGAGTTCCGGCCCCACTGGCGCATGCTGGTGGTGCCGCTCGGCTGGACGCTGCTCCTCGGGGCAGCCGTGGTCCTCACCTGGATCTACCCGCCCGACCAGGCCTGGTTCGACTGGGGTGTCACCGGCATCGCCGCGGTGGCCTGGCTGGTCCTCGGCCTCTACCCGCTGATCTCCTGGTTCTTCACCCTCTACGTGCTCACCAACGAGCGGCTGATCGCTCGCCGCGGGGTGCTGGCCCGGCACGGCCTGGAGATTCCCCTCGAGCAGATCAACGATCTGACCTTCACCCAAACGATCCTGGAGAGGGTGCTTCGCTCCGGTGATCTGTTGATCGAGTCGGCGGGGACCCAGGGACAGAGCCACTTCAGCAACATCCCCGAGCCCGAGGAGTTCCACAGCCTGCTTTACCGGGTGCGGGAGGCTCGCACCATGGCCCTGGAGGGCATCAAGCCGGTGCCGCAGGGCGACGACACGGTCTCTCGTCTGGAGCGCCTGGCCCGGCTGCAGCAAGACGGGATGATCAGCCGTCAGGAGTACGAGGAGCAGAAGAAGCAGATCCTCGGCCAGGCCTAGTCGGCGCCGCTCCGTACCGTTCCCGGGAAGATGAGGTGGAGCGACGGGGGGTCGGGGGCCTCCGCCTGCTCAATCCGTCCTCCCATGGCGGCGACCAGCCGTCTGCTAAGCGGGGAGACGGGGGGAAGAGCGTTGTCCCCGGTGGTGATGGTGAAGCGGCAGTCCCCGCCCCCGCGGCGTACCACCACCCGGACCTCGCCGGCAGGGGAAGCCGCCCGTCCGAGGATTCCGGCCAGGGCCCGGCGCAGGCCGGGGGCGGGGAGGTGAAGCTCCCCCAGGTCGTCGGGCACGTCGGCGATGATGACCGCGTGGCCCCCGGTCTCCCCGGCCTGTCGGATTAGATCGGCCACCTCGGGAGGGAGCAAGTGGGCGGTGTCCCCCGGCGCGGCGGCAGCCGGCAGCTCGTCGAGCAGGCGGCGCATCTTCTGGGCCTGGGCCAGGGCCGCCTGCAGGAGAGCGGCCAGGTCCGGGTCATCGGGAGCCAGCGCGGTGCGGGCCAGGGTCTGCAGGGCGCCGAGCACGGTAGTGAGAGAGGTGCGCAGGTCGTGATCCAGGGCGGCCACGAGCTCGGAGCGCAGTGGTGCCTCACCTTCAGGCGGGGTCGGCCCTCCGGGGGTCGGGGCGGGGACGGCGAAAATCGGCATCTCCCGTCTGCTTCGGCCCGCCCGGGCCGCGCTTGAGCCGAGATGGAAGCACACCGAAGCAAGCCGGGACGGGCTCAGCTCGAAGGGCCGCGGCGACGAAGCCCGCCCCGCGGCCGGCGAGAGTCTGTGCTTACAGGCGGACCACCGGGCAGGTCAGGGTGCGGGTGATCCCCTCGACCGCCTGGATGCGGGCCACCACGAGCTTGCCCAGCGAGTCGACATCGTCGGCGGCGGCGTGGACGATGGCGTCGTACGGTCCGGTGACCGCCTCGGCCGCCTTGACGCCGGGGATGCCCTTGACCTCGAGGGCCACCTGGGCCGCCTTGCCGACCTCGGTCTGGATGAGCACGTAGGCCTCGACCATTTCTCTCCCCGTGGTTGGTGGTGCGCGACTATACCGCCGGGGGCCGGGGCAGGTCGATTCGGATACGCTCCCCAATCATCGGCAAATCACAGACCGCCGTCAATCCGGCCAACGCGGTCCTCAACTACCTGTACGCACTGCTGGAAGCCGAAGCCCGCATCGCCTGCCTGACCGTCGGCTTGGACCCCGGCGTCGGCATCCTCCACACCGACCATCGCAGCCGCGACTCCCTCGCTCTGGACCTGATCGAAGCCGTCCGCCCCGACGTTGACGCCTACCTGCTCGGGCTGCTCCGCGCCCACGTGTTCGGTGCCACCGACTTCGCCGAGACCCGCCAAGGCGCATGCCGGGTCCTCGCCCCACTCACCCACGAGCTGGCCGCCACCACGCCCACCTGGGCGGAACGGCTCGCCCCCATCACCGAACAGGTCGCCCGGCAGCTTGCCGACACATCCCCAGCCACAATTCGCACCCCCACCCCACTCACCCAGACCAACCGCAAGGCCGCAGTGCGCCAGCAACGCCGCGGTCCCACCTCCCGCACCCGGAGGCCGCCCACACCAGCCGGCCACTGCCAGGAGTGCGGCATACAAGTGGAGTTGCCCCAGAGGCGGTGCAGCGACTGCGACCGCGCCTACCGCACCAGCCCAGGCCATCCAAGGCTCACCCGACTCGCCGTCCTCCGCGCTGAAGGCCAAGACCCCGCCCACGGCGGTGACGCCGGACTCAGGCGCGGCCAGACCAACGCCCATCACGTGCGAAAGGCCGCCGCCTGGGAGCAAGCCAACCCACGGCCCGACCCGGACGTGTTCCGCCGGGACATCCTCCCCGGACTCCAACACTGCAGCCCGCAGAAGATGGCCGACGCCACCGGGCTCTCCCGCCCCTACTGCGCCCTCATCCGCCAAGGCACCTACATCCCACACCCCAGACACTGGGAGGCACTCCGCCAGATGACATGACGTCACCCCAGGCTCTAGCGACGTCACCAGTCCCCCTCAGCATCCCGGCGCCAGGGGTCGCATCGTGCGGCGGAACCGCTCCGTCGTCTGGCGCAGGCGACGGTTCTCTCGGTAGTAGACCTCGATGAAGTTGCCAAGGTGCTGCTAGGCGAGCGGGTTCTGTCTGAGGGCGAAGTGCTGGTGACGGCCACAGCCGTCCGGAATCCGGCTCTGGCCGGGCCTTGCCATGACCTCCAGCACGCCCGAAGGGATGCCGTGGGCTTCCCTCGTACGAGCCTCGTGCCGCACGAGGATCCCAGGTAACTCTCAAGTTGCCTCGACTCACTGCCGACGCGAACGGCGCGACCGTGGAGATGCCGTGACCCGCGTGCTGCTCATCGAGGACCATCGCCTGGTGGCTCAGGTCCTGGAACGGGGCCTGAGTGCTGAGGGCTTCCAGGTACGCTCCAGCGACGGCACGCCGGGCACTCTCCCAACCCTACTTGCCGAGTTCCCGCCCGACGTGGTGCTGCTCGACCTCTACCTGGCGGAGGGGCGCTCGGGTATCGACCTCCTGCCGGTCCTCAGGGCGCCGGAGCGGAGGGTGGTCATACTCACCGGGGAGTCCGACCCCTCAGTGCTCGCCAGGGCCTTTGAGGCCGGGGCTGACGCGGTCCTCAACAAGGCCATGCCCTTCCTGGGGTTGGTGAGGCAGATCATCGCCATCCTGCAGGGCCACTCAGTGGAGGCAGAAGATCAGCGCTGCCGGGTACTCAGCCAGGCGCGGGCAGCCCGTGCTGAGCGCAGAAGGCGTCTCGCCCCGTTCGCTTCCCTGACCCCCCGCGAGGAGGCAGTGCTGGCCATGCTGATCGAAGGAATCCACGCCGCCGACATCGCCGGGTATTCGTACGTGTCGCTCTCTACGGTGCGCTCCCAGATCCGTTCGGTTCTCGCCAAACTGGGAGTGGGATCGCAGTTGGGCGCGGTGTCCATGGCAGGCGAGGTGGGGTGGGCTCCTGGGGCGCCAGCCTTCGAACGCAGCGACCACAGGTAGTAGCCGCCGAAGGCGACAAGCTGACGCAGAGTAGCCATTTCATCAATTCTGGGGATGACTCCTCGCCCTTGACGCCGGAGAATCTCCCTAGTCGAGTCGTTCAGGAGGCAGAGATGTTGTACGTATGGTCATGGATGCAGACTCTGGGCGCCAGCCTGCGTCACCGGGACGAGGGCGCCACGATGGTCGAGTACGGCATGCTGGTTGCCGCCATCGCTCTCGTCGTGGTGGTGGGCGCGATCGCCCTGGGGAACACCGTGTTCGACTGGTTCGATCAGGGGTCGCAGGCCGTCGTTCCCGGCTAGCCCGGAATCGACCCCACAGCTTGAACAGAAAAGGCGTCAGCAGCGGCCCGGGATCGCGGCAAGTGCTGCGCCCGGGCCGCTCTGCTGCCCACCCCGCACCGGTGATCTGAGAGCGCCGCCCCCTGGCGGGAGAGCCGACGGCAGCCGGCTCCCGGCGAGGGTGCCGAGGGGCACGGTGCGGGCCCAGTTGAGGGAGGGTGTGTTGCTCTTCAGGATCTTCAGTCGACCAGCCGCCGCCCGGGGTGACCGTGGGGTCGCGGCGGTGGAGGCGGCGCTGGTGTTGCCGGTGCTGCTGCTGCTGGTGATGGGGATCATCGACCTGGGCCGGGCTTTCGCTACCAAGCAGGAGGTCACCCACGCCACCCGGGAAGCGGTGCGGGTCTACGCGGTGACCCAGGATCCGGGCCAGGCGGTGCAGGCTTTCGAGGCGGGCACGGCCGGCCTGGCCTGCAACGCTCCGGTCATCACCCCCCAACCCTGTGTGGAGGGTGAGGAGGTCGCGGTGACCGGCGCCTGCGACTTCGACTTTGTCACCCCGCTGGGTGACCGGCTGCCGGTGCTCAACCAGATCGGATCGAGGGCGGTGATGCGATGCGGCGGCTGAGGCGACAGGTAGTGCAGTGGCTGAGACGCGATGAGGGTGTCTCCATGGTGCTGGTCGGGGTGATGCTGGCGGTGCTCTTGGGCCTGGCCGGCATGGCGGTGGACCTGGGGGTGGTCTACGCCGAGCGGCGGGAACTACGCAACGGCGCCGACGCCGCCGCCCTGGCCATCGCCGAGGACTGCGGGAGGGGGACCAGGCTCTGCGACAACCCCACCGCCCTGTCCACCGCCGGGCAGTACGCCGACGCCAACGCCTGGGACGACGCCTCGGCAGTGGATTCCGTCGACCTCACCCTCACCGGCCCCACCACCGGTTCGGTGCGGGTGGTCACCTCCGCCTGGGACGCCGCCGCCGGCAAGGCCGGGGTGCGGGTTCCTCTGCTGAGCATGCTCGGCTTCGACCGGGTCCAAGTCGGCGCCGCCGCCACCGCCATCTTCGACCACCCGGTGTCGTCGGAGGGAGGATTGGCGCTGATCATCGACACCTGCGAGTTCTACACCGCCGTCGGGAGCGGGTACGGGCCGCAGTCGTTGACGACGCTCATCTTCAAAGACCCCAACAAGGACCCCGAGGGGCCGTGCCTGGCCGACCCGGCCGGCAAGGACGCCCCCGGCGCCTTCGGCTGGCTCGACACGCCGAACACCAGCCTCTGCCAGTACGACGATCTGACGGTGGGTGAGGAGGCGGAGGCCGATCCGGGCTACGCCCCCTCCAAGGGATGCAAGCAGGACATCCCTCCCCTCGACGCCGACTACATGCTCCCGGTCTACTCCGAAGTAGGCGGGTACGGGAACAACACCTGGTACACGGTGGCCGGCTTCGCCTACTTCCATTTCCTCGGCTACAACTTCCCGATCTGGGGGGAGGCCGGGGTCGGCTGCGGCGGTACAGGCCATTCGGTCGGCTGCATCACCGGCTACTTCACCAGAAACACCCTCTGGACCGGCGACCCCGGCGGCCCCGACTTCGGAGCAGTCCTGGTCAAGCTGACCGAGTAGCAGCCGAAGGACGGCCTAGAGCCGGCCGCCCGGGCTGGAGGGGACGGCGGCCACCCCCTGAACCAGGAGCAGGCGCACAATCACCTGCGCGACGGATAAGGGACGTTCAGGGGTACCCCTACCTCTAGACCCAGGTCGATTCGGATGGGGGTGGGGGACGGGGCATACTGCCCCGCTGATGTCATTCCTCTTCCTGGGGTTGTCGCTCGCCGGTCTGGCCCTGACCTTCAACGCCTGGCGCCCGCTCTCCTACCGTGAGAGAGGCGGCCCCCGGTGGGTGCCGGCTCTGTTCACCGGAGAACTGGCCCCCTTTCATGCCGTCGTCCACGCAGGTCTCGCCGGCGGGTTCGCGGCCGGCGGCTGGGCCGGCGGCTGGGCCGGGCAGGCCGGCCTGGCCGCCACGTCCTTGTCGCTGATGGGCCTTGTGATCGTCCAGGCCCGGGCCCTCCAGGCAAAGGGGGTGATGGAGCGGGCGGCCTCGGCAGGGGTGGGCGAGGCTGTGCACCTTCCCCGGCTGCGGCTGCGCCGGCTCCTGTGGCCCTACCCCGGCCCGCCGTCGGACGTGGAGGTGGTCCGCGACCTGCCCTACGGGCCCGACCGGGCGCACTTGGCCGACCGCTACTGCCGCCGAGGCCACCAGGGCCCGGCCCCCGCCCTGGTGCAGGTGCACGGCGGCGGCTGGACCCGGGGCAAGCGAGGCTTGCAGGGCCGCCCGTTGATGCACCGCCTGGCACAGGCCGGCTGGGTGGTCTTCGACGTGGAGTACCGCCTCAGCCCGCGCGCCACCTTCCCGGATCAACTGGCCGACGTGAAGCGGGCGATCGCCTGGGTCCGGGACAACGCCCGGGAGCACGGCGTCGATCCCTCCTTCGTGGCGGTGACCGGCGGCTCGGCCGGCGGGCACCTGGCCGCCTTAGCCGCCCTGACCGGCGGCGACCCGGCCTACCAGCCCGGGTTCGAGGAGGCCGACACGTCGGTGCAGGCGTGTCTGCCGGTGTACGGGGTGCACGACCTGCTGCGCAGTGACGGCCGCCCCAGGTGGCCCTACCTGGCCAGCCACGTGCTCAAGGTCGCGCCTGAGCAGGATCTCGAAGCCTGGCGTCGCGCTTCGCCGGTGCGCTGTGCCCATCCCGACCGGTCCCCCTTCCTGGTGGTGCACGGCGGGGCCGACTCGCTGGTTCACCCCGATGAATCGCGCCGCCTCGCCGGCGCGCTGCGGGCCGCCGGAGGTCCGCCGGTGGGCTACGCCGAGCTGCCCGGCGCCACCCACGGGTTCGATTCGATCCACTCGCTGCGGGGGGAGCGCTTCGTGGACGGGGCGCAGGCGGTCCTGGAGAGGCTGTGGGCCGTCCATCGCGCCGGAGCGGGGGTTGGGGAAGGGCCCGGAGGGGCTCAGTAGCCTTCGGAGCCGATGCGCACCCGGGCGGCGAACAGCCGGCCCTGCTCCTTTTCGACATCGAAGACGATGCGCTGGCCCGGGTGCAGCTGGCGGAACACCCCGCCGGCCAGCGACCCCGGCCGCAGATGAACGGGCGTGCGATCGGGCTCGCCGAGCACGACCCCGGATTCGGTCACCGGGTCGTAGGCCTGGACGACGCCCTGCACGGGGTCAGACCTTTTCGACCTTGCCGGCCTTGAGGCAGGAGGTGCACACCCGCATGCGGCGGGAGTTGGGACCGTCCTTGACACGAATGCGCTGCACGTTCGGCAGCCAGCGGCGGCTGCTGCGCCGGTGGGAATGGCTCACTTGCTTGCCCACCCACGGCCCCTTGCCGCAGATCTCACATACGAACGACACCAGAGGGATCCTTCTCGGGAACGGCCCATCAGAATACCAGCCCGGCCTGGCGGTGCCAGATCGGCGGCGTATACACTTCCCGTCGTGGCCGAGCAACTGATCCGGGCGCAGGATCTCATGCAGGTGATGAACCGCTACCTGGTTCGCCTGCGCGAGCATCGCGAAGCCCTCAATCGTCTCAACGTCTACCCGGTGCCCGACGGGGACACCGGCACCAACATGACTCTCACCATCGAAGCGCTGGTGGGGGCGCTCGACGGCGCTTCGTCAATGGTGGAAGTGACCCAGGCGATGGCCCGGGGCTCGCTGATGGGCGCTCAGGGCAACAGCGGCATCATCCTCTCCCAGATCCTGCGGGCCTGGGCTGCCACCTTCGAGGCGCATGGGGAGGTGGGCCCGGCCGAGGTCACCGACGGCCTCGACAAGGCGACGGCAGCGGCCTACAAGGCAGTGGGGCACCCGGTGGAGGGCACGATCCTGACGGTTCTGCGCATGGCCGCCGAGGCGGCCAAGCAGGCTCCGGCGGGAGAGGATCTCGGCCACCTGCTCGTCAGGGTGTACCAGCGGGCCGAGCAAGCCCTCCTGGAGACCCCCGAACTGCTGCCGGTGCTCAAGGCGGCCGGGGTGGTCGATGCGGGCGGGGCCGGGCTCCTGCTGCTGCTCGCCTGCCTGCGGGAGCACGTCGGCGGCGGCAAGGTGACCCTCCCGCCGAAGATCTTCCGCCCCGCTGCGCAACTGGTCTCCGGCAACGGCAAGCCGGGGGGATCGATCGCCGATCTCCAATATGAGGTCGTCTTCATGCTCGACGGCGAGCCCGACAGCGCCGACCGGCTCAAGGAAGCGTGGGAGGGCGCCGGGGATTCGGTTGTCATCGTGGGCGGCGAGGGCTCGTGGAAGTGCCACATCCACACCGACGACATCGGACCCGCTCTCGAGGCGGGCATCGCGGTGGGCAGGGTCCGCCAGATCGCCATCACGAACCTGCTCGAGCAGGCTGCCGCTGAGGAGTTCCACCGGGCGGCCTTCGGCTTCGAGCCGCTCCCCGAGGCCCTGGACGCCAAGGTCGGGCTGGTGGCGGTGGCCAACGGCCAGGGCGTCGTTGAGCTGTTCCGGCAGTATCGGGCCCAGGGCATGGTCGTGGGCGGCCAGACCATGAACCCCTCGGTGGGCGATCTGCTCAAGGTGGTGGACGAGGTGAAGGCCAAGACGGTCATCGTCTTGCCCAACAACAAGAACATCATCGCCGCCGCCGAGGAGCTCGACCGCCTCACCAGGAAGCAGGTGCACGTTATCCCCACCCGCTCGGTGGCCCAGGGCATCGCCGCGGCGGTGGCCTACGACACCAGATCGGCCCTTGAGACGGTGGTCTCCCGCATGGAGAAGGCCGCCCGGGCCGTGTGCAGCGGGGAGCTGACCCGGGCGGTACGCAATGCCACCACCCCGGTGGGGAACATCACCCAGGGTGACTGGATCGGCCTGGTGGAGGGCAAGGTGCAGGTGATCCGCCGGACCGAGCCGAGATGGCCCGGCCGGCTGTTGGAGCGCCTCCTGCGCCTGGTGCTGGGGAAGAAACGGGCGCAGCACCGTCGCCGCCGGTGGGAGCAGGCCGTCTTCAGCGGCGCCTTGCAGGCGCTGCTGGAGCGGGTGGTGGATTCCGAAGCGGAGGCGATCACCCTGGTGGCCGGGGCCGGAGCCGACCCCGAGGTCACCGCTGCCGCCGAGGCCTGGCTCGCGGAGTACCGCTCCGGCATCCCGGTCGACGTGGTGGATGGGGGCCAGCCCTTGTACCCCTATCTCGTCGGGGTCGAGTGAGCGGACGCAGCCTCGCCTACCTGTCCCGGGTTCCCATCGAGCGGGTCGGGGGCGTGAGCGACCGGCTGGGGGGGAAGCTGCGCCAGGCCGGCATCGAGTCGGTGACCGATCTCCTCTTTCACTTCCCTCGGCGCCATATCGACCGTTCGCAGATTGCTCCCATAGCGCGCGCTCCCCTGGGGGTGGAGGTCACCGTGCTGGGGACGGTGAGCAAGGTGAACGCTCGCCGGGCGCGCCGGGGCCTCTCCATCGTGGACGTGCTGGTCACCGCTAAGGCCGATTATCAGGTAGTGGAAGACGATGGCCTGTGGCGGGCCCTCCCCGGACCGGAGGCGGCCGACCTGCCCGCCATGACCTTCCAGAGCGAGGAGGAAGCCCGGCGTTGGGTGGCCGAAGAAGCTCCCCGGGTGGCGGGGGAGGTGCTCGGGTCGTTGTGGGCCACCTTCTTCAACCAGGCCTTTCGCGAGCGCCAGCTCCCGGTGGGCACCGAAGTGGCCCTCTCGGGGAAGGTGGAGCGTTTTCAGGGAAGACGGCAGATGAAGTCGCCGGTGGTGGACGTGCTCGGCGGCTCGGGCCGCCGGCGCACCGGACGCGTCGTGCCGGTGTACCCGGCGGTGGCGGGCATCGCCCCCTGGCGCCTGGAGCAGTCCACCGCCGATGCGCTGGCCCGGTCGCGGCCTATCTCCGAGCCGCTCCCCGGCGAGCTGGTCTCCCGCCTGGGCCTAACTGGCCGGGACGCGGCCCTGGCCGGCATCCATTTCCCGGAGAACCCGGGGGAGGCGGCGGCCGCCCGCCGGCGCCTGATCTTCGACGAGTTGTTCCGTCTCGAGGTAGCCCTGGCCTTGCGAAAGCGCCGCCAGATCGAAGGGGCGGAGGGCATCTCTCACCCGGCCGGGCCGGGGCTGGTCGAGGAGTTCTGCCGGGCCCTGCCCTATGAGCTCACCGGGGCGCAGCGGCGGGCCATCGAGGAGATAGGGGCAGACATGGCCTCCCCCCACCCCATGCACCGCCTGTTGCAGGGCGAGGTGGGCTCGGGGAAGACTGCGGTGGCGGTGGCCGCCCTTCTCACCGCGGTGCAAGGGGGCTGCCAGGGGGCGGTGATGGCTCCCACCGAGGTGCTGGCCGAGCAGCACTACCTGGGGCTCGAGCCGCTGGCGCGCCTGGTGGGGGTGCGCATGGCCCTGCTCACCTCGTCTTCCCCCGACCGGGCGGGGGTGTTGGCCGCGGTGGCCGACGGCACGGTGGACGTGGTGGTGGGAACCCATGCTCTCATTCAGGAGGGGGTGCGCTTTGCCCGCCTGGGGCTGGCGGTGGTAGACGAGCAGCACCGCTTCGGGGTGCACCAGCGGGTGCAGCTGCGCGAGAAGGCGGAGGGCCCTCAGCCCGACCTGCTGATCATGACCGCCACCCCCATCCCGCGCACGCTGTCGATGACCCTGTACGGCGATCTGGACGTGTCGGTGCTCGACGAGATGCCGGCCCACCGCCCCGGGGTGACTACGGAGGTGGTCGGCAAGAGCGCCGAGGACCTGGAGCGAGTGTACGCGCGGGTGCGCGAGCAGACCGCCCGGGGGCGGCAGGCTTTCGTCGTGTGCCCGTTGGTGGAGGAAAGCTCCAAGCTGGAAGCCGCTTCAGCCACCGCTGAGTTCGAGCGGTTGCAGGGGGTCTTTCCCGGCTTGCGGCTGGGACTGGTGCACGGCCAGCTGCCAGCCGAGGAGAAGCGGCACGCGATGCAGGCCCTGCGAGACGATGAGGTCGACGTGATGGTGGCCACCACGGTGATCGAGGTGGGCATCGACATCCCCAACGCCACCGTCATGGTCATTGAGGACGCCGACCGTTTCGGAATCAGCCAGCTTCATCAGCTGCGAGGCCGTCTGGCTCGCGGCGTAGGCCCCAACTGGTGCTACCTGGTGGCCGAGCCCGGCACCGAAGAGGCTCGCCGGCGTTTGGCGGCGGTGGCCGCCTCCGACGACGGGTTCCGCCTGGCGGAGGAGGACCTGCGCCTCCGGGGCCAGGGGACCGTCTTCGGGGTGCGGCAGTCGGGGATGCCCGACCTGCGCCTTGCCGACATCCTGCACGATGCCGAGATGCTGGTGGCCGCCCGGCGCGAGGCCTTCGCCCTGGTGGCGACCGACCCGGGCCTGACGCGGCATCCGGAGATCGCCGAGGAAGTGCGGGCCTTGCTCGGCGAGCAGGTTGAATGGCTGTTCATCTCATGAGGATCATCGCCGGGATCGCCAAGGGCCGCCGCCTCCTCGCTCCCCGGGGAGCAAGCACCCGGCCGATGATGGATCGCGCTCGCGAGGGCCTCTTCTCCTCGCTGGGGGAGAGCGTGGAGGGGGCGGCGGTGCTCGACTTGTACGCCGGGTCGGGCAGCCTGGGCCTGGAGGCGCTCAGCCGGGGGGCGGAGTCCGCGGTCTTCGTCGAGCAGAGCCGGGCCGCCCTGGCTGCCCTGCGAGCGAACGCGGCCGCGGTGGGCCTGGGCGGGGAGGTGGTGGCCGATGATGTCGGCACGTATGTGGAGCGAGCACCGGGCACCTTCGACCTGGTGTTCGTTGACCCTCCCTACGCCCTGCCGCTAGCGTCGGTAGAGCAGGTTCTCGGCCGGCTGGTGTGCTTGCTGGCCGAGGGCGGCACGATCGTACTGCACCGCCGGGCCGGCGAGGGGCCCGGCCTGCTGCCGGGACTCACGGTGATCGACCGGCGGCGCTACGGGGACACCGAGATCACCCGGCTGGCGAAGGAGGAGACACCGTGATCACCGCCCTGGTGCCGGGCAGTTTCGACCCGCCTACCAAAGGCCACGTCGATGTGATCGGCCGCTGCGCCGGGCTCTTCGACCGGGTAGTGGTGGCGGTGGCCAACAACCCCTCTAAGCACCCCATGTTCACCGCCGAGGAGCGAGTGGCACTGCTGGAGGAGTGCTGCACGGAGTGGGCCAACGTGAGTATCGCGTCGTTCGATGGGCTGCTGGTCGCCTTCCTGCGCACCGCGGGAGCCGACGTCATCGTCAAGGGCCTGCGGGCGGTGACCGATTTCGAGTATGAGCTGCAGCTGGCGCAGATGAATCGCCATCTCTCGGGCACGGTGACCCTGTTCGTGCCCACCAATCCGGAGTTCGGGTACCTATCCTCCTCCCTGGTGAAGGAGGTGGCCGCCCTCGGAGGCTCGGTAGACAGCCTGGTGCCTCTGTGTGTGGCCCAGGTGTTGAAGGAGCGTTGGGCACATGAGCGATGAAGAGCTCGATCGCCAGGAGGCCGTCCCCGTCCCGCCTCGCCTCGGCGAGCTGCAGGAGCTGGTCGACGAGTTGATCCTCGCCGTGGAGGGAGCACGCAACGTGCCCCTCTCCTCGAGCGTCATGCTCGACCGGGCCCAGCTGCTCGACATGCTCTACCGGCTGCGCGACGAGCTGCCCGACGAGCTGCGGGCCGCCCGCTGGATGGTGCGCGAGCGGGAAGCGTTCGTCGCCCGCACCAACGAGAAGGCTCGTGAGATGCTCGATCGCGCTCGGGAGCACTCCGAGCAGCTGGTCAGCGAGTCGTACATCGTCAAGGAGGCGGTGGAGGAGGCCAACGCTCTGGTGCGCCGCGCCGAGGCGGAGGCTACCCGCACCCGCCTGGAAGCCGAGGACTACAGCGACCAGTCCTTCGAGCAGACCGAGGAGGTTCTCGCCGACTTGCTCGCCCAGGTGCGGCGGGCGCGGGCCGATCTCCGCCAGGCGCGCCCCGGCCCCGCCGAGGAGGACTGACGCCGGGGGGCTTTCCTAGAATCTGGGTGTGTCCCGCTCCCCGTTTCGCCTCGTAGTCTCCGACCTGCTTCAACAGCCCGGCCGGCGCCGCCCGGCAGAGCTAGAGGCGAGGGTTGACTGGGCTCTGGAGTCCTCCCGGGTGGACCCGCAGGTGCCGCTGCGCGCCGATCTGGTCCTTGAGGGTGCTTCCGGCGGCATTGTCGCCCGGGGACGGGTCTCGGTGGTGGCCCGGCACACCTGCCGGCGCTGCCTGACCGAGTGGTCGGAGCCGCTGGAGGTGGAGATCTTCGAGATGCTGGGCTCCGATCCGGAGGCCGAGTACCGCCTCTCGGGCGACGAAGCAGACCTGGAAGTGCTGCTACGCGATGCGGTGCTGCTGACCCTTCCCCTGCGGCCTCTCTGCCGTCCGGACTGCCTCGGACTTTGCGGTGTGTGCGGGGCGGACTTGAATACGGGGTCCTGCCCGGGGCACGGCGAGGCTTCCCCCTCGCCCTTCACCGTGCTGCGTGACCTGTTGGAACCCTGAGACCGGAGACTAGAGAGGCGCCATGGCGGTCCCCAAGAAGAAGATGTCCCGCTCCCGCACCCGGCAGCGGAAGGCGGCGTGGAAGCTGTCCCGCCCGCACACCACGCCCTGTCCGCAGTGTGGGGCCGCCAAGGCACCCCACCGGGCCTGCCCGCAGTGCGGCACTTACAACGGGCGGGAGATCGTCCCGAGCTGATCATGACCCGGGCGGGTGCCCCGGCGGTCCCCAGATGACCGAGCCCCCGTCTCGTCTGGAGAGAGAGCTCGGGTACACCTTCGCCGACCGGAGCCTCCTGCGGCGCGCGCTCACTCATCGTTCTCACGACCCGGGTGCCTCCAACGAGAGGCTCGAGTTCCTAGGCGACTCCGTGCTGGAGTTCGTGGTCACCGCCCACCTCTACGCCACCTCGGGCCTGGATGAGGGGATGATGACCAAGGTCCGCGTGGCGGTGGTGAGCCGGGCGGCCTTGGTTGAGGTGGCCGGGCGACTGGGGGTGGGGGAGGCGGTGGTCCTGGGCAGCGGGGAGGAGGAGGCAGGGGGCCGGCGCAAGGCCTCCATCCTGGCCGACACGCTGGAGGCCCTGCTGGGGGCCATCTACCTGGACGGGGGGATCGAGGTGGTGCGCCGGGTGGTGCTGGCCCACTGGGACCCGCTCATCGCCGATCAGGTCGGTGCCCCTGGGGAGCGCGACTACAAGACCCGGCTGCAGGAGGTGCTGGCCCGGGAGGGCCGGGTGCCCGGCTATGTGGCCGAGGGGGAGGGCCCCGAGCACGCCCGGGTCTTCTTCGCCACGGTTTCGGCCGGAGGCCGGGTGCTGGGCCTGGGGACGGGAACGTCGAAGAAACGGGCCGAGCAGGCGGCGGCCCGCCACGCCCTCGAGTCGCTGGAGACCGGGGAACGGGCGGATGCCTGAGCTGCCCGAGGTCGAACTCACCCGACGCCATCTGGAGCCGGTGCTGTGCGGGAGCCGGATCGAGCGGGTGACGGTGCGCCGCGAGCGGGTGGTGCGGGGGCAGCCGGCCGCGGGAGACTTCACTTCCCGGCTGCAGGGGAGGCAGGTGCGGGGCCTGGCCCGGCGGGGGAAGTACCTGCTCGCCGACGTGGGCGACGGCCTGACCTGGCTGACCCACCTGGGGATGTCGGGCCGGGTGTCGCTGGCCGCCCCGGGCTCACCGGAGGTCCGCCACACCTCCTATGTGGTGAGACTTGTGGGCGGGCCCGAGGTGCGTCTCATCGACCCCCGCACCTTCGGGCAGACGGCGGTCCTCACCCGGGCCGAGCTGGCCGCCGCCGGACCGTCCCGTCTGGGTCCCGACGCCCTCGAAGAGCTGCCCTCGACGCGCTGGCTCACCGAGCGCCTGGCCGGGCGGAGGGCTCCCATCAAGGTGTTGCTGCTGGACCAGCGGCTGCTGGCCGGCCTGGGGAACATCTATGCCGACGAGGTGCTCTACCGGGCCCGGCTTCGCCCCGACCGTCCGGCCGGCTCCCTGGCCCGGCAAGAGGTCGCCGCGCTGCGCCGCTCGGTGCGACCGGTCCTCGAGGCCGGTCTTCGTTACGGGGGAACCAGTCTGGCCGACCTGGCCTACCTGCTCCCCGACGGGCGCACCGGCCAGTTCCTGCCCCGCCTGCGCGCCTACGGCCGGGCGGGACGGCCCTGCCGGCGCTGCAAGACGGAGATCGTGCGCATCGTCCAGCAGGGGCGCAGCGCCTACTTCTGCCCCAGGTGCCAACAGTGAGGGGCCGGGACGGGGAGGGCCCGCCGACCGCCCGGCGCATCCTGGTGGAGGGGCGGGTGCAGGGAGTGGGGTTCCGCTACTCGACGATGGCTCGCGCCGGCCTCCTGGGGGTGGACGGCTGGGCCCGCAACCTGGCCGACGGCCGGGTGGAGGTCCACGCCCAGGGGGAGCGGGGGGCGGTGGCGGAGCTGGTGGATTGGCTGTCGCTGGGCCCCCCGGCGGCCCGGGTGACCTCGCTGGAGGAGCAACCCGCCGCCGTGGACCCGGGCCTGGCCGGCTTCGTCATCCGGGGGTGAATCCCAGGCGTGTGATTCGCCGGTGATAGCCTGACAGGGCCCTTGCACCTGAAGACTCTCACCCTCGTCGGCTTCAAGTCGTTCGCCGACCGGACCCGCCTGGAGTGCGAGCCCGGGATCACAGTTGTGGTCGGGCCCAACGGGACCGGCAAGTCCAACCTGGTGGACGCGCTGGCCTGGGTCATGGGCACCCAGGCGACCAGTGTGCTGCGCACCCAGCGGATGGACGACGTCATCTTCGCCGGCACCGCCACCCGGCCGGCCCTGGGGCGGGCCGAGGTCTCCCTCACCTTCGACAACGGCGACGGCCGGCTGCCGCTGGACGTGCCCGAGGTCACCATCACCCGGCGCCTGTACCGGGACGGCACCTCGGAGTACGCCATCAACGGCGCCGACTGCCGCCTGCTCGACATCCAGGAGCTGCTTTCCGACAGCGGGGTGGGGAGGCACCAGCACGTGATCGTCGGGCAGGGCCGGGTGGACACCGTGCTCAACGCCGCTCCCGAGCAGCACCGTTCGGTCATCGAGGAAGCCGCCGGGGTCACCAAGCACCGCCACCGGCGCGAGCGGTCGTTGCGCCGCCTGGAGGCCACCGAAGTGGATGTGGCACGGCTGCAGGACCTGCTCGGCGAGCAGCAGCGGCGCATGGGCCCGCTGCGACGCCAGGCGCGAGCCGCCGAGCGTCACGAGGCTCTGCGTACCGAGTGGCGGGCGCTGCGCCTGTGGGTGGGGGGTGAGCACCTCCGGCTGGTGCGGGGCCGGCTGGAGGAGCTGGCGGGGGAGGAGCACCGGCTGCGCGATCGACTCGACGCGGCCTTTGCGGAGCGACAGCAGGCGGCGGAGGAGGCCGCCGGACTGGAGCAGGCGGCGAGCTCCACGGCCCGGTCACTGGAGCGCGACACGGCGGCGGCCGCCCGCTTGGAAACCGTGTCCGAGCGCCTGCAGCGCATTGCGGCCGTGGCCCGGGAACGGCGCTCGGCTCTGGAGGGACGCCTCGAAGGAGCCGGCCAACGGCGCCGGGATCTCGAGGAGGAGAGGGCCGATCTGCGGGTGCGCATCGCCGCCGCCGCTGAGGAGGAGCGGGCGGCACGAGTGGGCGCAGAGCGCCACGAGGCCTCCCGCCGGGCCTTGGAGGACGAGGAGCGCTCCCTGGCCGAACAGGGGCGCCTCCCCGCCGAGGGGGTGGTCGCCACCCTGCGCGGCGACCTGGCTGCGCTCGAAGCCGCCGCCCAGCGTGATGAGGGGGAATCAATGGCTCTCGAGGAGCGGCGAGCGCTGGTGACGGCGCAGGTGGAGGCCGCTGCCCGGGAGGTGGAGGCACGGCGGGCGGAAGAGCATGAGGAGAGCGAGGCCCTGGGGCCGGCCGCGGAAGCCCACCGGCGGGCCGCAGCCGCTTCGGCAGGGGCGGCCGCCACCCTGGAGGAAGCGCGTCTCGCCTTGACCGACGCTCACCTTGCCGAGGCCGCCGCCCGGGCCCGGGTGGAGGCCTTGGAGGCCGCCGCCGCCGGGCTGGGGGACCCGGAGGCGCGGCGGCAAGCCCTCGCTCTGGAGGGGGTGGTCGGCCCGCTGTTGGCTCGGCTCGACGTCCCTGGCCCGCTGGCGGCGGCGGTGGACGCCGCCCTCGGCGGCTGGGGCAAGGCGCTGGCCGTCTCGGGCCCGGCTGCTCTGGCCGCCGCGGTGTCGGCGGTGAAGTCGGCCGGCCGGGGCAGCGTGGCGTTCACCGCGGCACCGGCGGAGGCCGGAACGCCGGCCCGCGCCGCCGCGGCGGCGGCAGGCGTCGAGGCCCTGGTGGATCTGCTCGGTCCGGGCGCCGATCGGGCGCTGGGCGCTGCCCTGCTCGGCGACGTGGTGTTGGTGGAAGGGTGGTCTTCGGCCTGGGCGCTGGTGCAACGCCACCCGGGGCTGCGGGCAGTCACCCCGGAGGGTGATCTCGTGACCTCGTTCGGGGTGTGGGCCTGCCAGCCCGACGGGGCGGGCGCGGCGGCGCTCGAAGGGGCTCGGGTCGATCTGGAACGGGCGCGAGTCGAGGCTGCCCGCGCCTCCAGCCGGCACAACGCCGCCCGCCGTGGGGCGGAGGTGGCGGCGGAAGCAGAGTCGGCGGCGGCAGATGGGGCTGCTGCGCTCGAAGGCCGGCGGGCGGGGGCGTCCACCGCGCGGGAGGCCGCCGAACGGGCGCTGGCCGACGGCGGAGCCGAGGTGGCCCGTCTGGACGCCCGCCGGGCGGCGCTGGCCGAGGCGGCCCGCAACCGGGCCGAACGTCTTGCCTTGCTCCACCCGCAGATCGCCAGCTTCCAGGGCGAGGAGGCGGCCCGCCAGGCGGCCTGGGAGGCGCTGGCCCGCCGGCGTGAGGATGTGGCCGCCCGGCGCGAGGCGGCCCGCCGCTCCGGCGAGGCGGCCGCCGCTTTGCTGGCAACGGCCGTCGAGCGCCGCCGTCTCCTGGAGCGCCGGCTCGACGAGGTTCACCGTCTCATCGAGGATCTCACGTCCGACCGGGTGGAGCCCGGGGAGGTGGAGCGGCTGGCCGGTATCGAGGAGCGCGCGCGGCGCGGCCTGGAGACCGCCCGCCGCCACCTCGAGCTGCTCCGGGGGCGCCAGCGCGAGTGGCGGGAGCAGGCTGTCGAACAGGGGCGGCGGCTCGAGGAGGCTCGAACGCGGCGCGACGACCTGGACCAGGTGCTTGCGGCCAACCGGGAGAGGATGGGAGAGGTGGCGGTGGAGGCGGCCGAGCTGCGGGTGCGCGAAGAAACGGCGGCCGAAGGACTGCGGCGGGATGTGGATGCCGCCGAGGAGGAGGCCCTGGCTGCCCCCCGGCCGGAGGTGCCCGCGGGCGTCACTCCCGAGGCCCACCTCGCGTCGCTGGAGGCGGAGGTGCGCCGCCTCGGACCGGTCAACCCGCTGGCGGCCGCGGAGTATCGGGAGCTGGCCGAGCGGGCCGCGTTCCTCGAGGGCCAGTTGGCCGACCTGGAGGGCTCCCGGCGCGAGCTGCGCAAGCTGATCGCCACTCTCGACGAGGAGATCGCCCGCCTGTTCCGCGCCGCCTTTGACGACATCGGCCGGCGCTTTGAGGAGAACGTGTCGATGCTCTTCCCCGGGGGCCGGGGCCGGCTCTTGCTCACCGACGGCGACGACCCCCTGGGCGGCGGCGTCGACATCCACGTTCAGCCCATGGGGAAGAGGATCTCCCGCATGAGCATGCTCTCCGGCGGAGAGCGGTCGCTGGCGGCCCTGGCGTTCCTCTTTGCGGTGTTCCGGGCCCGGCCCAGCCCCTTCTACGTGCTCGACGAGGTGGAGGCCGCCCTCGACGACACCAACCTGCGCCGCTTCCTCCGCCTGGTCGGGTCTCTGCGCGACTCATCCCAGCTGGTCATCATCACCCACCAGCAGCAGACCATGGAAGCAGCCGACATCCTGTACGGGGTCACCATGGAGCCGGGCGAGTCGTCACGGGTGCTGGCCAAGCGGCTGGTGAGGAGCGCACAGGCCGCCCCGCGCTCTAACGTCTAGGGCCGCTCGCACAGGAGGGCGGTTGCTGTACGTAATCATCGCTGTGGTTGTGGTCGCGGCGATCCTCGCCGGGCTCGCGGTCTGGCTGCTGCGGCGCCGGCCGCGAAGCACGGATGTCCGCCGGGATGCTCCCACCGTGGCGGCTCCGATCCGCATTGAGGGGGGCCTGGCGCGCACGCGGCGCGCGCTCGGCGAGCGGCTCGGCGGTCTGCTGGGCCATGAGATCGACGCGGGGTTCTGGACCGGGCTCGAGGAGGCGCTGCTCGCCGCCGACGTGGGGGTGGCGGCGTCGGTCGAGATCGTGCAGAGAGTGCGAGCCGCGGACCCCCGGGACGCCGCCGCCGCCCGCGCCCTGCTGCGCGATGAGCTGGTGGGCGCCTTCTCCGGGCGCGACCGTTCCCTGGCCCTGTCCGGCGACCCGGCGGTGGTGATAGTGGTCGGGGTGAATGGGTCGGGGAAGACCACCACCATCGCCAAGCTGGCGGTCCTGCTGGAGAGGCGCGGCCTGCCCACTCTGTTGGCCGCCGCCGACACTTTTCGGGCGGCGGCCGCCGAGCAGCTGGCGGTGTGGGCGGGCCGTCTGGGGGTGGACATCGTCACCGGCCAGCCGGGCGGCGATCCGGCGGCGGTGGCTTTCGACGCTTTGCGGGCGGCTTGCGCCCGGGGCAAGCGGGTGCTGGTGGTGGACACCGCCGGGCGCCTGCACTCCAAGCACAACCTGATGCAGGAGCTGGGCAAGGTGGTGCGGGTCCTGGCTCGCGAGGCCGGTGAGGTGGGGGAAGTGCTGCTGGTGCTCGATGGGACGACCGGGCAGAATGCCCTCGCCCAGGCCCGGTCCTTCACCGAAGCGGTGGGGGTGACCGGGATCGCCCTCACCAAGCTGGACGGCACCGCCCGGGGCGGCATCGCCGTCGCCGTCGAGCAGGAGCTCGGCATCCCCATCAAACTGATCGGCGTCGGGGAACAGGTCGAGGACCTGTTGCCGTTCGACCCCGGGGCCTTCGTCGACGCACTGCTGGGAGGATCATGAGCGCCGAGGAACCAAGTGTGGAAGAACTGATCGCCGAGGCCCGGTCGGCCGCCGCCAATGCCTACGCCCCCTATTCGCACTTCCGGGTGGGGGCGGTGGTCGTCGACGAGGACGGCAACCGCTACACCGGGGCCAACGTGGAGAACGCCGCCTACGGGTCCACCATCTGTGCGGAGGGGTCGGCCATCTCCCGGGCGGTGTCGGCGGGGGCCCGCCGCCTCGACACGGTGGCGGTGTCCTGCCTGGACACCGAGGAGGCGGGCTATCCCTGCGGCAATTGCCGCCAGCTCATGGCTGAGTTCGGGGTCCGCCGGGTGCTGGTCGATGCTCCCGGGGGACCGCGGGAGCACACCCTGGCCGAGTTGCTCCCCTTCGGCTTCCGGATCCACTGACAGGAGCGGGCTTATGCGGGCCGGGACTTCCCCAATGAGGGACGCCCGGCCGAGGGGCCGGGCGTCCGAGGAAGGGCGGCTGGTCCGATCTCAGCCGCGAGCCTTGATCGCCTCCACCAGCTTGGGGACCACCTTGTGCAGGTCGCCGACGATGCCGAGGTCGGCCACCCGGAAGATGGGGGCCTCCTCGTCCTTGTTGACGGCGATGATGGTGCCCGAGTCCTTCATGCCCACCAGGTGCTGCATGGCGCCGCTCACCCCGGCGGCGATGTAGACGCTGGGGCGCACGGTCTTGCCGGTCTGGCCGACCTGGGTGTTGTAGGGCAGCCAGGCCGCGTCGACGACCGCCCGGGTGCCCCCCAGGGCGGCGTTCAGCAAGGAGGCCAGCTCCTGCAGGGGCGCCATCTTCTCGGCCCCGCCCACCCCCCGGCCGGCGGTGACCACGATGGACGCCTTCTCCAGGTCGGGCCCTTCGGAGACTTCGACGTGGCGGTCCAGCACCGCCGCCTCACCGGAGTGGCCCACGTCGGGCAGCGCAACCGGAACGACTTCGGGGGCGAAGGGGTTCCCCGCTTCGGCGGCGAACGACTTGGGCCGGACGATGGCCAGCCACGGCTTGGGGCCGCGATAGGCGGTGTCGATCAGGGTGGTCCCCCCCAGGATCTCGGTGATCACCTGCACCGAGTTGTCGGACGCCACGATCTCCACCGCGTTGGCCAGCACCGGGCGATCGAGCCGGGCACTAAGACGGCCGGCCACGTCGCGATCGGTGAAGGTCACCCCGAACATCAGCAGGTCGGGATGGTGCTCTTCCACTAGCCCGGCGATGGCGGCGGCCGTCCCGGCGGTGGCCAGGGTTTCGCCGGGAGTGAGGTGGAAAACCCGGGTGGCCCCATGGGCCCCCAGCGTGGCGAAGGCCTCCTCGGATCCGGCCCCCAGGTAGATCGCCGCCAGGTCGCCCCCGAAGGTGCGTGCCTTGCTGAGCATCTCCAGGGCGAGGCTGGCAGGGCCGCCCTCGATTTCTTCTGCGAATACCCAGGTCTGCATCTAGATCACCTTCACCTGCTCGAGGAGCTTGACGATCTCCAGGTGAGCCTCACCTTCGTCCACCACCTTGCGCCCGGCCGTCCGCTCGGGGGCGGCCCGAACGCCGACGATCTCCTGGGCGGATGCGCCCTGTCCCACCTGATCCGGGCCGAAGCCCAGGTCGGCGGCAGTAGGCTGCTCCACCGGCTTGGTCTTGGCGGCCATGATGCCTTTGAACGTGGGGTAGCGGGGCTCTACCACCCCGGAGGTCACCGACAGCAGCACCGGCAAAGAGGATTCGACCACCTCGTAGCCGTTGGCGGTCAAGCGCTCGATGCGGATCTTGCCGTCGGCATGGGTCACCTTGCGTGCGAAGGTGAGGGAGGGCATGCCCAGCATCTCGGCCATCTGCTGGGGGACCACCCCCGTGTAGCCGTCGGTGGACTCGGTGCCGGTGATCACCAGGTCGGGTTCTTCTTTGCGGAGCACCGCCGCCAGCACCTTGGCGGTGACCAGCGCCGCCGACCCGCGCAGGGCCGGGTCGTTGACGATCACCGCGCGATGGGCCCCCATGGCCAGGGCCTGGCGGATGCCCTGCAGGTTGCCGGCCGGGCACATGGAAACCAGGGTCACCGTGCTTTCGGTGCCTTCGGCCAACTGCAGGGCTATTTCGACTCCGTAACGGTCGGTATCGTCGAGGACCTGATCCTGCGGCCGCTCGACGAAATGGGTCTCCGGATCCAACGCGTAGGGCGTGTTGGGATCCGGTATCTGCTTGACGCAGACCGCAATCTTCATGTCACTCCCCATGTGCGACAGCACCACCATCCTAGGGGAGCAGGGGCCCTGGTCCGCCGCCGACCGCCAATGGGTCGGGTCAGACGGCCAGCCCGGGGAGCAGGGCGTCCAGCAGGGCGGTGAAGCGCCGGCGGGCGGCCGCCCCGGTCTGCTGGACCTGCTCGTGGCTGAGGGGGAAGGGGGAGATGCCGGCGGCCAGGTTGGTCACCAGCGAGATGCCCAGCACCTGCCCGTCCATGTGGCGCACCGCGATGGCCTCGGGCACGGTGGACATGCCCACCAGGTCGGCGCCCAGGCGGCGGGCCATCTGCACCTCGGAGGGGGTCTCGAAGGAAGGGCCCAGGAACCAGGCGTAGACGCCCTCCTTGAGTTCCACCCCGGCCCGGTCGGCCGCCGCGTGAGCCTGCCGGCGCAGGTCGGCCGGGTAGACGGCGGACATGTCGGGGAAGCGGGGGCCGAGGCGGTCTTCGTTGGCTCCCACCAGGGGGTTTCGCCCCGCCAGGTTGATGTGGTCCCGGATGAGCACCAGGTCGCCGGGGGCCAGGCCTTCCCCGGCTCCCCCGGCCGCGTTGGTAAGAACCACGGTGCGGCAGCCGCAGAGGACGGCCGTGCGCACGGCGAAGACCACCTTGTCGAGCGGCCAGCCCTCGTAGGTGTGCACCCGGCCCGACAGCACCAGCACCGGCCGCCCTTCCGGCTCGGCGGAGTACAGGGTGCCGCCGTGCCCCTCCACCCGAGGGACGGGGAAACCGGGCAGGTCGGCGTAGGGCACCGGGACCGCGCCGGGCAGGTCGGCCCCGTAATTGCCCAGCCCGGAGCCCAGGACCACCGCCACCGTGTGCTCCGGGCGGCCGGTGCGCTCCCGAACCAACCCGGCCGCGGCTTCCAGTTCTTCGTAACTCACGGCACCTCCCCGTGGATGAGCGGCGGCGGGTCGGCCGGTTCGTCGGTCACGACGAAGGCCCTCTCCAGCAGGGGCAGCGCCTGGTTGCGGCGGTCCGCCTCGGCCCAGGTGAGGGCGGCCAGAGGCTGGCCGGCCTCCACCCGGTCCCCGACCTTGGCGAGCACGGTGATGCCCACCCCGGGGTCGATGGGATCCTCCTTGCGCTCCCGGCCTGCCCCCAGGCGCACGGCTGCCGCCCCGATGTCGAGCGCATCGACGC
>CAZJRF010000001.1:43101-62549 GCA_964548475.1 uncultured Acidimicrobiia bacterium
TCGACGCGGGCCAGGTAGCCCGCCCGGGGGGCGGCAAGCACCTGCTCGTGAGGTGCCCGGGCCAGCCGGTCCGGGTCGTGGATGACGGCCGGGTCGCCGCCCTGGGCTTCCACCACCTCGACCAGCTTGGCGAAGGCCGCGCCCGAGGCCACCACCCTCTCGAGCCGGGCCCGGGCGTCGGCCCGGTCGGCGGTGATGCCGCCGAGCAACAGCATCTCCTCGGCCAGGCGGTAGGTCACGGCGATCAGGTCGGCGGGGCCGCCGCCCCGGAGCATCTCGATACCTTCGGCCAGCTCGCAGGCGTTGCCCACCGCTCGGCCCAGGGGCTGGCTCATGTCGGTGAGCACCGCCTTGACCGGGACGCCGTGGGCGGCCCCGATGCCGGCCATCGTCTCGGCCAGCACCCGGGCCTGCGCCGGGTCCTTGATGAAGGCTCCCCGGCCCACCTTGACGTCGAGGACTAGCCCGTCGAGGCCTTCGGCCAGCTTTTTCGACATGATGGAGGAGGAGATCAGGGGGATCGACTCCACGGTGCCGCTGGCGTCGCGCAGCGCGTAGAGGCGGCGGTCAGCCGGCACCAGCGTCTCCGATTGGCCGGCCAGCACCAGGCCGGTACGAGCCAGGATGGCGCCGAACTCGGGCGGGTCCAGGGCGGTGCGGAACCCGGGGATCGTCTCGAGCTTGTCGAGAGTGCCCCCGGTGTGCCCCAGTCCCCGGCCGCTCATCATCGGCACCGCGACCCCGCAGGCGGCGGCCATCGGGGCGAGAGGGATGCTCACCTTGTCGCCCACCCCGCCGGTGGACTGCTTGTCCACCTTGGCTGCGGCCACGTGGGAGAAGTCGAGAGTGTCGCCGGAGTGCAGCATGGCATCGGTCCAGGCGGCCAGCTCCTCGGCATCGAGGCCTTCTTTGAAGATGGCCATGAGCAGCGCCGACATCTGGTAGTCGGGGAGGCGGTCGGCGGTGTACCGGTCGATCACCCAGCCGATCTCGGCGGTGCTCAGCCGGCCGCCGTCGCGCTTGCACCGGATGATCTCGATCGCGTTCACGGCTTCTGCCTCAAGGCGGACGGCGCCACCCGACGGGTGGCGGTGAGAGGAACCCCTTCGGCCCGGAGCCGAGACGCTTGCTCTTCCTCGCCGCCGGGCACCAGCCGCCCGCCGGCCGACACCACCCGCCACCAGGGCAGGCCGGCCGACCGGCGCAGCAGGTTGCCCACCGCCCGGGCGGCCCCGGGGAAGCCGGCCTCGGCGGCCACCTCCCCATAGGTGGCCACCTCGCCCGGTGCCAGCCCGGCCACTACCCGGCGCACCGCCTCCTCGAAGTCGGCGGTGACCATCACAGCGTCCCGAAGAGCCGGTCGCCCATGTCGCCGAGACCGGGCCGGATGTAGAACTGGGGGCTGAGCTCGCGGTCCAGGGCGGCGGTGACGATGCGCACGTCGGGGTGGTCCCGGTACATGCGCTGCACGCCCTCGGGGGCGGCGACCACGCAGAGGGCGGTGATGTCGGTGGCCCCCTTGCCCTTGGTCTTCTCCACCGCCCAGGACAGTGACCCGCCGGTGGCCAGCATCGGCTCCAGCATCAGCACCACCGAGCCGGAGAGGTCGGGGAGCTTGAAGTAGTACTCCGTGGGGAGCGCGGTCTCCTCGTCCCGTTGCAGGCCGGCGAAGCCCACCTTTACCCCGGGGATGAGGTCGATGACCGCGTCGAGCATCCCCAGCCCCGCCCGGAGGACGGCGATGGCCACCACGCCCTGCATCTGGTAGCCGAGCGTCGTCTCGAGGGGAGTGGTGATCTCGAGCTGGGCCAGCGGCGCCCGCACCGTGGCCTCGTGGATCAGCATGTAGGTGAGGCGCCGGGAAGCGGCCCGGAACTGCTCCGAGGTGGTCTGCTGATCGCGCAGCACGGTTAGGTAGTGGCGGGCCAGGGGGTGATCGATGACGGTGAGGTTCAAGCGGTGGCCTCCAGCTTTCCGGGGTGGAGGCTACTCGCCGGCGGCGCCGCGCCGGGGGCGGTCGGGCTGGTGCGGGCTACCCTGCGGGACGCGTGTTCGACACCCTGAGCGCCCGTCTTTCCTCGGTCTTCGAGCATCTGCGCGGTCGCGGCCGCCTGGGCGAGGCCGACGTGGACGCCGCCCTGCGCGAGGTGCGCCTGGCCCTGCTCGAGGCAGATGTGAACGTGGCGGTGACCCGCTCTTTCCTGGAGCGGGTGAGGGCCCGGGCGTTGGGGGCCGAGGTGGCGGCGAGCCTCACCCCGGGCCAGCAGGTGGTGAAGATCGTGCACGACGAGCTGGTCACCACCCTGGGCCGCCAGGCTGTTCCCCTTGCCCCGGCCCGCACCCCGCCCCAGCGGATCCTGATGGTCGGGCTGCAGGGCTCGGGGAAGACCACTACCGCCGCCAAGCTGGCCCTGCGGCTGCGCTCGGCTGGGAAGCACCCCCTGCTGGTGGCGGCCGACCTGCAGCGGCCGGCGGCTGTGGACCAGCTCGAGGCACTCGGGGAGCGCATCGGGGTGCCGGTGCACGTGGAGCGCACCTCCTCGCCGCCCCGGGTGGCCCGGGCGGCGGTGAAGAGGGCGGGGGAGCTGGGCTGCGACACGGTGATCGTCGATACGGCCGGCCGGCTGCAGATAGACGAGGCCCTCATGGACGAGCTGGTGGCGGTGCGCAAGGCGATCGATCCGGACGAGGTGCTGCTGGTGGTCGACGCGATGACCGGACAGGACGCGGTGAACGTGGCTCGCGGCTTCCTGGAGCGCATCGAGCTGACCGGCCTGGTGTTCTCCAAGCTGGACGGCGATGCCCGGGGCGGGGCGGCGATCTCGGCCCGGGAGGTAACCGGGCGACCGATAAAGTTCGCAGGGGTTGGGGAGGGTCTCGACGGGTTGGAGGTGTTCCACCCCGAGCGCATGGCCTCCCGGATCCTGGGCATGGGCGACGTGCTCACCCTGATCGAGAAGGCGGAGGCGGCCTGGGACGAGGAGCAGGCGGCGGCGGCGGCGGAGAAGATCCTCCACTCCTCTTTCACGTTCGAGGATTTCCTCGAGCAACTGCAGCAGGTGCGGCGGATGGGGTCTCTGGGCCAATTGCTTGGTATGCTCCCCGGCGCCGCGTCGGCATTCGGCGCC
Organism: uncultured Acidimicrobiia bacterium; assembly: GCA_964548475.1. Taxonomy (GTDB): domain Bacteria; phylum Actinomycetota; class Acidimicrobiia; order Spongiisociales; family UBA11373; genus VGBK01. The sequence goes on from CAZJRF010000001.1 coordinate 46,230, forward strand.
GGCGACCTGTCCGACGAGGCTCTGGCCGGGGTGGAAGCGGTGATCCGCTCGATGACCCCGGAGGAGCGGCGCAATCCCAGGCTCATCGACGGCAGCCGGCGGAGGAGGATCGCCGCCGGATCGGGAACCAGCCCGCAGCAGGTGAACGGGTTGCTGCGCCAGTTCGGCGAGTCGCAGCGGCTCATGAAGGCTTTCGCCGAGGGCCGGGGCTCGCTGCCCGGGTTCCCCATGCCGGGGCGGAGGATGAAGAAGAAGAGGTGACGCATGGCGGTGAGGATCCGCCTGACCAGGTTGGGCAAGAAGAAGCAGCCGACTTACCGGGTGGTGGTGGCCGATGGGCGGTCCCCCCGGGACGGCCGCTACATCGAGCAGATCGGCCGCTACGACCCGCGGCAGGAGCCTTCGTTGATCGAGATCGACCAGGAGCGGGCCTCCTACTGGCTGAGCCGGGGGGCACAGCCCTCCGACCCGGTGCGCCGCCTGCTTGAGGTGGCCGGCGTGGTGGCCGCGCCGCCGCAGGCCGCGCCGGCCGCGGGGGCCAAGGTGGCCGACTTGCGCATCCACATCGTCGGCGAGGAGGCCCAACTGGCCGCCGCCGCCGAGGAGGCCGCCGCCGGGGAGCCGGAAACCGGGGAACCGGAAGGCGGGAAGCCGGAAACCGGGGAGCCGGAAACCGGGGAACCGGAAGGCGGGGAACCGGAAGGCGGGGAACCGGATATCGAGGACTCCGAAGAGGCGCCCGAGGAGGAGCAGTGAAGGGCGAGATCGTTGAACGGGTGGTCGGCTACCTGACTAGGGCCATCGCCGAGGATGGCGATGCGGTGCGGATCACCATGATCCAGGAAGGTCCCGACGAGGTGCTTGCCGAGGTGCGCACCGCCAAGCGGGACATGGGCCGGGTCATCGGCCGCCGCGGCCGGGTGGCCAACGCGATTCGCACCCTGGCGCGGGCGGCAGGCGAGGAAGAAGGCCTGGCGGCCGACGTTGAGTTCGTCGACTGACGAGCGGGTGGAGGTGGGCCGGGTAGGCCGCCCCCACGGGGTGCGAGGGGAGGTCACCGTGCTGCCCTCCGGCGACGACCCGGGCGACTTCACCCGGGGTGTCTTGCTGCGGGCGGGCGAGCGCGAGCTGGAGGTGCTCTCAGTTCGCCCTTATCGCGACCGGGGTCTGATCGTTGCCTTCGTGGGAGTCACCGATCGCAACGCCGCCGAAGAGCTGCGGGGCGCCGCCCTGACCGGGGAGCCGTCCGGCCGCCACCGGCTCGGCGAGGGTGAGTTCTGGTCGTCCTCCCTGGTCGGCCTCCAGGCTGTGACTCCGGCCGGAGCCGTGCTCGGCCGGGTGACCGGGGTGCTCACGGGCAGGCTGCAGGATCGTCTGGTGGTGACGACTCCGGCGGGCGCCGAGGTGGAGGTGCCCTTCGTGGAGGAGATGGTGGGAGATCCGGCCGAAGGGCGGATCTCCATCGATCCGCCCGAGGGCTTGTTCCCGGATTGATCCCTCCGACAGGGCTCGCCAGCGGACGCGCGAACCAGCTCATCGACCGAGCGTTCTCCGACCGGGAACGGCTCATAGTCGCTGCGGGTACTGCTGGTGGTCGTGGGCTTGCCGATGGTGACGTCGGCACAAGAGCCGCAGGTTGGCCGCTTCGGTCGCCCCGCGGTCGGCCCAGTGAACGATGTGGTGGGCGTCGCACCAGCGCGCCGGGACGTCGCAGCCCGGATGGGTGCAGCCGCCGTCGCGCAGGTCCAGCGCTCGCCGCAACGGCGGGGGGACTACCCGGCGGGCCGAACCGACCTGCGCCGGCCGGGCACCGTTGCCCGCCACCACCACGGTGACGGAGGCATCGCAGACCAGGCGGCGGATGGCCGCGCTGCCCACCGGCCCGCCCTCCAAGTCCACCACCCCGGCCCTCTCGTTGAGAACCTGCCAGGGCACGGTGACCGCCAGATGCGCTCGCCTGCTACCGCCGGCACGGCCACCGTCGAGGTGGCGGCGGCAGATCTCCACCAGCGCGTCGGCCCGGCACTGCGGTGGGGTGCGGGTGTCCTGGGAATCGAGGGCCGCGCTCTCGGACAGCGAGCGCAGCGCGGCCAGGACCACGCTGCCGCCCTCCGGGTCCAGGTCCCCATTCAAGTGCACCATGCCCGACCACGACGGGGAGACATGGAGGGCGCGCCGGGCGAAGGCCTTCCGGGTGTCGGCCTCGGCTCCCCACGGGTCGGTGTCGCGCCGCCACCTGGCCAGCACCTGGGGCAGGCGGGATGAAGAAGCCGAGGCAACCTGGGATAGCAGCCGGGCTTCGTCTTGAGCGAACTGCTCCGGGGCCACGGCGTGCGCCTCGGCCAGGAGCCTGACCCGCGACTCCGGCACCTCGCCCGCGGCGAAGGCGGTACGCGTCTGGGGCATCTCCTTCAGCGATGTGGCCACCGCCAGACGGCTGCGGCATACCGCGGCCGGATCCCCCGACAGGGAGATCAGCCAGGCGGTCGTGGTGGCGAATCCGTGGCAGCGGGCCACGCCGCGCCGGTCGGCCTCGGCGATGAACTCCGCCCGGCAGGCCTCCACCCGGGCCGCCAGCCGTCCCAGGGCCTGCAGGCCCTCGGCCAGCTCGGCATCGGACAGGCCGCCCGGCGGGGAGACGAACAGACCCGAGGACTCCCAAAGCTCCACCGGTGGCGCCACTGCGCTTCCCATACCCACGATGTACCACTCGCCTGTGACACGCCCGGCGGTTCCGTCGGTGGAGATAGGGATGGGTCTCTCCGGTAGCCTGGGAGGCGAGCGGAACACCGGAGCCGATGTGTCGTCCACCCTGATCGCAGCCCTGGCGCCCCTGCTGGTGGCGCTGGTGGCTTTCGAGGTCTATGTGCTGGTAGACCTCAAACGCGCCGCCGGAACTCAGTACCTCCCAAAGTGGGGGTGGTTGCTGGTCAGCCTGCTCAGCATCCCGGCCGGCGGCATCGTCTACCTGCTACTCGGCCGGGGAAGCCGGTGATCTACACCGCCGGCTTGGTGAAGCGTTACGGGGCGGTCGCCGCCCTCGACGGCGTGGACTTGAAGGTGCCGTCCGGGATCGTCTACGGGCTCATCGGTACCAACGGGGCGGGGAAAACCACCCTGCTGTCGCTCTTGGCCGGCCTGCGCTGGCCGACCGCGGGCGAGATCGTCATCGAGGGCGGGCCGTTCGCCATGCTTCCCGACAGCCCTCGCTTCGACCCCTGGCTCACTGCCCGGGAGGTGGTGTCTCTGGCCGCCCGGCTGGCGGGCCCGGGAGAGTGGGACGACCCGGACGTTGTGCTGGCCGAAGCCGGTCTGGCAGAGGCAGCGCACCGGCGGGTGGGGGGCTTCTCGCGGGGAATGCTCCAGCGCTTGGGCCTGGCCGCCACCATCGTCGGCCGTCCCGAGATCCTGCTGCTCGACGAGCCGGCCGCCGCCCTCGACCCGGGCGGCCGGCGCGAGGTGCTCGACCTGGTGCGGCGCCTGCGGGGCCGCGCCACCGTCGTGTTCTCTTCGCACATCCTCGCCGATGTCCAGGAGGTAAGCGACTGGGTAGGCATCCTCGACCGGGGCCGCCTCCGGTTCCAGGGTCCGGTGGACGAGCTGCTGGCCACCCGGTCGCGTCCCGCCTTCCGGGTGCGGGTGCGTTCGGGCGGCGAGGGGGCAGCCGCCGCCTTGCGGGCCGCCCCCTGGGTGGAGGGCGTGGAGGCCCTCGACGGGCAAACGCTGCGGGTGCGGGTGAACTCGCTCGAGGAGGCAGAGCGGGGCCTCATGGGGGTTCTCGACGGGAGCAGTACCCGGGTGGCGGCAGTGGAGCCGGAGGCTCTCGACCTCGAAGATATCTTCTTGGAGGCGACCCGGTGAGCCTCTGGCGCCTCGAGTGGCTGCGGCTGGTGCGGACCAAGCGGCTGGCGGCCCTCCTCGGCGTCTACGTCTTCTTCGGCCTGCTCGGCCCGCTGACCACTCGCTACCTGGGGGAGATCCTTCAGCGCTTCGGCGGCGACATGACGGTGATCCTGCCCGACCCGGTGCCCGCCGACGGGATCGCCGCTTTCGCCGGCGACGCCCAGCAGATCGGCCTTCTGGTGGCGGTGGTGGTCGGCGCCGCGGCCTTGACCATCGACGCCCTGCCGGAGATGTCGATCTTCCTGCGCTCCCGGGTCCGGCCGGCCGGGCGGCTGCTCTGGGCGCGCCTGGCGATGTCGACGCTGGCCGCCTGGGCCGCCTTCCTGGCCGGGCTGGCCGCCGCCTGGTACGAAACGTCGGTCCTCCTGGGCGGAGCCCCGGTGGGACCTCTGCTCGCCGGCGCCGGCTACGGCCTCCTCTACCTGGCGTTCGCCATGACGGTGGTGGCTGCTGCCGCCGCCTACTCGCGGAGCGTCGTGGTGAGTGCGGCCGTCAGCCTTGTCTTCTTGATCCTGCTTGCTATCCCCGGGCTGGTACCGGCGGTGGGGGTATGGCTACCCAGCCACCTGGTGGGCGCCCTGGATGACCTGGTGCGCGGTGGGGGAATCGTAGGCTACCTGTGGCCGGCGGCGGTGACGGTGGCCGCCTCTGCCGGGCTGGCGGCCTGGGCGGCGCGAGTCCAGAGGAGGCGCGAGGTCTGAGCCGGTGGCTTCTGGCCGTCCCATTGGGTGAGCCGCCGCCGGTCAGCCCCCGGCCGACCGGCCGTCGCGCGGCAGCAGGAAGATCAGGGGGATGCCCAGGAAGGTGATAGCGCCGCTGATGACGAAGGCGGAGCGCAGCCCTATGGCATCGCCGAGAGCGCCCACCAGGACCGCCGCCACCGAGGAGATGATGAACACGGTCGACAGGTAGAGGGCGTTGGCCAGCCCCCGGCTCTCCGGGAACTTCTCTTGCACCAGGGCCATGCACACCGGGTGCAGGGCCACCGTGGCCGCCCCGGCTACCGCCAGGAAGATGAAGCGGGGCCAGCCGTCGACCGCGATGAAGAGGAGCAGGCCGCCCGGCCCGGCCAGCGTGCCGAAGAGGAGGATCACCCGCCGGCCCAACCGGTCGCTGAGCCAGCCGGCCCCCAGCGTGCCAACCATGCCCGCCGCCAGGTAGAGGGTGAGCGCGGCCCCGGCCAGCAGGTCGCTGCGGCCTTCCTGCTTGAGGAGGATCGGCCCGAAGGTCCAGGGGGCGCTGAGCGCCATGCCGCGCAGCACGGCCAGCGCGGTGACGATCCCCAGGGTCCGGCGCATCCGTCCCAGAGCGAAGCGCCAGTGGGGCCGTGCCGTGGGCAGTGAGCCGGGGGGAATGCGGCGCAGCTGCAGATGCAGCACGAACGACGCCGCCCAGCCGCCCAGCATCAGCCAGGCGAGGCCCTTCAGCGTGAGCAGGCTGAGAGCGCCGGCGGCCAGCAGGGGTCCGAGGGCCGAGCCCAGCTCGCCGCCCACCATCCAGATGCTCATGCCCCGACCGAGTTGCCGTGCCGACAAGCGGCCGGCGGTGGCCGAAGCCACCGCGTGGAAGGCGGCGCTGGAGATCCCGACTGTGCTGAGCACCAGGGCGAGGATGGCGTAAGTGGGGGCCCAGCCCATCAGGCTCATCAACGTGGCAGTCACCGCGGGCGCCAGGGTGACCATCCAGCGGAGGGCGAGGCGGTCGGCCAGATGGCCGAAGAGCGGCTGCAACAGCGAGGGCAGCTGGGTGAAGGCCGACAGCGCCCCGGCTCGCGTGTTGCTGAGCCCAAAGCGCTCCACGAAGGACGGCAGGAGGACCGGCAGGAAGCCGACGTAGGTGTCGTGGGCGGCATGCCCGGTGGAGATGGCGACCACGAAGCCGGCCTGAAACGAGGGATCGGGGGCCGGCGTCTCTGCCGAGTCGGGTGCGACGTCTTCCAGAATGCCCACGAGGCGGGGAAGTTAGCGCGGCAGGGAGCCTGCCCGGCGTCGCGCCCTCACCGCAGCACGATCAGCGCGTCGGCCACCACCGGCCGGGCACCGGCCAGGAGGAGCGGGTTGAGATCGATCTCCCGGACTGCCGGGTGCTCCAGGCCGATCCGGCCCAGGGCGACGAGCAGCCCCGCGAGCGCCGGGCGGTCGGCGGCAGGCATCCCGCGAACTTCGTCGAGTATGCGATGCCCTCTGATGTCTTCCAGCATCGCCAATGCATCCGCCTGGTCGAGGGGAGCCCTGCCGAAGGTGACATCGTGCAGGACCTCGGTGAAGATGCCTCCCAGTCCGAACATGACGCAGGGCCCGAAGTCGGCGTCGCGCACCAGACCGGCCGCCAATTCCCGGCCGCCGGGGATCATCTCCGCCAGGAGCACTCCCCCCGCCAGCCCCGCCAGGCCGGCAGTGATGTGGTCGAAGGCCTCCAGTGCTTCGGCCTCACCGCGCACGTCGAGGCGGATCAGGCCCCGTTCGGTCTTGTGGGGGATGTCGGACGAGCAGGCCTTGATGGCCAGCGGGTAGCCGATGGCGGCGGCCGCCGCGGCCACTTCCGCCCGCTCCTCGATGATCACCTCCCGGGTGACGGGGATGCCGTAGGCGGCCAGGACCTGCTTCGACTCGTGTTCCGAGAGGGTGCTCGCTCCTGCGGCTTGCGCCGCCCGGATGATCGGTGCCGCTCGTCGGCCGTCAGCTTCCATCTCGTCGCCCGTAGTAGCCGTTCACGTGCCCCAGCGCCCGGAAGACGTGGGAGATATCCTCGAACACCGGGAGGCCCTCGTCCAGGAACGCCCTCCTGGCCCGGGCCAGCATCTCGTGGACGTCCAGGTCGTCCAGCCCCCGCTTGAGGTCGGGCAGGACCAGGATCACCGGCTTGCCCGTCTCCCGAGCCGCCTCCCCGGCCACCCCGGCCAGATCCCGGAAGGGCGCGACCTCGGACAGAGGCCGGCCGGTCACCAGCGCCTGGGACTTGTAGTGGTACAGGAGGGAGGTCACCACCTGGGCCTCCACCCGGTCGTCCTCGGCGGCCAGGCGCAGCACCCGGCCCAGTCCTTCAGGGGGGAAGAAGGGGTTGGCTACGTCGACGGGATTGCCGCCGCTCGACCCGGGCCGGGGCAGGACCGCCTCGATGCGGGAGCGCAGCCCGGGCGAGAAGGCGGGGATGGCGATGCCGTGTTCCTCGGCGGCGTCTCCGGCGGCCACTCCCAGCGCCCCGCCTCCACCGATAACCGAGACCCCTCGGCAGGAGCGCGGCGGAAGCAGTGCGAAGGCCAGGCAGGCCTGGGCCATCTCGGCCAGGTCGTGTACCTGTACCGCGTTGACCCGGCGCAGCACCGAAGACCAGATCACCCGGCTCCCCCCCAAGGAGGCGGTGTGGCCGACGACGGCCCGGCGCCCCGCCTCGGAGAGCCCTCCCTTGTAGACCACCACCGGCTTGCGCCGGGCCACCGCCCGGGCCGTCTCGAAGAAAGCGTCGCCGTCGGCGATCCCCTCTACATACATCGCGACGACTCCGGTCTCCGCGTCCTCCCCCAGGTAGCCCAGCAGCTCGGTCTCCCGCAGGTCCGCGCCGTTGCCGAAGCTGACCACCTTGCTGAAGCGCAGTCCCATCCATTTGCCCATGTGGGCGAAGTCGATCGACATGCCGCCGCTCTGCGAGAGGAAGGCCACCGGGCCGCTCTCCCGGGAGAGGTCGGGCCCGGGCAGCAGGGTGAGCCCCGAGCGCGGGCAGTAGATTCCGAAGCAGTTAGGGCCGACCACCCGGAGGCCGGTGGTGGCGATCTCCCGGATCCGGTTCTCCAGTGCGATCCCCTCGGGGGTGCCCAGCTCGGCAAACCCGGCGGTGACCACCTCGGCGCCCGCCGCCCCCTTGCGGCGGCAGGCCTCGAGGGCGGCCGGCACGGCCTCGGCGGGGACGGCGATCACCGCGAAGTCGATGTCGCCGGGGATCTCCTCGACGCTGCGGTAGATCCGCAGGCCGGCGAAGGTGCCGCCGCGGGGGTTGACGGGGAGGATCTCCCCGGTAAAGCCCATGGCCAGGCTGGCCAGCAGGATGCCGTTGCCGAAGCCGACCGACCGGCTGTTGGCGGAGACGCCGACGATGGCCATGCGCCGGGGATGGAAGATCCGTTCGAAGTCGGTCACCGGCTGGGACGCTAGCGCCCGGGCCGCCCCTCCGGGCCGGGACGCGCTTGCGCCCGGCGTGGCGGCCGGGCGCAAGCAAGGGGCGGTTACTCGGGCAGGGGCAGGGCGGCCAGGCGTCCGATCAGGTCGACCACCCGCTGGGAGTAGCCCCACTCGTTGTCGTACCAGGCGATCACCTTCACCTTGTTGCCTCCGAGCACCAGGGTGCAGCCGGCATCGAAGATGCTCGAGTGCGGGTTGCCGATGATGTCGGTGGACACCAGGGGTGCCTCGGAGTACTCCAGGATGCCGGCCAGCGGCCCCTCGGCCGCCCGCTTGATGGCGGCGTTCACCTCTTCGACGGTGACCGGGCGCTCCAGCTCGGCCACCAGGTCCACGGTGGAACCGTTCGGGACGGGCACGCGCATCGCCATCCCGTCCAGCTTGCCCTTCAGCCGGGGCAGCACCTCGCCTACCGCCTTGGCGGCGCCGGTGGTCGTGGGGATGATGTTCACCGTGGCCGCCCGGCTGCGCCGGAAGTCCTTGTGGGGCACGTCGGCCAGGCGCTGGTCGTTGGTGTACGCGTGCACCGTGGTCATGATCCCGCGCTTGAACCCGAACGCCTGATCCAGAACCATGGCGACGGGAGCGAGGCAGTTGGTGGTGCACGAAGCGTTGGAGACGATGCGGTCATCCGCCTCCAGCTCGTCGTCGTTGACCCCGAGCACCACGGTGGCATCGAGCTTGTCCTTGGCGGGCACGGTGAGGATCACCCGCTTGGCCCCGGCCTGCAGGTGCGCGGCCACCGTCTCCCGGGTGCGGAACACGCCGGTGGACTCGATGACCACGTCCACGTCGAGTTCCTTCCAGGGGAGCTGGGCGGGGTCCTTGATTGTGAGCAGCCGGGCCCGGTGGCCTCCGGCAATCAGGTAGCCGTCCTCCACCAGTACCGCCCCGGGGAACTCACCCATGACGGTGTCGTACTTGAGCAGGTAGGCGGCCATTTCGTCTTCGGCCAGGTCGTTGATCGCGACGATCTGAATGCCGGTCTCGGGGCGCTGCACGATCACCCGGAAGACCGAGCGCCCGATGCGCCCGAACCCGTTGATGGCTATCCGGGTCATCACTTCACTCCTTCGTGGTCGAACGCAGCGAACTTCTCGATGAGCTCCACGACGCGAGCGGCATAACCCCAGCCGTTGTCGTACCAGATCACCAGCTTGGCCATGGTGCCGCCCAGGACCAGGGTGGCCAGGCCGTCCACTGTGGCCGAGAAGGAGTTGCCGATGATGTCCGAGGAGACGATGGGCTCATCGGTGAAGGCCAGCACGGTGCTGTCTTCGGCGGCGGCCCGCAGGACTTTGTTCACCTCGGCGGCAGTGGCTTCCTTGGAGAGGAAGGCCACCAGGTCCACGTTGGAGCCGTCCTGCACGGGCACGTTGAGGGCCATGGCGGCGATCCGGCCCTGCAGCGCGGGCAGCGCGCGCTCGACGATCTCGGGGGAGTTGGTGGGGCCGGGGATGATGTTCTCGGCGGCGGAGCGACTGCCCCGCAGCGTGGTCCCCGGCACGTCGGCCAGACGGGCCTCGTTGGTGATGGCGTGCACGGTGGTGAACAACGCCCACTCCACGCCGAAGCGCTCGTTGAGGATCTTCAGGACGGGAGCCACCGCGTTGGACGTGTTGGAGCCGAGGGCGACGATGGTGTCCTCCGGGCCGAGGACCTCGTCGTTTACCCCCATGAGCAGGGTGTCCATGTCGTCGGGGTCCTCGGGGGTGGAGGCGAGGACCACCCGCTTGGCCCCTTTCTCGAGATGTCGCCGGCACTCGGCCCCGCTGCGGTGCTTGCGGGTGGCCTGCACCACGATGTCCACCCCGTAGGCCGTCCAGTCCACATCGCCGGGGTCCTTGGCCTGGAGTATGGGGATCACCCGGTCGTCCATTATCAGGTTGCCCGAGTCGTCGAGGGCCACCTTGCCGCGGAACCGTCCGAAGACCGAGTCGTACTTGAGCAGGTAGACCAGGGCCTTGGGGTCGGCTATGTCGACGATGGCCGCCACCTCGATGCCGGGCCGGTCCTCCAGTTGGCGGAAGACGTTGCGGCCGATGCGCCCGAAGCCCATCAAGCCCACCCGTGTCTTGTCGTCGGTCATCATGCCTCTCTTCCGTGCAGGTGCGACCGGTTACTTTACGGGGTTTGCGGGCTCAGAGAGCGCCGACGTGATAGCGTCGGCGACCGTGGCTTTCCCCGCCCCGGACCCCGCACTGGCCGCCGCCCTGCTGCGCGGGGAGGGCGATCTGGACGGCTTGTTCGCCGAGGCCCGGCACTGGCGCGACGAGGGCAAGGGGAGGGTGGTGACTTTCTCCCGCAAGGTTTTCATCCCGCTCACCACCCTGTGCCGGGACCGCTGCGCCTACTGCACCTTCGCTTCCCCTCCGGGCGCGGGCGGGCGCTACCTGGAACCGGAGGAGGCGCTGTCGGTGGCCTCCGCGGGGGAGGCTGCCGCCTGCACCGAAGCGCTGCTCACCCTGGGCGACCGTCCCGAGGGACGATGGGCGGAGGCACGGCACTTCCTGGCCGCGCACGGCTGCCGCTCCACCATCGAGTACGTGGAGCGGGTGGCCGGGATGATCGTGGAGCGCACGAGCCTGTTCCCGCACGCCAACCCCGGGGTGGTGGACGAAGCCGAGGTGGCGGCGCTGCGGCGCTGGTGTCCTTCCATGGGCCTGATGCTCGAGAGCACCTCCTCGCGCCTCCTGGGATCCGGCCTGGCCCACCACGGCTGTCCCGACAAGGACCCGGCGCGGCGGCTGGCCGCCTTGCGGGCGATGGCGGCGTGCCGGGTGCCGGCCACCACCGGGATCCTGGTGGGGATAGGGGAGACTGTGGAAGAGCTGGTGCAGAGCCTGTTCACCCTGGCCACTCTCGCCGCCGAGACCGGAGCCGTCCAGGAGGTCATCGTGCAGAACTTCCGGGCGAAGCCGGGGACCCCAATGGAGCACTCGCGGGAGCCGACTCCAGCCTATCTGGCCCGGGTGGCGGCCGCCGCCCGGTGGGTGCTCGGCCCGGAGATGAACATCCAGGTGCCGCCGAATCTAACCGACCGGTTCGAGATCTACCTGGAGGCGGGGGTTAACGACTGGGGAGGGGTCTCCCCGCTCACCCCCGACTGGGTAAACCCCGAGGCGCCCTGGCCACATCTCGACGAACTGGCGGCGCGTACCCGGCAAGCCGGGTTCCGCCTGGTGCCCCGGCTGCCCGTGTACCCCGAGTACCTGGACGCGGAGTGGGTCGACCCCGGGCTGCTGCCCCGCCTGCAGGCCGCCGCCGATGAGGGCGGTTACGCTCGCCTCACCACCTATGGCGACTGAACGGATGATCACCTTCTGCCGGCTGCGCCCGGTGCGCGCCCCCGGCCCGGCCCGAGCGGCTACCTGCCACCGGGAGGGGACTACCACCATCGAGATGGCAAACCCCACTGCCGAAGAGGCGGACGCCGTTCTGGCGGCCGAACTGCTGCCGATCTCCGGGGCGGGCCCCGAGGTGGAGGTTGCGGCCTGGGTAGTGGGGCCCGAAGAGGCCGAGGCCCTCTCGGCCGCCGGGGTGGCCGGGTGGCGGATCACCGTGCTGGATCGGGGCGGACGGCGGAGAGCGACGGAGGCGCTGAGCCGATCCGGCGCCGCCTACCTGCGCACGGGGCGGAGCCGGGTGGGCGAGGCGCGAGCGGCCGCGGCGGGGTCGGGGGCCGTGGTGTCGGTGTTCGTGGACTCGGTGGAGGACGCGCAGGCGGCGGTGGCTGCCGGGGCAGGCGACCTGCTGCTGCGCGACTGGGACACCGAGCGCCTGGGCCAGCTGCGCGATGTGCTGGTCGGGCGCGACCTGGTAGAGCGCAGCGCCTTCCCACCCGGCCTGTCCCACGAGGAGGCGGCCGGCCGGCTCCCGAGGCGGGTGCTGCGGGCCTACCTCGATCTGGTGGACGGAGCAGGGGTTGTGCGGCCGCGCTATGCCTGGGCGCCCGGACGGGACCTTCCCATCCCGCCCCCCGCCGGGCGGCTGTCGGCACATTGGGCCGACGCGGCCTGGGGCGGGAAGAGGCGGCGGCGGAACACCCCCGGGCCGGGCCTGGCCGGCATCCTCGCTCGTGCGCGAGAGGGCCGTCGGCCCAACACCGCCGAGGTGGAGGTGCTTTTGCGGGCCCGCGGCGACGACCTGGAGGAGGTGGCAGCGGTGGCCGATGAGCTCCGCCGGCGGGCGGTGGGGGACACCGTCACCTACGTGGTCAACCGCAACATCAACTACACCAATCGCTGCATCCACGCCTGTGGGTTCTGTGCGTTCTCTCGCAGGGCGGATGCCGTCGGCGAGGGGGAGGCCGCCTTCCTGCTGGACGTGGAGGAGATCGCCGGGCGGGCGGCCGAGGCTCGGGAGCAGGGAGCCACCGAGGTCTGCCTGCAGGGAGGCATCCACCCCGCGTTCACCGGCCGCTTCTATCTGCGGGTGATCGAAGCGGTGAAGGCCGCCGCCCCCGGCCTCCACGTTCATGCTCTGAGCCCCCAGGAGGTGTGGCAGGGGGCGCGCAGCCTCGGCCTGGAGATCGGCGAGTACCTGCGCCGGCTCAAGGACGCCGGCCTGGGGAGCCTGCCGGGCACGGCCGCCGAGATCCTCGACGACGGGATCCGCCGGCTGCTCTGCCCGGGGAAGATCGATACGGCGCGCTGGGCCGAGGTGGTGGCCACCGCCCACCGCGTGGGGATCCCCACCACCGCCACCATGATGTTCGGCCATGTGGACTCGCCTTCCTCCTGGGCGCGCCACCTGGCGGTGATACGGCACATCCAGGAGGCCACCGGCGGCTTCACCGAGTTCGTGCCGCTTCCTTTCGTCCACATGGAGGCGCCCATCTACCGGCAAGGGAGGGCCCGTCCCGGGCCCACCTGGGACGAGGTGGTGGCGGTGCACGCGGCGGCTCGCCTGGCCCTCGATGGGCTCATCGCCAACGTACAGGCTTCTTGGGTGAAGCTGGGCCTCGACGGGGCCGCCGCCCTGCTCGGGGCCGGGGTGAACGACCTGGGGGGGACGCTCATGGAGGAGGACATCTCCCGGGCGGCGGGGGCGGCCCACGGCTCCGGGATGACCCCCGAGGTGCTGGATGAGGCCATCTGCCGGGCAGGCCGGGTGCCCGGCCGGCGCACGACTCTCTACCGGTTGTACCGGGCCGGCACCCCCGCAACGGCCCGCCCGCCCCTCGGGTGAACGATCGGCTGGCCGTGCTCAGTCGTCGCGGTGGAGTGCACGGCGGGGAACCCAGCCTTCTACCCCGGGTGTCGCCTCCACCCGGGCCCAGCCGCTCATTTCCCGCTTGACCAGATACCAGGTGCCGGGGTGAAGGGTGGCCACCACCCGGCTGTAGTCCTCCAGGTGCAGCACCTCGGTCTCGCCCAGCACGTAGCCCCAGAACGGGTCGAGGGACTCGGGGGGCGCGGGCGGCCGATGGGCGGGAACCGGCTGTTCGGCAGGGGTCTTCGTCCCGGCAGGAACCGGAGTCGGTTGCGTCTCGGCGGCCGGGGCCCTCTGCTCGGCGGGGGCCGGATCCGGGGACGGGGCCGGTGGGGACGCCGGAGCCGGCAGGGGACCCTCCGTCGTGGGCGAGGCCCCGCCGGGGCGGGTCTTCCACTGCAGCAGTACAGCGGCCGCCAGGCCCACCGCCGCCGCCACGGCGGCACAGGCCCCTAGAGACCAGTAGGAGACCTGCAGACGGCCGAACTGCTGAATGAGCAGGGCCACCCCGGTCCCGGTGAAGAGTCCGCAGGCCGCGGCCGCCCACGGCGACCAGCCTCGGCGCACCACCAGCGCGGCCCCCAGCCAGGCCAGCCCTGCCACCGTCAGCCCTATCCCGGCGAGCCCGGCCGAGGTGGTGAAAGGCAGGCGTCCTCCCACCCTCAGCCAGGCTTCCACGGTGCAGTTGTCGGTGGCGGCCCGCACTCGCAGCAGGCCCACGCTGCGGGGGGCCACTTCGGCCAGGGGCAGCGAGACGGTGAACTCGGGGTCGGCGGTGGCCCGTGAGGAGACCGCTTCCCCCAGGGTGAGCGGTCCGAGCAGCAGGGAGATCGAGGCCTGCAGGGTGCCGGCTTCGTCGGTGCCGGAGAAGTCCAGGGTGTCGTCGGCTTCGAGGACCAGGGGGGAGGAGAGCGAGGCGATCCGTTCGGCTTCGACCCCGTTGAACGTGGCCGTGCACGGCCCGTCGGCGGCCGCGGGGGCCTTCCCTGTGAGGACCAGGGCCCCGGTAAGAGCCAGCACGGCAGCGGCGATGCGGCGTCGGCCGACGGGAGCCATGGGGCGACGATACCAATCCCCACCGGCGGCAGCGGGCCGGGAAGACGCCCGGGCGCGCCGGGGAGCCGATACGCTGGCCCGGATGCGTATCACCCTGGTCACCATGTTCCCGGAGTACTTCGCGTCGCCGCTGGGCGTGGGGGTGGTCGGGCGGGCGGCGGAGGCCGGGCTCCTGCGGATAGACCTGGTGGATCTGCGCGAGTACGGACTGGGCCGGCACCGGCAACTGGACGACGCCCCTTTCGGCGGCGGGCCGGGGATGGTGATGATGGTGGAGCCGTTGACGGCCGCCCTGGAGCCGCTGGCCGGCACCCACCGGGTGCTACTCACCCCGGCCGGGGCCCCGATGACCCAGGCGACTCTGGACCGCTGGGCCGGCCTGGAGAGCCTGACTTTGGTGTGCGGCCGGTACGAGGGGGTGGACGAACGGGTGGCCGAGCACTTGATAGAGGAGGAGGCCTCGCTGGGCGACTTCGTGCTGGCCGGCGGGGAGGCGGCGGCAGCCGCGGTGGTGGAGGGAGTCGCCCGCCTGCTCCCCGGCGCGCTCGGTAACCCCGAGTCGGCCGGGTCGGAGAGCTTCCGGGAAGGCCTGCTCGAGGAGCCTCTCTACACCCGGCCCGCCGAGTTCCGGGGCTGGCTGGTGCCGGAAGTGCTGCTCTCGGGGGATCATGCGCGGATTGAGGCCTGGCGCCGGGAGCAGCGGCGGCGCCGCACGCGGGAGCGACGGCCCGACCTGCTCCCGCCGGGTTTCGCAGACGGCGGGGACGGGGTCTAGACTCTCGCCGCCGGACGGCATCCGCCGTCTGCGGTTTTGGCGCGAAGGGAATCCCCGATGAGCAGGCTGGATCAGGTTGAGGCTGCCCACCTGCGCTCCGACCTCCCGGAGTTTGGGCCGGGAGACACGGTGCGGGTGCATGTGCGCGTGGTCGAGGGCGGCCGGGAGCGGGTCCAGGGCTATGAAGGCGTCGTCATCGCCAGGAGCGGTGGCGGCGTGCGGGAGACCTTCACCGTTCGCAAGGTCAGCTTCGGGGTGGGCGTGGAGCGCATCTTCCCGGTTCACGCTCCCATCATCCAACGGGTGGAGGTCGTCCGCCGCGGCGACGTGCGCCGGGCCAAGCTCTACTACCTGCGGGAGAGAGTGGGCAAGGCCACCCGCATAAAAGAGAAGCGCGATTGAGGGTGCCTCGTCGTGCGCCGCGAGACTCGGCGGTGCCACCGGGTGGTGAGACTCTCAGGTCTGTGGCTGCGGTAACGTCGCGTCTGTGACTCTGCCTCCGGCGTCGGATCCTCCTGAGGACGCGCCTCCCGTGACCCCCTCCCTTCCTCCCGGCGAAGGCCAGTTGTTCCCCCTCGACTGGTTCGATCGGACGTCTTCCTTCCCGGTGGAGGCTTCTTCGCACGGGGAGCCGGCGGCCGGCGAGGAGGGCACTGAGGGCGGCGCCGGGGAGGCCGACACTCGCGCGGCCGACATCTGGGCGGCCGGTGAAGAGGCTCGCGAAGCCGGGATCGGGGAGGCCGACACCCGGGCAGCCGGCGATGGGGAGGACGTCTCGGCGGCGACAGGAGCCCGGGGAGCCATCCCCCCGGCGGCCGAGGAGGACACGCGGACTGCTGGCCGGTCGCGGGCCGGGAAGGGCAAGAAGGGCTCGAGCCGGTCCTTCTGGAAAGAGCTTCCAGTCCTCATCGTCGTGGCCCTGGTGATAGCGGTCCTCATCAAGACGTTCCTGGTGCAGGCCTTCTTCATCCCCTCCGGCTCTATGAACGACACCTTGCTGGAAGGCGACCGGGTGATGGTGAACAAGCTCGCCTATCGGCTGGGTGACCCGGCCCGGGGCGATGTGATCGTCTTCGACTCCCCCATGAGTACCCAGCGGGACGGGGAGTCCATCTTTGGGGCTCTGGTCCGCCACGTGGCGGAGTCGCTGGGGCGATACACGCCCCCCTCGGCCCTGAAAAAAAAGAAACTCGCCAG
>CAZJRF010000002.1:0-7749 GCA_964548475.1 uncultured Acidimicrobiia bacterium
CTACCAGGCCCTCGACCTGCCCACCGGGGAGACCGTGCGCCTGCGCCCCGATATCCGGCTGTACGGGACTCTGAACCCCACCGACCTGCGCGACTACGCCGGCACCCAGACTCTGAACAAGGCGTTCGCCGACCGCTGGGTCATCTGGGAGAAACCCTTCCCCACCGACGAGCAGATCCGGGCAATGCTCACCCGCCGCTACCCCGGCCTGCGAGAGTCCTTCGTGACCACCATCGCCCGGCTCGCTTTCGAAGTCAACCAGTCCTTTGTGGCCGCCGACGCCCGCACCCGGGTGAGCACGCCGATGAGCCTGCGTACCGTGCTCGACCGCATCCCGGCCGGGCTGTGGATGTACAGCCCCGCCGAAGACCCGCTGCGGCGAGCCTGGGAGGAGTTCGTCCTCCCCCACATCGACCCCTACGACGTGGACCACTACGAGACGGTGTGGAACGCGGTGGCCCGCAAGGGCCCGGCCGGGCCGCCCTTCGGGTAGGGGCCGGCCGTCCTCAGCCTTGCTCGACCGAGGCCACCGTCCAGCAGATGATTGCCTGCGGGACGGTCTCATCGTCGTACTGTCAGATCACCCGGCAGACGCCGCCCGGGGCGTGTACGCGCGGCGTCGCCCGCAGATGCACGCGCCCAACGTCGATGCGGGCCCGCATCCGAGCGCCATCATGCTGTTGGGCTAGCCGATCGAGCATCGCGTCGACTGCCCGCCGATCGCCCGACGGCAGCCTCTCGAACTCCTCAGCGAAGGCCCGGCTCCACAAGACCGGCAGGCTCCCCTCGATGCTGCCCATTTACCCATTTTCCCTCTTACCCATGCCGTCGCCACCTCTTACCATGCCTCCATACGACAGTGAGAGGAATCCCAATGATCCGCCGGCAGTTGCTGCAGGTGGACGGGCGAGGCCGTATCTCGGTGGGAAGACTTGGACTCAGGGGTCACCTGGTCGTGGCCGACCAACTCGACGATGGGACGGGCTGGATCATCCGGCCGGGTCGGGTTCTCACACAGGCCGAGGTCGACGTGCTCTCTTCCCCCGCCAACGTCGCCGCCATCGCACAGGCTGCGGCCGACGTCGTCGCCGGGCGAGTCGAACCGCGACGACGGTCAAGCTCCACCGCACGGGGATAACCGTCCGGGGACTCTCCGCGATACACGGCAGTGCTGGGCATGGCCCTTCCCAGTTGCCGGCGGGTCGCTCGCGGATTGCCGCTCGCGCGACCCTGGCCTGCCGCGCCCGGTGGTAGCCGCCTATCCGGGAACCGCACGCGAAGCCCTTGACCGGTAGCGTCATACAACATAAGCTCTATGTATGACAATGCTCAGCTTTCGGGTTCCCGACGCCGACGCAGCGGCGGCAAGGCGCTGGGCAGATCGCCTCGGGCTCGACCTGTCCGAGCTGCTCCGTCGCGCCCTGCGCGCTCACCTGGCGCAACTCGCCGCCGAGGAGGACGCGGCCGCGTGGGAGCAGATCCCGCTCACCGACACAGAGCAAGCCTTCGTCGCGATTGCCGATTGGGGCCCGGCGGAGGATTGGGAGGACTGGGTCGATGCGGCGCGGTGAGATCTGGTTCGCGGCCACCCCGGGCGGCGACCGGCCCGTCCTGATCCTGACCCGGGACGCCGTGGCCGGCCGGGCGGGGGCGGTGGTCGTCGCCGCCCTCACCCGAACCCAGAGGGGCCTCGCATCGGAATTGGAGCTCACGCCGGCCGAAGACGGCGTGCCCACCCGGTGCGTCGTGAACTTCGACAACCTGCACACGGTTTCCCGCGACGTCTTTCGGCGGCGGGTCACCACCCTGTCGCCGGCGCGCATGAGCGCAGCTTGTCGCGTCCTGCTGGCGGCCGCCGGCTGCTGACGGCCGTCGCTGCCTCAACGTGATCACGCCGCACCCCGCTCGGCACCGGCCGAGGCCAGCACCACCCCGGCGGTGACCAGCAGGATTCCCATCACCTCCCCCGCGCCCAGCGACTCCGCGAGGAACGCCCAGGCCAACAAGGCAATCTGCACCGGCATGCTGGTGTTGATCACCGCCGATTCCAGTGCCGAGAGCCGCAACAGGCTGAGGTTCCACCACGTGAAGGCAAAGGCGGTATTCCCCACCGCCAGCCAGGCCACGATCAGCCAGGCGCGCGCCGAGACGGCCGGGAGACCCTCCGCCGCCGCGCCGACGACCAGGAGGAGCGCCGCCCCCACGCCCATGCTCACCGCGGTCACCACCAGCGGCTCCACCTCGCCGCCCCGGTTGACGGCGCGGCCGAGGAGCGAGGCGCCGGTGTTGGCGGCCAGGCCGCCCAGGGCCGCCGCCATGCCGATCAGGGTGGCGCCGAGATCCCCCGCGAAGAACGCCCAGGCACCCAGGGCCACCAGGCCGGCCCCGGCCAGCTGCTGGGGGCGCGGGACCTCCCCCAGCGACAGCGAAGAGAGGCCCGCCACCAGCAGCGGGGTCATGGCCAGCACCAGGCTGGTGGTGGCGGCCGGCTGGCGATCGATGGCAACGAAGATTGCCCCCTGGGTCAGGGCGTAGAGCACCACCCCGAGCAGGACAAGCCGGCCCAGCCGGGGCGCCGTCAGCCCGGCCAGGGACCGCCGATGGCGGGGCACCGCCGCCGCCCAGGCGAGCAGCAGCCCGGCCGCCAGGGCATAGCGCAGCGCGGCGAAGGAAATGGGCGGCAGGCCCTCGTCGTCCAGGCCCCAGCGGATGAGCACCCACGACGAGCTCCACAGGAAAGTCACCAGCAGGGCCAGGGCGACGGCCCCGCGGTGAGAGCGAGGCCGGGGATCGGCCATGGCACCTCCGCATCGGCACGCGGGCAACGTGCCGGCCTATCCCCTCGAGGCTTTTGCCCTGTGAGGTGCTGGCCCGCCGCGCGGGCCGTCTGTGGCGCTCGGACCGGGCCCTGGAGACCAGGCGGAACCCTAGCCACCCTTCGACCGACTGCCTCAGGCTAGCGGCCCCGCTGCCGGCGGCAGCCTCACCCGCCGTCGACCCCGACCGCTCCGGGCAGCACCCCCGAATGGTCGGCAACACCCTGGTCCCACCTGCCGCGTCCTCCCCCCCAGCCTCCGTCCGAATCATGGTCGGCGGCAAAGGCCAGACCTCCCAGGACCAGCCCCGTGACCGAGATAACGACCGCGGCCCAGCCCCACCACTTACGGCCGACCGGCTTTGTCTCCGATCCGCCGACGGCCGGACTTGCCTCCAGCCGGGATCCGGAGAGCAAGCGGAGCCCCCGGGTCATGCCCCTCCGATTCAGGAGAACGTGCACCACCGTGAAGGCCACCATGCCCACGCTCAGCCACAGGTGGACGCTGATCCACACCGACCGGCCCATCCCGAGCAATTCCTCGCCCGACGACCCCTGGCCCCGGGGCAGGAAGTAGTAGGGCAGCAACCCGCCGACGGCGGCCAGCAGCCAGCCGACCACCATCGTGGTGGAGACGATCGACCGCAGTCGGATTCTGTATCTCGGCCAGACCCTGACCGACGCGCCGGTGCTTTGCATCTGTTTGCTCCTATCGACAGGCAGCATCATGTCTGCCCGGTGTGAAAGTTCGATGAAAGCAGCGAGAACGTCGCGTGGTCCCGGCGCGCCGGCCGGGCCCCGGCCCACACTCGACCCGGGCTCAGCCCGCCCCCGCCATCTCGACAGCTTCCACCAGGGTGGCCGCCACCGGGACCCCGGTCTCCTCGAGCATCAACCGGGGCTGCGAGCCCCCGTCGTAGAGCACGCACTCCACCCCCACCGCCCGGGCGGCGTCGGCGTCGTCGGTGACGTCGCCGATCACCACCATGCCATCGGGCTGCACTACCTCGGGAAAGAGCCGCACCAGCTGGGCCGCGTGCGCCGCCAGATGGTTCTCCTTCGACTCTCCCGGTGTGCCCCGATGGCCGTCCACCGCCAGCATGTGGCCCTCCAGGCCGAAGAAGCGCACCGCCGGCACCAGGTGGTCGTGCCACCACATCGACAGCACCGACTGCGTGTGGCCCCTCGAGGCAACCAGCTCCACCGCCCGCCGGGCGTCGACGGTGAGCCTGGCCTGGTCGAGCAGAGCGTTGTAGGCCGAGTGGAAATCGCCGTCGATGGAGCGAAACTCCTCCGGCGGCACCGGCCGCCCCAGCAATCTCTCGTAGAAGCGATGCAGGGGCCGCTCGTACGCGGAGCGGTAGATCTCCACCTCAATGGGCGGAGCACCCAGCGCCCGCAGGGAGACGTTGACCGAGGCGACCACGATCTCGAGGTCGTCGAAGAGGGTACCGTTCCAGTCCCAGATGAGGTGGCGCATGCACCGCCGACTCTAGGACTACCGTCGAACGTGGAAAGACGCCCCGCCCATGCCTCCCTACGAAGCCCGCGATCCTGCCCTCGAAGCGCAGATCCGTCGCCTGGTGGCCGCGGCCGCCCCCCGGGGCGGGGGTTTGCAGCCCGACGCCGACCTGGCTCAGGAACTGATCATGGCCGCGCTCAAGCTGCTGCGCGATCAGGCCGATCGGGCCGATCTGCGCCTCATCACCACCGCGGTGAAGGAGCTGCGCTACGCCTTCCGGGTCTTCTCCCGCTACCGGGACTTCCGCAAGGTGGCCATCTTCGGATCGGCCCGCACACCCCCCGAAGACCCCAACTACGCCCTGGCCGAGGAACTGGCCGCACACCTGGCGTGGGAACGGGACTGGATGGTGATGACCGGGGCCGGCCCGGGCATCATGGAGGCCGCCAACCGGGGCGCCGGCGAGCGCTCGTTCGGCGTCAACATCCGCCTCCCCTTCGAGGACGATGCCAACCCTTTCGTCCCGCCCGACAAGCTGGTCAACTTCCGCTACTTCTTTTCCCGCAAGGTGGTTTTCGTCAAGGAAGCACACGCCTTCGTGATGTTCCCCGGCGGCTTCGGCACCCTCGACGAGACCCTGGAGACGCTCACCCTGATGCAGACCGGCAAGAGCGACCTGCATCCCGTCGTGCTGATGGAAGCCCCGGGCACCGGCTACTGGCAGAAGTGGCTGCGCTTCACCGCCGCCGCGCTGGTACCGCGCGGCATGATCAGCCCCGGCGACCTGGACCTGGTCCGCTACACCTCCAGCATCGCGGAGGCCACCGAGGAGATCACTCGCTTCTACGCCAACTACCACTCCCAGCGTTATGTGGAGGGGCGTCTGGTGCTGCGCCTGCTGCATCCGCCCACCGAAGAGCAGGTGGAGGCCCTCAACGACCTCTTCCCCGACATCCTGGCCGACGGCCGCATCGAGGCCATCGAGGCCACGCCCCCCGAACTGGAGGAGGGCGACTACCCCCATCTGCCCCGTCTGCTCCTGCACTTCGATCGGCGCAGCCTGGGCCGTCTGCGGGCGTTGATCGACCACCTGAACGCCCTGGTCCCCTGATCGGGGCCCGGCCACGGCGAGTAGCCTGGGGGCAATGCGAGAGATTCTGGCGGACCTGGTGGCCGAGCAGCAGGCTCTCGACCAGCTCCTACAACGTGCCCCGGACCGCGACTGGAAGCGGCAGACCCCCGCCGCCGGGTGGAGCGTGCAGGACACGATCAGCCACCTGGCCGCCTCCGAGGAGAACGCCCTGCGGGCCATCGGCGGCGAACCCAGCCTGGCGGCAGAGATCAAGGCGGCCGGCGGGGTGGACGCCTTCAACCAGGCCGGAGTCGAAGTCGGGCGCAGCAAGCGCCCCCAGGAGGTGATCGAGTGGTGGCGCCACAGCCGGGCGGCGGTGGTTGAGGCCCTCTCCCGCACCCCGCACCAGGACCGCATCTCCTGGTATGCAGGGACCATGGGAGCCCGCACCTTCGCCACCACCCGCCTGATGGAGACCTGGGCCCACGGTCTGGACATCGTGGCCGCGCTGGAAAGGGAGGTCCTCGAGACCGTGCGCTTGCGCCACATTGCCTGGCTGGGCTGGAAGACACTTCCCTATGCCTTCGCTCAAGCCGGGGAGAAGTACGAGGAGCCCGTCCGGGTGGAGCTGGTCGGCCCCGGCTATGCCCGCTGGGTCTTCGGCCCCGAGGGCTCCGACCAGGTAATCCGGGGCCAGGCCGGGGACTGGTGCCGCCTGGTGGTGCGGCGCCTGCCCAAAGGCAAGGAGAAGGGCCTGGCAGCCACCGGCCCGATGGCCGCCACCGCCCTGCGCGTCGCCCGGGCCTACCTGTGATCGGGCCGCTCATCGGCATGGTGCACCTAGGCCCCCTGCCCGGCGCACCCCGGTTTGCCGGAGACTTCGACGCGGTGCTGGCCGCCGCCCGGGTCGATGCCGGAACCCTGGCCGAAGCCGGCTTCGACGCGCTGCTGGTCGAGAACTACGGCGACGCCCCTTTCTACGCGGACGACGTGCCCAAGGTGACGGTGGCGGCGATGGCCCGGGCGGTATCGGAGGTACGGCAGGCCGTCGACCTGCCGGTGGGCGTGAACGTGCGGCGCACCGATGCCCCGGCCGCCCTGGCGGTGGCCGCGGCCACCGGCGCCGCCTTCATCCGGGTGAACGTGCTGGCCTGGTCGATGCACACCGACCAGGGCCCGATCGCCGGCCGGGCGGCCGAGCTCGCCCGGCTGCGGGCCGCGCTGGGCCTCCGGATCCAGGTCCTGGCCGACGTCTTCGTCAAGCACGCGGTGCCGCCGCCGGGCCTGACCCTGGAGCAGGCGGCGGCCGACACCTGGGAACGAGCCGGGGCCGACGGCCTCGTCGTCACCGGGACGGCCACCGGGCGGGAGGCCTCTCTCGACGACCTGCGCCGGGTGAAGGAAGCGGCCCCCGGGGCTCCCGTCTATGCCGGCTCCGGCGTGACCGCCGAGTCGGTGGCCGCGGTGCTAGGAGTGGCCGACGGGGTCATCGCCGGCACGGCCCTCAAGCGGGACGGCATCGCCACCGGCCCGGTCGACCCCGACCGGGCCCGGGCCTTCGTCACCGCCGCCCGCCGCTGAGCCCTACTCCGCGGACCCGCCCAGCCGGAAGCCCTGCTTGAGCAGCAGGTTGAGCATGGCGGCGGCCGGAGCGGAGAACTGGGCCGGGTGGAAGGCGTTCCCCAGGCCGGAGAGGAACCCGAGCATCGCCTCTACGATGTGGGCGTGGGAGATGGTGTGCAGGTCGCAGTGGGAGCTGCGGCCGAAAGCCACCAGCCGGGTGCGGATCTCCCCGCCCCCGCGGGCCGGGCTCATCCGCAGGTACTCGGTGGTCAGGTCGTCGACCACCACCTCCAACGGCTCGGCGTAGAGCCACTCCACCCGCTGCAGCAGCGTGTGCAGCACCTCGCGGCGCCGGAGGCCGGGGTTGAACTCGGCCTCCCCCTGCTTCACCTCGCCGATGATGACGTCCACCATGCCCGTACGAAGTTGCAGGACCGGGTCCGCTATGAGCAGCAGGTGGGCGTCGGGGCCGCCGGGGTCGGCGGCGTAGATCTCGCCGGGCAGGCGCAGGCCCATGACGTCCACGTCGGTGATCGACTCGAAGCCGCCGTCGGGGGCCCGTCCCTGGATGCCGAACTCGGTCAGGGTCAGATAGCCGCAGAGGCGCAGGTAGCCCTCCACCAGGCTGACGCCGATGTCCATGCGGTGGAGTCTGGCAGAAGTCGGCGGACCCGGACGCGAGAGGTGAACTGAACCCACTGCCCCACAGGCGCGCCGTTCTGGCCGAGTCCCTGGCCCGCCGCCTGCACCGCCGCCTGGTCTCAGCGGTGGATGGTGAACCCCCCGACTCCTCGCCCCTGGCCCCCGAGATCGCCGGCAAGCTGTTCGTCCCCTTTC
>CAZJRF010000002.1:7759-8561 GCA_964548475.1 uncultured Acidimicrobiia bacterium
AGCCGCGCCCGGCCCTCAGCCCGGCATCGCCCAGAACATCACCCCGGGCAGGCGCCACAAGTGCGGATCGGCGTTCAGGATCGCCGCGCGCTGCATCACCCGATGCGCGTTGCGGTGGGTCACGAACCAGGGCGGCTTGAGGAACAGAGTGAACGGGTTACGCAGCACCGTCTTCTGGGGGCGGTCGATGAGGCGGGCGTTGCGCACCACCCCCATCCCGCTACCCACGGCCTCCAGCGTGTGGCCGGGGAAGGCCCCCCAGGTGGTCGACCCCAGCGCGAAGGAGATCCCTCCCCATATGTTGATGCCCACCGACCCGTAGCGGAGGTCGGCGACCGCCCGGTCGAAGACCGGGCCGAGGTCGCGCTCCGTGCGGCCGTCGACGATGAGGGTCACAGAGAGGGTGCCGGCCAGGCGTTCGTTGCAGAAGTCCACCGCCCGCTCCAGGAACTCCGCCGGCGAGCCACCGGGGAGAGCGGTCACCGCCGAGAAAGGAATGAAGCCCTCCTGGTGAAACGCCAGGTGGTCATCGTCCGGATCGAGATCCGGCGCCAGGGCCGGCGGCAGCACACCATCCCGGCGCTCCCCCAGGACCTCGGCCCCCTCATGGGCGGTCAGGTACCGGTCGTACTCGGCTTCGGCCCCCGGGTGGAAGGCGTTCCGGGCGGGGAGCGCGGCCAGCACGCGGCGCAGATGGTCGAGGAACTCCCCACGCTGCGGCCAGTCCTCAGCCAGCACCAGCACCCGGCAGGCGTTGCAGTTGAAGCCGCTGTTCTGGAAAATCTGGGTGGCAACATCCTCG
>CAZJRF010000002.1:8571-8896 GCA_964548475.1 uncultured Acidimicrobiia bacterium
CCGCAAGCGCAGGGCCCGCTTCGACCACTTTCCGGGGACAATCACCACCGGGCCCACATTGCCCAGCTCACCGGTGAAGGGCTTGTCGAGCAGCGGCTGCCTTGCCGCCCGGCGATCGGCCGCCTCGGGCTCGGGCCCCCAGATCAGCGACTGGGAAGTCTCCACCGACCCGGTCAGGTGCACCTGGCCGACCGCCGGGTGACGGCAGGCATACTCCCCGATGTCGGGCCCCCCGCCGTAGACCACCCGCAGGAAGCCGTCTGAGATGACATCGGCAAAGGCCCGCTCCACATACGGCCCGATGTACTCGTTGACCCGGGCGACC
>CAZJRF010000002.1:8906-39251 GCA_964548475.1 uncultured Acidimicrobiia bacterium
GCACCGCCGCCGAGCCTTCCACGAACATCTTCTGGACCACGTCGAGGGGGGCGATCGAGTTCACGTTGCCCGCACCCAACACCAGCGACACCCGGGCCGGGGGCGTCACCCCTTTGGTGTAGAAGGAGCCGAGGTGATGGTCCAGGTCCTCACGGCTCACCTCAGGGTCCACCCAGATGTCGCCGAACGCCCCCATGTACATGATCCGGTCGTAGCCGTCCACCGGGAAGACCCGCACCGTCACCTGGCCGTCGGCCCGGCTCCGCACCGCCGAGGGCGGCAGCGGTACCCGGCCGGTGCGCCGAATCCCCTCCAGCGTGTCGATGAGGATGTGCAGAGTGCGGGCCTGGGTGAGGATGTTGGCGCCCCATTCCTCACCCGCCCGCGCCCCGTCGATGCCCTTGGCGGCGCAGGAATCCGCCACCAGAGCGGAGGCCTCCGCCATGGTCCCCCGCAGGATCGACCGCAGATACCCGATGCGGTCCTCGAGCGGCAAGGCGGCCCACGCCCCGCTGCGCTCGGCCAGGGTGGCCAGGGCGGCGTCGGCCCCCGACCGGGAGGTGGACTCGTGGCGGGGAAACGGCGGGTTGGAAGGTGCGCTCATGGCGGCGATGCTAAGCAGTGTGCTGCCTCCGGGCGACTCGCCCGGAGGCGCCCCTGTCACTCGCCAGGTCGAGTACGCGTTCTTCTACCGAGAACTGCTATCCCGGTGGGGGTTCGGGGAGCGGCGCAACCAGATGCCGGACGCCTTTGCCGGCCTGCTGGTGGAGTTGCATCTGCTCGGCTGCCACCGGGGCGACTGCTCGCTTCCCAACGTGCTCTACCGCCACGACGCCGGCGGCATCGAGACAACCACGCTGCACGCCGAGACCGCCCGCCTGCACCAACTTTCTCCACCACCGTTACCTGCTGTCGGCGCCCGCCCGCCGGAGAGGACATCAGGCGACGACGAGCGTCCGGACCTAAGCCGGGGCCCCTCCGGCCGGCCGACCGTGGCCGCCCCGCTTCACGCCGCCGTACTTCATCCGGGTGTCCTCCATCCGGGCTACCGGTTGGGCCTCCCCGTCCCCCTGGAAGCCGCAGTCCACCACCTCACCCAGGAACAGGGTGTGGGTGCCGCAGTCGACCGCGTCCCACAGACGGCAATCCAGGTAGGCGACGGCCTCCTCGAAGATGGGGGCACCGGTGGCTCCGGTCCGCACCGCCCTCCCGTTGAGCGTGTCCCCCTCGCGCCGGGCCGGCTTGGAGAAGGACACGAAGGGGCGGGTGTCGTCGCGCGACCAGAGGTTGATGGTGAAGGCCCGGCCCCCGGTGATAAGCCGGTGGGTGAGAGCGGTGCGATCGACGGAGACGGCTACCAGCACCGGCTCCATGGCCACCTGGGTCACCCAGCTGGCCGTCATCGCGTTCCACTGGTCCCCGTCGCCAGCACCGATCAGACAGAGGACGTTGGGGATCTTCCAGAGGACCTTGTTGACCGTCTCGTCGGGCACGGTCGGCGGCATGGCAGCACCTCCCTTGCCGGCGAGCGTACCCGGCTCCCGCTCGATAACCTGGCAGGATGCGCATGCTCATCGCCACCGCCGGGGCGCTCAGCCCCGACCCGGTTGCCTCGTTCGCCGAGCGCCTGGTGGGCCCGGACGACTGGGTGCGGGTCATCACGGTCATCGAGGTGCCCCGCTCCTTCCTCGACGACATACGGGGCGAGGGTTGGCATCCTCTGACGGACGCCAACCCCCCCTGGAGCAGTGAGGAGGACGCTCTGATCGCCCGCTATGTGGAGGAACGCGGCCGCCGCCTCACCGATCCTCTGCTGGCCGCCCTGCGAACCCGGGGTGTGGAGGCAGCGGTGACCTACCTTGAGGGTGAGGATCCCGCCGAGACGATCATGAAGGCCGCCGAGGATATGGGGGCCGACGTGGTGGTGCTCGGCGCCACCAAGCACCTTTTCTCCGAGTGGGAGAGCGTCTCGGCGCGAGTGTTGCGCGACGCCCACCGGCCGGTGCTGGTGATCCCCGCCGCCCCCCGGCCGGTGGATGAGATGGAGGAATGAATGGAGGCCTTCCGCACCCCCGACGAGCGCTTCGCCGACCTCCCCGGCTTCCCCTTCTCCCCTCACTATCTGGAGTGGAACGGGCTGCGCCTGCACTACATCGACGAGGGAGCCGGGGCGCCGGTGGTCATGTTCCACGGCGAGCCCACCTGGGCTTTCCTGTTCCGCAAGGTGGCCTTGCCGCTACTCGCAGCCGGCTACCGGGTCATCGTCCCCGACTACCCGGGGTTCGGCCGCTCCGACAAGCCGGTGGACCCCGCCTTCTACACCTACGAGAGCCACACCTCGGCGATGGCCGCGGTGGTCGAGCACCTGGGGCTGGAGGGGGCGACTGCTCTGGTACACGACTGGGGCGGGCCGATCGGGCTCCGCCTGGCAGTGGAGCTTCCCGGCCGCTTCCGCCGTCTCTGTCTCCTCAACACGTCCCTGTTCACAGGGCCGCCGTCGGAGGGCTTCCTGCGCTGGCGGGCCTTCATGGCCCGTCACGAGGACCCGTGGGTGGGCGAGATCATGCGCCGCTCGCTGGTGACCACCCCGGCCGAGGAAGTGATCGCCGCCTACGAGGCCCCCTTCCCCGGGCCGGCGGCCAAGGCGGGGGTGCGCCGGTTCCCCGAGATGGTCCCCACGGCTCCCACTGACCCGGGCGCCTCCAGAATGCGGGAGATAGAGGCCGCCCTGGCCTCCTGGGAGGATCCGGCTCTGGTCCTCTTCTCCACCACCGACCCGATCTTCTCCGTCGAGGTAGGCCGGCGGCTCTCGGACCTGATCCCCGGGGCCGAGCCTCTGCAGACGATCGACGGCGCCGCCCACTTCCTCACCGAAGATCGCGGTGAAGAGGTGGGAGCGGCCGTCACCGCCTTCCTCCGGCGAACCGACTGAGCAGTGCCCTCCTCCCGACCTGTGTGGCTGCGTGTGGCGGCGGTGCTGGGGGTGGCTCTGCCGCTGGCCTTCCTGGTGGGACGTTCGGGCTCCCCGGTGTGGCAAGCGGTCCGGGTCCTGGAGGCGGCGGTGCTCGCCGCGCTGGCGGTGGCCGTGATCCTTCGGCTCGGATCGGGATGGCGCTCTGCGGCCCTCCTCACGGCCGGCGTGGTGGGCACAGCGATGGGCATCGGTTTCGCCCCTGCCTGGATTGCCAAGGCCGGCTCCACGGCCGTGTCGACCGCCGGGGTGATCGCCCTGGTGGCGGGTCTGGCGGCCCTCGGCTACGGGCTGACCGACCTGAGCCGTTCAATGAGGGGATGGCTGCGCTGGGCGGCGGTCGTGGTGGTGGTGCCGGTCTCGGCGGTGCTCTTGCTGACCCTGGCCCCGGCGGTGGCGGTCACTAACGTCCCGCCCACCGCGCTGGGTGAGGAAACGCCTGCCGACCGGGGCCTTACATTCGAGGACGCCGTCTTGCTCACCGACGACGGTGCCTCCCTGTCGGGGTGGTACCTGCCGTCGGCCAACCGGGCGGCGGTGGTGGTGCTGCACGGCGCCGGGTCCACCCGGTCGTCGGTCCTGCAGCACGCCGTGATCCTCGCCCGCAGCGGTTACGGGGTGCTGCTCTTCGACTCCCGGGGCCACGGCAAAAGCGGCGGACGGGCCATGGACTTCGGGTGGTTCGGGAACTCCGACATGGCCGCCGCGCTGAGCTACCTGGAGCAGCGCCCGGACGTGGATCCCGATCGGATCGCGGCCCTGGGTTTGTCGATGGGCGGAGAGCAGGCCATCGGCGCGGCCGCCGCCGGCCGGCTGCAGGGGGTCGTCGCGGAAGGGGCCACCGGGCGCACCGCCGACGACAAGGCCTGGCTGGGGGCCGCCTACGGGTTCAACGGCTGGGTCCAGCAGCGGCTCGACGGCCTCACCTACTGGTTCACCGACTTGCTCACCTCGGCCCACCCCCCGATCACTCTGCGCGGGGCGGCAGAGCAGATGGCGCCCCGGCCGCTCTTGCTGATCACCGCCGGCGGAGTCCCCGACGAGCGCCGGGCGGCCGAACATATCCGTGCTGCCTCCCCGGAGACCGTCGAGATCTGGGAGGTGCCGGGAGCCGGGCATACCGGCGGGCTGGCCACCGCCCCGGTGGAATGGGTAGCGAGAGTATTGGCCTTCTTCGAGGACGTTCTGGCTGCCGGGCCCGCCAGCTGAGACACGGGGAGCCCGCGCCCCGCATCACACCCCGAGCCAGGCGGACAGCACCGCGTGCGCCACCCCGGTGAACTGCGCCGGTTCGGCCAACAAGGCCCGCACCCGATCGAGCGGGTACCAGCGCGGGTCGGCCGTCTCCCCCGGCAAGGGCCTGGGCTCTCCCTCTGCCAGGCAGGTGAAAGCCACCAGCAGAGCCGGGTAGGCCCCGGCCGCTCCCACCACCACCGCCGCGGGCTCCAGCGCGTACACCGGCCGCCCCGGGTGGACCTCCAGGCGGCGCCCCTCGCCCGTCATCGAACGCACCACCAGGCCGGTCTCCTCGGCCACCTCCCGGCACAGGGCCTCCCACGGGGTCTCCCCGGCCCGCCAACGGCCGGTGGGAATCTCGAGGAGCCCCCGCACCACCTCAGCCTTATCCCTCCGTTGCAGCAGCAGGTCCCCGGTCCCTTCCCTGAGCACCAGGGCGGCGACGTTGGGGACGACCACGGCCTCCCCGCCCATGGCGGCCACCGGGGCCTCCATCCAGTGCCCCTCCCACCACACGGGAACGGTCACGTCGCTCATCGCTCAACGACGCTAGCCGCCGGCCGCGCCGACGCGTAGAGTCGGGGCATGACCGAGTTCACGGTTCACCTCGCCAACCGGCCCGGCATGCTCGCCATGCTGGCAGAGCAGATCGCCTCGGCCGGGGTGAACATCGATGCCCTGGCCGCCTACGGCTTCGGCGAGGAGGGGCGAGTGCACCTCATGGTCGGCGATGCCCTGGCTGTGCGCGCCCTGCTGCGCCGGGCCGGCCTCTCCTTCGAAGAACGTGAGGTGCTGGTGACCAACCTGCCGCACCGCCCGGGGGCGATGGCGGCCATGGCTCGCGGCCTGGCCGACGCCGGGGTGAACATCGAGGCCCTCTACCTGCTGCGCTGCTCGGCGGAGGGCATGCAGTTCGCCATCTCCGTGGACGACCCCGACGCCGCCCGCCCTCACCTGCCTGCCTCCTGAGGTGCCGGCGCCCCGGAGCCGCCCAGGCGGGCTCAGGAGCGGCGGGCCGCGGCTTCTGCCGCCCGGTGCTCCAGACGATCGTCCAGCGGTGCCAGGGCCACCGCCTCCCCTTGCCGGCGGCGCAAAGCCCGCAGCAGCAACTCGTCGGCGAACGCGGGGTTCTTGGGCAACAGGGACCCGTGCAGGTAGGTGCCGAAGCAGTTGGCCGTGACCGCTCCCTCCTCCCGCCGGGTCTCGTTGTTGCCGTAGCCCCTCTTCACCCTTCCCAGGGCGGCCTGCCCGGGATCGAGCAGGGTGCGGCCCGAGTGGTTCTCGAAGCCGACCAGCTTGCCCCACGGCGTGTCCACCACGATGTTGCCAATCATCCGCTTGCGGCCGCCGATGGTCTCCATGGCAAACACCCCGATGCCCGGGATCTCACGGCCGTCCTGGGTGAGGAACCGGCGCCCGAACAGCTGGTAGGTCCCACAGATGACAATAAACACCGTGCCGGCCGACACCGCCGCCCGGATCGCCGCCGCCCGCCGCTGCAAGTCGTCGGCCACCTGCAGCTGGGAGCGATCCTGCCCGCCCCCACCGAAGACCAAGTCGGCGCCGGCGAAGTCGTACGGGGCTCCGACCGGCACCAGATCTACCCGGGCCTCCAGGCCGCGCCACTCCAGGCGCCGGCGCAGGGCGATCACGTTGCCGGTATCGCCGTAGATGTTCATCTCGTACGGGTAGAGGTGGGCAATCACCAGGTCGCTCATGCCCAGGCCTCCCGCTTGCTGGTGCCGGGCAGCAGCAGGTCGAGGAAGCGCAGCATGGCGGTGTAGGTCGGGACCAGGTAGCCGGTCTCCCCCTCCGGGATGCCCTCGACGAAGCGAGCGAGGGCGGCGGGGAAGTCGGTCTCGCTCCACGCTTCGAGACCGGCGTACTTCAGGCGCACCGCCATGTCGTAGGCGCGAATCCCGGCGGTGCCGAAGCGGTGGCCCGTCCCGGCCAGGTCCTCCACCCGGGCGTCCCACAGCCAAGAGACATCGCGTCCGTCGGCGTCGAGATCGTTGATGGCGATGAGCACCGGGACTCCCGGGGGCAGGGCGCCCAGCAGGCGGATGGCTTGGTTGAACCCGGCCGGGTTCTTCACCAGCAGCAGCTTCACCCGGCGTCCCCGGTACTCGACCACCTGTCCCCGGCCGAAAGCGGGCCGCACCTCCTCCAGGGCCCCGACCGCCCGCTCCAGGGGCACCCCCAACTGGAGGGCGGCGAGGACGGCCGCCGCGGCGTTGTAGCCGTTGAAGGGGCCAGGGACCTGCAGACGGGCCGACCCCCGCTCTCCGGCGGCGGTGGCCAGCTCGATCACCTGCCCGTCGCCGTCCGGATCGGCTCGTTCGAGCCAGAGGTCGAGGGCCGGCCGCCCCGCCGGCTCCTCCGGGCCGTAAAGACCGGAGTCGTGAGGCATCGCCCGGCGGATATCCTCGGCAGCCCCGAAGAAGCGCACCGCCCCGGCCCCGCCGGCCATGTCGGCCACCAGGGGGTCGTCGGCGTTCAGCACCGCCACCCCGGCGTGGTGCACCGCGGCGGCGGCGTGGGCGGCGGTGGTGGCCAGTTCGCCGAAGCGGTCCAGCTGGTCCCGGGCCAGGTTGGTGACCACGATCACCTGCGGCCGCAGGCGGGGAGCCAGGGTGCGCACGGCGGCCTCGTCGACCTCGAAAACCGCGACGTCGGCATCGACCCGGCCGCGCCGGGAAGCCACCTCGATAAGCCGGGTGGCGATGCCGCGGGCCAGGTTCGACCCGGTGGAGTTGGTCACCACCCGCCGACCCTCCCCTTCCAGCATGCTCACCAGCATCTTGGTGGTGGTCGTCTTCCCGTTGGTGCCGGTGACCACTACCACCCCGCCCGGCAGCGGGACGGCCAGGCGCTCGATGATGCGGGGATCGACCTTCTCGGCAACCAGGCCGGGGAGGGCCGAACCGCCCCGCCCCAGCCCGCGGCTCAGGCGCCCGGCGGCCCGCCCCAGCGTGATGGCCGCAACGAGGCGAAACACACGGCGACTCTACCGCGAGGGCCCGTCTGCACCGGGCCCGGCTCGAGAGCCTTGGCTGCCCCCACGCGTCGGGAGGGCCCCGGCGAGGGCCCTCCCGTTGGTGGCGCCGGGGGTCAGGCGCCCAGGTCGGTCAAGCCGGAGTCGGTGCCGCCCTCGCAGGGCCCGCCGCCCGGGCCGGGGCCGAAGCGGCCGCCGCTCCGGGGGCCGTGCCCGCGGAAGCCGTCCGCCAACCAGGGCATCTCCAACTCACCGTTCATGAGGTCCGTGAGCCGCTCGGTGGCCTCGGCCAGCCGCTCGGCCGCTTCCTCCTCGGTGAGGCGCCCATCGGCCACCGCTTGGTCGAGGTGGGCTTCGGCCAGGCCGAGCAGATGATCGACCAGTGCCTCCGCCTTATCGCCGGCAAGTTCGGCGAGGGTCCCGCCGTCGCGCAGGGCCTCCACCAGTTCCCGGCCGGTCATCTCCAGGAAATCGGCCGTCTCCTGCAGGGCCATCGGGCCCCGGCCCATGCCGTGCGGCAGGCGGGGCAGGCTGTCGGCCAGCGTATCGGCCACCGCTCCGGCCTGGTCCTCGTCGATCGTTCCATCGTCCACCAGCGGCGAGAGCCGCTCGAGGATGCGCTCGACGATGCGGGAGCGTAAGAACGTCGGATCAGCGGCGGTGCTCTCATCCGTCTCGGTGAAGACGGCCGGGGAGTCGTCGGACTGGGCAAAGGCGATCCCAGTGGTGGCCAGCGCCGCCACCACCACCAGCATCACGCCGATCTTCAGAGTCTGCTTCAACCGAACCTCCTAGCTCGACTCTCCGCCAGCTTCGCTCCCCGTTGTTCGAGATCGGTAAGCAGGCCTTCAAACTTCGGTGCGGGCCGCCGCCCGGAACTGGGTCTCGTACAACCGAGCGTAGAGGCCTCCCCGGGATAGCAGGGAAATGTGATTCCCCTCCTCCACGATGCGGCCGCCGTCGAGGACCAGGATGCGGTCGGCGGCCAGCACGGTGGAAAGACGGTGGGCGATCACGAAGGAGGTCCTGCCCTCCAGCACTCGCTCCAGCGCCTCCTGAATGAGAGACTCTGAGCGAGCGTCGAGGTGGGCGGTAGCCTCGTCGAGAATGAGGATGCAGGGGTCCTTCAGCACCACCCGGGCGATGGCCACCCGCTGCTTCTCGCCGCCCGACAGCCGATACCCCCGCTCCCCCACCACCGTCTCGTAGCCGCCGGGCAGCCCGCAGATGAAGTCATGGATGTTGGCCACCCGGCACGCCTCCTCCACCTCGGCTTCGGTGGCCCCCGGCCGGCTGTAGCGCAGGTTGGCAGCGATGGTGTCGTGAAACAGGTAGGTCTCCTGGGTGACTACCCCGATGCCCCGTGCCAGGCTCTCCCGGGTGACCGTGCGCACGTCGCGCCCGTCGATTAGCACCCGGCCGATCGTGACGTCGTAGAGACGCGGTATCAGCCAGGTCACGGTGGTCTTGCCCGCCCCGCTGGGGCCCACCAGGGCCACCAGCTCGCCGGGCGCGACGTCGAAATGCACGTCGACCAGGGCCGCGCCGGATCGGGAGGAGGCGGGGGAGATCTCGGCATCGTCAGCAAGCAGGGCCGGGTTGTGCCACGAGAACCGTCGCACGTGCGCCAGGCCCTCGGCGGCGGCCGCCCGGTAGTCGAACCCGACCCGCTCGAAGGTGACCCGGCCCACCATGGGGTCCAGCGCCTCGGCGCCGGGGGGGTCGGTGATGTCGCGAGGCAGGTCGAGCACCTCAAAGACCCGCTCGAAGGAGACCAGCGAGGTAGCCAGCTCCACCCGGGCGTTACTGAGGGCGGTCAGCGGGCCGTAGAGGCCAGCCAGGTAGGCGGAGAGAGCCACCACCGTGCCCACCGTCAGCGAACCGTCTATCACCAGCACCGCCCCCAGCCAGAACACCAGGGCGGTGCCCAGGGCGCTGACCACGCTCAGGGCCATGAAGAACCACCGCCCGACCAGGGCCCGGCGGACCCCCAGGTCGCGCACCCGGCCCGCCTCATCCGCGTAGCGGCGGTCCTCGTCGACCAGCCGGCCGAACAGCTTCACCAGCAGGGCCCCGCTCAGGTTGAGGGTCTCGTTGAGGATGGAATTCATGCGGGCGTTGGCCTCCATCTGCTGCCGGGTCACCCGGCGCAGGACCCGCCCCACCCGGCGGGAAGGGAGGATGAGGAGCGGCAGGATGGCCACTGCCGCCAGGGTCAGGCGCCACTCCAGGCGCAGCATCACCACCAGGGTGGCGGTGGCGCCCACCACGTTGGAGAACACCGACACCAGCGTGCCGGTGATTGCCTGCTGCGCTCCGACCACATCGTTGTTGAGGCGGGACATCAGCTCGCCGGGGCGAGTCCCCGTGAAAAAGGCCAGCGACATGCGCTGCAGGTGCCCAAACAGGGCGGTGCGCAGGTCGAAGATGACCCCCTCCCCCGCCCGGGCCGACGCCCAGCGCTGGACCACCCCGATCATCCCGTTCACCAGCGGCACCGCCACCATGCCCAGGCCCAGCAGAGTCACCCGGGCCACGTTGCCGTCGGGGATGGCCCGGTCGATGAGATCCCGCATCAAGAGGGGCGGCAGCAACCCCACCACCGAGATGACCGCGATGGTGCCCAGCACCAGCGCGAGCAGGCCCCGATAGGGACGAGCGTAGCCGAGCACCCGGCGCAGCAGGCGCCGGTCGAGAGCAGGATGATCCTGCTCCTCGTCGTACTGCAGGTAGGACCGCCAGCCGCCGCCGTGGCCGCCCCCGTGGTAAATCGCCGACCTCCCGGTCGCCGCCAGGGTAACGCTGCCTCCGGGCGAATCCTCTTCGCCGCCGGCTCAGCCGGTGGTGCCCCCCACCAGGTAGGAGAGCACCTCCAGCGAGGTCATCGAATCGACCATGGCGAAGCAGGACTCCTCGCTGATCCCCGTGCGGCAGAACAACTGGTAGACATAGTTGCCGAAGGACCAGGCCAGCTCACGCCCGTCGACCAACTGGAAGGTGGAGATACCTTCCGTCCCCTGGCCGGCCAGGGCGGAGCGCAGTCCAATCCGCAGCACCACCAACTGGCCCTCGGTGCGAGGGACGGTGTAGGGCTCGGCAGTCCAGAGGCCGAAGGCCGCGGCGGTGGCCACATCGAGCGCGCCTGTCTGCACATCAAAAACGAGCTGGCTGGAGATGTGCGTCACCTTCTCGGGGACCAGGCGGGGGAACTCGACGTTGGGCAACGCGACGGCGATCTCCTCGCGGCCCGCCTGGACGTAGGGGTCGATCCCGTCGCCCCGCAGCCAGACGCGCCGCACCACCGTGTCTGCCGTGAGCCCGCGATCCACCTTGTACTGGTCGTTCACCCACACCACCGAGCCTGTGAGCCCCACCAGGGCTATGCCCCCACCCGGCTGAGGAAGGGTGGTCGTGCTCACGACGGTGGTCGTGTCGCCGTGGACGAAGTCCCGGGACAGATCACCCACTCCCTGCAGCACGTCACCGCAGCCCGCCGCGCTCAGCGCGAACAGGAAGGCCGGCCAGAGAAGGAGACGTCGATGGTGCATATGTCGGCTTCCGCCTCCCGGGATTATCGTCACCGGCGGGGCTAAGAACACGGCACGGGCCGCACGGGCCGGGTCGCGGCTCGCGCCAACCGGCGCCGCCGGTACGCTGCCGGGGTGCCCGCACGCACCATCCGGCTCTTCCGCGAGGGCTTCCCGGACCGGCCCGTCTTCGACGGGGCGGTATCGCGAGCGCTGCTCGAGGCCGCCGCCGCAGGCGGCCCGGAGATCTTCCGCCTCTTCGTGCCCGGACGGGTGCTCGCCTTCGGAGGACGCGACGTCGCCCACCCCGCCTACCCGGCGGCGGCCGCCGCCGCCCGGCGTGAGGGTTTCGCCCCGGTGGAGCGCCTGGCCGGCGGCCGGGCGGCCGTCTTCCACGAGCAGACCCTGGCTTTCGCCTGGGCGATCCCCGACCGCGACCCCCGCGGCTCCGTCCGGGACCGCTTCGACCAGCTGGCGGCCCTGGTGGTCGCCGCCCTGCGGGGGCTGGGGGTGGATGCCCGGGTCGGCGAGGTCCCCGGGGAGTACTGCCCCGGTGCCTACAGCGTCAACGCCCGGGGGCGGCGCAAGCTGATGGGGGTGGGCCAGCGCCTGGTGGCGGGGGCGGCCCACGTCGGCGGGGTGGTGGTGGTAGATCGCGCCGACCTGGTCAACCGGGCACTACTCCCCGTCTACGCCGCCCTCGGCTACAACTGGAATCCTGCCGCCACCGGCAGCCTGGCCGAGGAGGTGCCGGCCACCCTGGATCTGGTGGCCGATGCCCTGGTGGCCGCCCTGGCCGCCCGTCACCAGGTGGTGGAAGACATCCTCCCCGCTGCCACCCTCGCGCGGGCGGCCGTCCTCGCCGCCGGGACCGCCTCCGGATAGCCTGGGGCCATGCGCGTCCTGGTCGTCAACGGCCCCAACCTCAATCTCCTCGGGGTGCGCCGGCCCGAGGTCTACGGTGACACCACCCTGCCGGAGCTGGAGGAGCGCTGCCGGGCCTGGGGAACGGTGCTGGGGATCGAGGTGGAGACCTTCCAGTCCAACCACGAAGGGGCGATCATCGACCGGCTGCACGACGCCCTGGGCCGTGTCGACGCGGTGGTGCTCAACCCCGGGGCGCTCACCCACTACTCATACGCCCTGCACGACGCCATCGAGGCCATCTCGTTGCCGGTGGTGGAGGTCCACCTTTCCGACATCGGCCGGCGGGAGAGCTGGCGGGCCCGCTCGGTGGTTTCGCCCGCCTGCGCTCTCACCATCAGCGGACACGGCATCGAGGGCTACCGGGAAGCCCTCGAGTGGCTGGCTGCGGGCGGGCCGGGACGCTCCCCGGGAACGGCGGTCTAGTCGGCGTGGGCCTGCCCCGGCTGCCGGACCGCCTGCGCCCCGCCGATAGGCGCCGCGGCTCGGGTCGGTCCGGCGTGCCTCCGAATGCGCCGGCCGCCGACGGCATCGCGCAGATCGACGCCGGCCCCAACCTGCATCCACCCGACCCCCACATTCTCACCGCCGCCGTCAACCGGCGGGCAATCCATCTGCCCGGGAGGTTCCCATGACCCTGGCCTACGTTCTCGCCGGCGTAACAGCCCTGTTACTGGTCGTCTTCCTGGTCCTGGAGAAGAGGCAGGCCCCCCGCGGGGTATGGGTCAAGGCCGCGGCTTCGGCCGCCTTCGTCGGCACCGCCCTCGCTGCCGGGGCCACCGACTCGGCCTACGGGCGATGGATCCTGGCCGGCCTCTGCCTGGGCGCGCTGGGGGACGTGCTCCTCGAGTTGGCGGGTCGCAGTTGGTTCCTCATTGGGCTGGCCGCCTTCCTCTTCACTCAGCTGACCTACATCGGGGCCTTCGCCACGGTCCAGCCCCACGTGCTGGTCGCGGTGATTGCAGCGGCCGGGCTGCTGGTGCCCGCCGCCCTCGTCGGCCGGTGGCTGTGGCCGCACCTGGGTCGCGACATGCGTGGGCCGGTGCTTGCCTACATCGTGGTGATCACCGCCATGGTCGCCGCCGCCGCCGGCGCCGTCGCCGGGGAGGGCCCGCTGGCCGCCGTCCCGGCGGCCGTGGCCTTCTACGTCTCCGACCTCTTCGTAGCCCGCGACCGCTTCGTCGCCCGCGGCTTCGTGAACCGCCTGCTGGGCCTGCCTCTGTACTACGGCGCCCAGGTGGTCTTCGCCCTGTCAGTGGGGTGGCTTTGAGCGAGCTGCTGCTGATCCGCCACGCCAAGTCGGACTGGGGCGCGGGCCTCCCCGATGCGGAACGCCCGCTCAACCGGCGGGGCGAGCAGTCGGCCCGCACGATGGGACGGGTGCTGGCCCTGGCCGGGCGAGCACCCGACCTGGTGCTCACCTCGCCTGCCCGGCGCGCTCGCCTCACCGCCGAACTGGCAGTGGAGGCGGGCGAATGGGCGTGCCCCGTCGTCGAAGACCAGCGCCTCTGTCCGGGTTCCCCGCGGCAGGTGATCGAAGCGATCCGCAGCCACGCCGGAGCGGCCCGTCGCCCGGCGGTGATCGGCCACGAACCGGCCCTGTCGCAGACGGCCGCCCTCCTCCTCGGCGGATCGCAGTTGCATATGGTCACCGGCGCCGTCGCCTGTCTGGAAGTCGATTCGTGGAACGGGCTCGGCCCCGGCTCGGCCACCCTGGCGTGGATGCTCACCCCCCGCCTCTTCACCGAGGGGCGGTTCCCCCTGTGACGGGTCCTGCCCGATGAGCCGGCACTTCTCAGACCGGGCCCCGCACTCACTGAAGGGCTCCCTGGCCTACCTGGTGGCCACCCGCCTGATCCTCAACACGGCCCACCGCTTCGCCTACCCGTTCCTGCCCGCCATCAGCCGGGGCCTGGGCATCTCGCTGAGCCAGGGAGGTCTGCTGATGTCGGCGCGCTCGCTGGCCGGCCTGGCCACCCCGCTCCTGGTGGCCACCGTCGGCAAGGGTGAGCGCCGCCGGCGGACCGTGGCCGTGGGCCTGTCCCTCTTCGCCCTCGGGGCGGCGGTGACCGCGGCCAGCGGCGTACTGGTGGGGGCCATGGTCGGGTTCGCGCTGTTCGGAGTGGCCAAGCCTCTCTTCGACATCTCCGGCCAGGCCTACATCGCCGACCGCACCCCCTACCGGGGAAGGGCCCGCTACCTGTCCCTATTCGAGACCACCTGGGCCCTGGCCCTGCTGGTGGGGGCGCCGGCCGCCGGCTGGCTGATCTCCCGCTGGGGCTGGCGGGCGCCCTTCTGGGCCGTCGCCGCCCTGGCCGTGATCGCCCTGGCCGCCCTGCCCTGGGGGATGGACCGCGACACCGTCGCCGCGGGCGGGGCCCCCGCCGTCCGTCTTCGCCTGGACCGCTCGGCCGTCCTGCTCATCGCCGCGGTGTTCCTGCTGATGTTTGCCGCCGAGGTCTCATTCCTGGTGTTCGGAGCATGGCTGGAGGACCGCTTCGGCCTCTCCCTGCTGGCCCTGGGCGGCGCCGCCACCGCGGTGGCGGTGGCGGAACTGGCCGGGGAGGGGACCTCGTTCGCTCTCACCGACCGGCTGGGCCCCCGCCGCAGTGTGTCCATCGGGCTGGGCATCTGCATCGCTGCCTTCGCCGCCCTGGGCCCGGCGTCGGGGAGCCTGGGGTGGGGGCTGGCCGTGCTGGTGCTGGCCTTCTTCGGTTTCGAGTTCGGCATCGTCTCCGCCCTCCCCCTGGCCACCGAGGTAGCCCCCGCCGCCCGGACTCGCTTCCTGTCGCTGGTGGTGATGGCCCTCTCGGCTTCCCGGGCGGCAGCCGCCGTGGCCGGGCCGGCCCTGTTCGAATGGGGAGGGTTCGCCGCCAACTCGGCCGCCTCGGCCGCGGCCGGCCTGCTCGCCCTCACCATGGTCTTCGGGATCCGCGAGCAGGGCACAGCCGGCCCGCCCGAGGGGGCCGTCCCCCTATAGAGTTCCTGCCGACTGCCCAGGAGACGCCCCATGCCCGAGATCATTGAGTTCTCCCCCGGCACCTTCTGCTGGATCGACAGCGGCACCGACGACCCGGCCGGGGCCCGGACGTTCTACGAAGCGGTCTTCGGCTGGGACTACGCGGTGGCCGACGAGACCGGCTACCTGATGTGCTTGAGGCAGGGCAAGCGGGTGGCCGGCCTCTACCACCTCAGCGAGGACATGCTGCGCATGGGGGCCCTGCCCTACTGGCTGGCCTACGTGGCGGTGGCCGACGCCGACGCCGCCCTCGCCGCAGTTCGACAAGCCGGGGGTCGTCCGGTGGGACCGGCCTTCGACGTTCCGGGCCTGGGCCGGGGCGGGGCCTTCTTCGATCCGGCCGGGGGGCTCTGCGGAGTCTGGCAGGAAGGCGGCCACCCGGGAGCCGAACTGACCGACGAGCACGGGGCTCTGTCGTGGGTTGAGATGCAAGTGCCCGACCCGGGGCCGGCCGGGGAGTTCTACTGCTCGGTCTTCGGCTGGTCGCTGGAGAAGGTGCCGATGCCCGACGGCGCCTACTACCTGTTCAAGGACGGGGAGGCCGGCCGGGCGGGCATGGTCTCCCTCCCTCCCCACGTGGGCGACGCGCCGCCCGTCTGGGCCGTCTACTTCCACGTGGACGATGCCGACGTCGCGGTGGCCGCCGCCCTGGCGGCCGGGGGCACGGTCATCGTCCCCGCCACCCCCATCAGCACCTGGGGCCGCTTCGCGGCGCTGCGCAGCGCCGACGGCGCCTTCTTCTCGGTGCTGCAGGCCGCGCCCATGGAGTGAGGCCGGCCGCGGGCACGTAGACTCGCCGCCGTGCCCAGCGAGGTCATGGCCGCCCGTGCCCGTGCTATCGAAGCCTGGCTGCCGCGCGGGTTGTTCCTGGTCCACCTGGGGGCGGCCATCCGCTTCGACGAGGATCTGCGCCCCGTCATCACCCTCCCCCACTCCCCCCACCTGGAGCACGCCCTGGGCGACATCCACGGCGGGGTGCTGGCCACGCTGGTGGATGCCGCCGCCTGGTGCGCGGCTGCCGTCCACTACGAGTCGTGGATCACCACCGTCGAACTCCAGGTGCGGCTGCTGGAACCGGCCCGCGCCGAGGACCTGGTGGCTATCGGTGAGGTGGTCCGCATCGGCAACCGCATTGCGGTGGCCGACGCCGAGGTGCGCACCGCAGCGGGACGACTGGTGGCCACCGGCGGAGCCACCCTTTCAGCTACCAGCCTGCCCATCGGCTAGAGCGCAGGCCGCCGGGGCGGCTGCCCGGCCCGACACCGGACGCCCCGGCAGCTATCGTCAGAGGATCAGACCGCACCCGTGACACGGGCAGGGTCGGGTCGAACTCCGGGAGGCACATCATGACCACCCACCAGGCCCTGTCGGATTCCGACCATCCCGCCGTCCGCGAGCGCGCGATGGACCTGACCGCAGCCGCGCCAACCGCTCTCGCCAGGGCCAAGGCGATCTTCGCCTTCGTGCAAGATGGGATCCGCTTCGGCTTCCCACCGGTGTGGGACCGGGTCCAGGCATCGGAGACCCTGGAGCGCGGCCTCGGCTACTGCAACACCAAGGCGACGCTCTTCCACGCTCTTTGTCGGGCGGCCGGGGTGCCGAGCCGGATTCACACCGGGCTGATCAACATCGAGATCATGAGAGGAGTCTTCCCCTCCTTTGCCTTCCCGTTCCTGCCCGCGGCGGGCGGGCATACGTGGACGGAGATCCAGATCGACGGGGAGTGGAAGCCGATCGACACCTACATCAACGACCGGGCCTTCTACGAGCCGGCTCGTAGGCGCCTGGAGGAGAGCGGCCGCTCCCACGGCTTCTCGGTATCGATCGCCAAGGGCCCCAGCAGCTGCGAGTTCAACTTCGGGGAGGCCGGGTTCGTCCACATGGGCGCAGTCGTCGAAGACCACGGCACGTGGGAGGACTTCTCGGACTACATGTCCTCGGATCGCTACTTGCCGCTGAAGCGGTGGCAGCTCGCGGTCTACCCGGCGCTGGCCAAGTTGAGCAACCGGAACATCAAGAGGATCCGGGGGTCGTAGGAGAGCCGGCCGGACGCCGGTCCCGCAACCTCACCCCTTCACGACCCCGATGGGCCGTAGCCGGGCGACCGGCGCGGCCAGCCCCGCCCGCTCGCAGACCTCGACGACAGAGTCAACATCCTTGTAGGCATAGGGCGCCTCCTCGGCCAGCAGGCCCACCGAGCCCGGCCGCACCGATATGCCCTTGGCCTCCAGGTCGCGCATCACCTCCCGGCCGCCCCGCGCCTTCTTGGCCGCGCTGCGGCTCATCAACCGCCCGGCTCCGTGGGCGGCAGTGGCGAAGGCCGGGTTGTCGGCCACCCCTCGCAGCACCCAGGAGGCGGTGCCCATACTCCCCGGGATCAGCACCGGCTGGCCCAGCGGGCGCAGGTCCGCGGGCAGCGCAGGATGCCCGGGGCCGAAAGCCCGGGTGGCCCCCTTGCGGTGCACGCACAGCCGCCGCGAGTGTTTCCCCACTCGATGCTCCTCCACCTTGGCCAGGTTGTGGGCGACGTCGAACACCAGGTTCATCCCCAGCTTCCCCACCCCGGTGCCCAGGGCAGCGGCGAAGGCCTCCCGGGCGGTGTGGGCCAGCAAGTGGCGGTTGGCCCAGGCGAAGTTGGCGGCGGTAACCATCGCCCGCAGGTAGCCCTCCCCCTCCTTGGAACGCACCGGCACGCAGGCCAGCTGGCGGTCGGGAACGCTGATGCCGTGGCGGCTCATCGCCCGGCCCATCTCGGCCAGGTAGTCGGTGCACACCTGGTGCCCCAGGCCCCGGCTGCCGCAGTGGATCATCACCGTGACCATCCCCTCGGCCAGGCCGAAGACCTCCGCCACCTCGACATCCTCCACCCGGTCCACCACCTGCACCTCCAGGAAGTGGTTGCCGGCCCCCAGCGAGCCCAGCTGCCCGCCGCCCCGTTCCAGCGCCTTGGCCGAGATGGCCCCCGGGTCGCCCCCCGCCGAGATGCCGTGCTCCTCGCACCGCTCCAGGTCGGCGGGCACCCCGTACCCGGCTTCGAGCGCCGCGGCGGCCCCCCGGGTCAGGACATCATCGAGCAGGCGCCTGCCGGCCACCGCCCCCTTGCCCAGGCCGCGAGGGATACGGGCGTCCAACTCGGCCATGACCGCGGGGGCCTGTCGCCGGAAGTCGGCCTCGGTCAGGGCCGAGGCGAGCAAGCGCACCCCGCAGCAGATATCGAAACCCACCCCGCCCGGGGAGACCACCCCGTCGCGCTCCACATCGGTGGCCGCCACCCCGCCGATGGGGAACCCATAGCCCCAGTGGATGTCGGGCATGGCGAAGGAGGCCTCCACGATGCCCGGCAGGTGAGCCACGTTGGCCACCTGCTGCAGGGCCCGGTCGGCCTCCGCCTTGGCGAAGAGGCCCGGCGAAGCGAACACCCGGCCGGGCACGCGCATACCGCCTTCGCGCCGCAGCTCCCAGGTGACCTCACCGGTGCGGGTGAACTCCATGCCGACACTGTACGGACGGCGCCGCCGGGGCGAAAGGAGCGGGGCTCAGCCGGGTACCCGCCGCAGGAAGCGGCCGACGACGCGAGCAAAAGCCTCCGGGGCCTCCACCACCATGGCATGGCCGGCACCGGGCACCACCAGCACCTCCACCCCGTGCTGGGGCAGCGTCTCCTGGTCGACGTTGGGCAACGAGCGCTCGCCGAAGACGTAAGCCTTGGGGCCGCGGAACGAGCAGAGGTTCTCCCGCGCCGTCGGCCGGATGCGGGCCAGGAGCCCTACCGCACTGCGGTGGACGGCGTAGGGAGCGGCCAGGCGAAAGGCGGCGGCATAGACCCCCATCACTGCATCGCCGGCCCGGGCCTCCCCCCGCAGGCGACCCAGCATGAAGTCGTGCCCCCGGGCCACGTACTCCGCCTCACTCCAGGCGGCAATCTCGACGCTGCCGGTGCCGACCCCCGGGTCCAGGTTCCCCTCGGCAACCACCAGGGCCGACACCAGGTCGGGGCGCAGGGCGGCCAGGGTGATGGCGACCGTACCCCCCATGCTATGGCCGACCACCCGGCAGCCGGTCGCCCCGGCCGCGTCGAGCACCCCGGCCACCGCGCGAGCGTGGTCCACCAGGCGGTAGCGGCAGCCCCGGGGACGGTCGCTGTAACCGAACCCGAGCAGGTCGATCAGCAGCCGGCGGTGGCGGGCAAAGGGAGGCAGGGAGGCCACGCCGACCAGCTCCGACGAGCACGCGGCCCCCAGGCCGTGCAGGAAAACCACCGCCGGTTCAACCCCGGGGAGGTCGTGGTAGCGGATGACCGCGTCCCAGTTGGGAAGATGAACCGATCTCACGTGGACGGGTCGGCAGCGGCAGGTTTCACGGTCGGACTGTAGACCCGGCTCACACGTCGAAGATGACCTGGGCCCGCCAGCCTCCGGGTGCCTCCTCGACCGCCAGGTCGTGATAGGTGACCGCCTTCACCGGCGGGCCGCGCAGCTCCAACCCGGCCGACGGGGCACCTGCCGCAGTCCCCACCAGGTGCCCGCCCGGGAGGAGACCTACGGAGAAGGACGAGAACGCCAGTCCCCGAATCTCGGCCTCGGCCAGCAGGGCCGACAGCCAGGCCACCAGCAGCTCACCCGGCGTCTCCGCCTGCACCTCTACCCGGCACTCC
Source organism: uncultured Acidimicrobiia bacterium (assembly GCA_964548475.1). Taxonomy (GTDB): domain Bacteria; phylum Actinomycetota; class Acidimicrobiia; order Spongiisociales; family UBA11373; genus VGBK01. The sequence goes on from CAZJRF010000002.1 coordinate 28,233, forward strand.
TCCACGGCGGGGACGCCCGACAGGTCGAACACCAGGTCGAACATCCCGAAGGCAGCGTTGGCAAATGCCTCCGCCCGACTCTCGCCGTGGGCAACTAACCCGGTGTCGGCCGTGTGGGAGAGGACCTCGTAGCGCGGCATCGGGTGATCAGCCCTCTTCCCACCACCAGGAGAGCCCCAGGAGGCCGGGCCCGGTGTGCACCACCATCACCGGCCCGAACTCGGAGATCAGCCCGGTGGCCGGCTCCACCTCGCGGCGCACCCCCTCCAGCAATCGCTCGGCTCCCTCGGGGGCCAGGGCATGCAGCGCGATCACGTGCAGGCGGGCACCCGGTATGCGCGACCGGCGCCAGTAGGCCAGGAGGCGGCCCACCGCCCGCTCCTGGCTGAAGCAAGGGGCCATGCTCACGATGTTGCCCCGGCGCAGTTCGAAGACCGGGTGAACTCGCAGGCCGGCGGCCAACTTGCCCACCACGCTGTTCAGCCGGCCCCCGCGCACCAGGTAGTCGAAGGTCTGCAGGACCCCCAAGAGGCGCACCTTGCCCAGCACTTCGCGAGCCGCCGCCTCCACCTCGTCCAGGCCGGCCCCTCCGGCCGCCACCCGGGCGGCATGCAGCACGGCCAGCGCCTGGGCGCCGGCCGCCGTGCCGCTGTCCACCACCCGCGCCCGGCCGCCCGCGACCAGATCGGCGGCCACGCCAGCCGACTTGAAGCTGCTGCTGAGCTTGCCCGCCACGGTGACCACCACCGCACCATCGTCGGCCCCGGCCAGCGCGGCGGAGAAGTCACCAGGGGCAGGACCGGCGGTGGTCACCCCCTCGTCGAAACGATCCAGCAACTCGCGCAGGGCCAGCGTGCCATCGGGGTAGCCGACCTCCCCCAGGACCACCCGGCAGGGCACGATGAAGATCCCGTTGGACGCGGCCAGGCCGGCGTCGACGGCGGCGGTGCTGTCGGTGATGACCCTGACGGGCATGTTCACCTACCTCGTGGGCACGACGCTACCTCACTGCGACGGCCGAGCCGTCCCTTGCAGGCCGTCGTCGTTGTCCAAAAACAGGCGGCTCAGGTACACCCGGGGCCGTTCCCGCTGCGGCCGCCCGTTGCCCAGGAGACGCTTCAGCCACATCGGCACCGCCAGGGCGACCGCCAGGAGCGCCCCGGTCGCTCCGTGAGTGAGCGCCAGCACCCCGGGCAGGATGGCCTGGGAGATGAAGGAGCTCAGGCCGGTCTGGCGGAAGAGCCGCCCCACTCCCATGCCCAAGCCCAGCACCACCGTGCCCGGCCAGGCCAGCACCAGGGTGGAACCAAGGGCCGCCGAGATGGCGCGCCCGCCCTCTCCCCGCAGGAAGATGGACCAGTTGTGGCCCGCCGCCGCCGCCCCCGCCCCCAGGGCCGCCAGCCACGGGCGATCCGCCGCCATGGGGAACACCGCCGCCGCCCCTTTGGTGATGTCAGCGATGCCGGCCACCGCCATGGGCCAGAACCCGGAAGAGCGCCCCACCCCGGTCCCCGACACCGTGCCGCTTTCCAGCCGCCGCAGATCGGTGCCCGACACCAGGCGGGCAATCACGTAGGAAAAGGGAAGGGAGCCGAGCAGATAAGCGCCGACCAGATAGCCGACGGCGGCCAGTGCCTCCATCTCACGCTCACCCTAGCGGCCGGGTGAGTAGCGCAGATCACACGATCCGCGCCGCGCCTCCCTACGGGTGGGAGCGCGTGGGCAGCCTCACCACCAGGCGGGCGCCCCCGGCGTCGCCCTCCTCCGCCACCACCGTGCCTCCGTGCGCCTGCACGATCTCCCGCACCACCGCCAGCCCCAGGCCGGTGCCCCCCGCGTCGCGATCGCGCGCCTCCTCCAGGCGGGCGAAACGCTCGAACACCTGCTCCCGCTCGGCTTCGGGGATGCCGGTGCCGTCGTCCTCCACCACCGCCAGCACCTCGCCCCCCTCCATGTGCACCCGCAGCACGATGCGGCTGGCGGCGTGGCGCCGGGCGTTGTCCAGCAGGTTGCGGATGGCCCGTCGCAGCGACTGGGGGTCACCCCGCACCACCGCCGGGTCGATCGCCGAGGTGTCCACCACCAGCCCCTCCACCCTCTCCGCCTCGGCGGCAAAGATCTCGGCCAGGTCCATCTCCTCGGTGTGGGCCAGCACCGCCCCCTCATCTGCCCGGGCCAGGGCCAGCAGGTCGTCGACCAGCCGCTCCATGCGCTCCCCCTCCTCCAACACCCCCGAGGCCACCAAGTGCCAATCGGCCCGGTCGGGGTGGGCTAGTGCCACTTCCAGCTGGGTGCGCAGTGAGGCCAGCGGACTGCGCAGCTCGTGTGAGGCATCGGAGACGAAGCGGCGCTGCCGTTCCGACGAGCGCTGCAGCCGGTCGAGCATGGCGTTCATGGTGGCGGCCAGACGGCTCACCTCGTCACCGGTCCCAGGATCGGGCACGCGCTGGCCCAGGCCGCTCGCCCCGATCTTGGCGACGCGCGCCCGGATGGCCTCCACCGGGCGCAGCGCCCGGCCTACCACCAGCCAGGCGACCAGTGCCAGGAGCAGCACCAGCACCGGCACCACCACCGAGATCACTCGCCCGAAGGTCTCCACATCGGCCGTGACCTTGTCCAGGGAGGGCAGCACCACCGAGCGGCCCACCAGCCCGGTGAGCACCGAGAGCCCGCCTCCTTCCCCCACCCCGGTGAGCGTCAGGTCGGGGTACTCGGGCACGCCGTTGCTGCGCATGCAGGCGGCGTAGGTGTAGAGCACATCCTGCAGGCGCCCTTCCACCGCCCGCCGGTCGAGCACATCCACGTCGTCGAAGGCGGCAGTGATGATGCGGTCGCACACCCCCACCGCCGCCGTCACGCGCTCATCGACCAGCACCTCCCCCGCCAGGCACTCATCGAAGGCGTTGCGGAACTCGTCGGAGGAGGCGATCTCCTCGTACTCGTCGAAGGTAACCACCGGGTCGCCGACTGCGTTGATCGCCACCCGCTCGCAACGCTCGGTCGAAGAGAACAGCGGGTTGGTGCGCTGGCTACAGGTCTCGTAGGCGAGCACGACCGCGTTCCTGATCCCGCGCAGGTAGTAAAAGTCGGAGAAGCTGCGCTGCTCGCTGCCATACGCGTCGGCGAGCAACGGGGCACAATTGCGGTCGATCATCTGTGAGGTGACCGCAAAGGGGTCGACCGCCACTCCCAGGGAGAGCAGTGCCAGCTCGGTGGCCACCCCCCGATCCAGCTCCCGGCGCACATCGATGAGGCTGCCGGTCAGGGTGACCCGCACGTCGCTGATCAGGGCCCGGCGGGTGATCATCAGCAGGGCCACCCCACCGACGACAAGCGCCACGCCCACCACCACGGTGGTGACCAGGGTGATGCGCGAGCGAACCGAGCGGAAGAGGGGCATCAGTCGGCCGCCAGCAGGTATCCCACCCCGCGCACGGTGCGCAGGGTGTCACGCCCGAAGGGACGATCGATCTTGCGCCGCAGGTAGCCCAGGTAGACCTCCACCACGTTGGGATCGACTTCGGCGTCGGGGCCCCATACCCGGTCGAGCAGCTCCTGTTTACCGACCACCTCGCCGGGCCGGCTCATCAGCGCCTCGAGCAGGTCCACCTCACGGGGGGTCAAGTGGATGGCCACACCTCCCCGGTCGCAAGTGCGGACGGCCGGGTCGAGGCGGAGATCACCCACCTGGCAGGGAGCCGGCCGGGGCCCGCTCCCCCGCCGTACCAGGGCGCGGAGCCGGGCCACGAGCACGACGTAGGAGAAGGGCTTGGAAAGGAAGTCGTCGGCCCCGGTGTCGAGGGCTTCCGCCTCGTCGAACTCGCCCGACTTCGCGGTGAGCATGAGGATGGGAGTCCAGTTGCCCGCCGCCCGGATCTCGGCGCACACGCGGTAGCCGTTCATACCCGGTAGCAGGATGTCCAGCACGATCGCGTCGTACTCCCCGACCAGGGCCTTGGCCAGCCCGTCCAGGCCGTCGAAAGCCAGGTCGGCCTCGAAGCCCTCCGCCTCCAGACCCCTCTGCAAGGCCTCGGCCAGGCGGACCTCATCCTCCACAATGAGCAGTCGCACGGGGTGATTATGCCCGGGGGCGGCAGGATTGCGCGGCCAGGGGCCTCAGACCGGCCGGCGCGCGGTCAGGGAGAACATCACCGGCACCAGGTCGCGCTGGTGCTCGGGCAGGCGCCACCTGCCGTCGTCCCCCCGGGTCATCTGGGGCAGCCCCTGCCAGGCCAGGTCCCGGTGCTCCCGCAGCGAGGTCATCACCAGCCCGGCGTTGAGCAGGGCGGTGACCGTTTCGCCCAGGCCGTGGTTCCACTCGTAGGTGCGGGCATGGGCCACCGTGCCCGGACCGGCGTAGGTGGAAGGATCGTCGTCGGGCACCGGCTCGACGGTCTCGAAGTACGGGTAGCGCACCAGAAGCTCCTCGTCCCGGCGCCAATCGAGACAGAACAGCATGGGGTGGCCCTCGCGGATGTAGAACAGGCCTCCCGGGGCCAGGAACCCGGCCACCACCTGCCCCCAGCGGGCGATGTCGGGCAGCCAGTTGAGGGCACCCACCCCGGTGTAGACCACGTCGAAGGTCTCGGCCAGCACCTGCGGGGCGTCGTACAGCTCGGCTACCAGGAAGCGGCCCGGGGTGCCGCTCTCCGCACTGAGGCAGCGGGCGGCCGCGATGGCCGCTTCCGAGAAGTCGATGCCGGTGACTTCGGCCCCCAGGCGGGCCCACGACAGGGTGTCCTTGCCCATGTGGCACTGCAGGTGCAGAAGGCGCTTGCCGGCCACCGGGCCGACGTAGGGAGCGTCGAAGGCGACCTCGTCGCTGAGCCGCGCCGGATCGGTGACGAACCCGGCCGTGTCGTAGACGGGAGAATCCCAATGGATGGCAACCCGGTCGTCCCAGTTGGCCCGATTGGCGCGCCGGTGCTCGTCGAGAGGCATCGCCCGGGCACGCTAGGCGCCCGGCCGGGCCTGGGCAACAGCCACCCGACCTCACTAGGTTCTGGCAGGCACGAGGCACAGGAGGACGTCATGACCGGTCCCTTCCCCACCCTGCTGATGGCCCAGGCCGCCCCCGAGACGGGGCTGGCCGAGGCCTGCGGCAATGCCCCCGGGGTGGTCTGCAAGCTGCTGTACGACCTCACCGGGAACGACACCCTCGCCCGGGTAATGGAATGGGTGGTGGCCAAGCCCCTCAAGATGCTCCTGGTCCTTGCCATCGCCTTTGTGGTCAGCCGCCTGCTCCGGCGGGGGATCCAGCGCCTGGTAGACCGCCTGGTGACCCAGCGGGAGGAGCGGGCCCGCAACGCCGAGCAGGAGGCGGCCGAGGGCCCGTCGTCCACCCTGAGCGAGCGGGCGGCGGCCCGCGCCCAGCGCCTGATAGAGCAGAGGGAGCGGGGCCGCCAGCGGGCGCAGGCTCTCGGCACTGTGCTACGCAGCCTGGTGTCGGTGGTCGTCTGGGGGGTGACCGCCCTGATCGTGCTGGCCGAGTTCGGGGTGAACCTGGGACCCATCCTCGCCGGGGCGGGGATCGTGGGCATCGCCCTGGGCTTTGGCGCCCAGAGCCTGGTGCGCGACTTCCTGAGCGGCCTGTTCATGCTGGCCGAGGACCAGTACGGCATCGGCGACGTCATCGACGTGGGAGATGCCTCCGGGGTGGTGGAGGAGATCCGCCTGCGCACCACTCGGTTGCGCGACCTGAACGGGAACGTGTGGTTCTTCCCCAACGGAGAGATCCGCCGGGTAGCCAACAAGTCGCAGCTGTGGTCGCGAGCCGTACTCGACATCGGGGTGGCCTACGGCGCCGACCTCGACCTGGCCACTCGAGCCATCAAGGAGGCGGCCGACTCAGTGTGGCGCGATGCCCTCCCCGGGGCGACCATCCTGGAGGAGCCCACCGTCCTCGGAGTGGAGGACCTCAGCGACTCGGCGGTCGTCATCCGCCTCATGCTCAAGGTGGACCCGGGCGAGCAGTGGGCGGTCTCCCGCCTGGTCCGCCGCCGCATCAAGGACGGCCTGGACGCGGCCGGCGTCGAGATCCCCTTCCCACAGCAGACGGTCTGGCTGCGCAGTCCGGAGCCGCAGGAAGCCGTGGTCGAATGAACCCGTGGCGCCCGACAGCGCAGTCGGCCCTCCAGCACTTACCATGACCGGTGTGATGCCCAACCAAACGCCTCCGGCCCGCCGCCTCTTCGGAAACCGGACGCTGAACCTGCGCCGTATCCGGGCCATCGGGTACGACATGGATTACACCCTGGTGCACTACCGGGTCGAAGAGTGGGAGCGCCGCGCCTACCAGCACACTCTCCCCTACCTGGCCCGTCGCGGCCTACCCGCCGAAGGCTTCGACTTCGACCCGAGCCGGGTGATCCGCGGCCTCACTATCGATCTGGAGCTGGGGAACCTGGTCAAGCCCACCCGTTTCGGCTACGTGATCCGGGCGGCCCACGGCACCCGCTTCCTGGAGTTCGAGGAGCTGCGGGCCGCCTACAGCGGCACGGTGGTGGACCTCGGCGACCCCCGGTTCGTTTTCCTCAACACCCTGTTCACCCTGTCGGAGGCCACCCTCTTCGCCCAGATGGTGGACCTGCTCGACGCCGGGCGTCTAGGAGTGATGTCTTATGCCGATCTGTACCGGGTGGTACGGGCCTCAGTGGACGAGGCGCACCTGCCCGGTACCTTGAAGGAGGAGATCCTCGCCGAGCCGGAGCGGTTCCTGGTCCCCGACCCGGAGGCTCCCACGGCCCTCCTGGACCAGCGCTACGCCGGCAAGCGGCTGATGCTGATCACCAACTCGGACTGGGACTACACCCGCCGGCTGATGGAGATCGCCTTCAACCCGTACCTGCCGAAGGGGATGGCCTGGCGGGATCTCTTCGACCTGGTCATCGTTGACGCCGACAAGCCCGGGTTCTTCGCCGAGCAGCGCCCTCTGTACCGGATCGTCGACGAAGAGCAGGGCCTGCTGCTCCCCCAACGGGGGGAGCTGGAGCCGGGGGGCATCTACTTTGGCGGGTGCGCCGCCCGTGTCGAGGAGCACCTGGGCCTGTCGGGCGACGAGATCCTGTACGTGGGGGATCACCTGTACGCCGACGTGCACGTGAGCAAGGCGGCGCTGCGCTGGCGCACGGCGCTGATCCTGCGCGAGCTGGAGTTGGAGATCGACGAGCTGGAGGCCTTCCGCCCCACCGAGGACGCCCTGCGGGCGCTGATGGCCGAGAAGGAACGGCTCGAGCGTACCCTGGCCCACACCCGCCTGACCCGCCAGCGGGCCCGCCACGGCTACGCCTCGGCCGACGCGGAGGCGGCCGACTCCGAAGCCGAGATTGTCCGCCTGCAGGAAGAGCTGGTGGCGCTGGACGACCGCATCGGCCCCTTGGCCCGGGCGGCCGGGGAGATCCGCAACCAGGCCTGGGGCCCGCTGATGAGGTCGGGCTACGACAAGAGCCTGTTCGCCCGCCAAGTGGAGCGCTACGCCGACGTGTACACCTCGCGCGTCTCCAACTTCCTGTACGAGACCCCCTACGCCTTCCTGCGGGCGGCCCGCAGCAACCTGCCCCACGACCCGGGCTGAGAAGGCCTACTCCCGGCGCGGGTAGGGGGCGTGCTGGTGGGCCGCCTGGTGGTGTCTTCGACAAAGCAGCCGCAGATTGGCAAGTTCGGTTCTGCCGCCTTGGGCCCAGTGGACGAGGTGGTGGGCGTCGCACCAGCGGGCGGGAACATCGCAGCCGGGGTGAGTGCTGCCCTGGTCCCGCTGGTGGAGCGCCCGCCGGAGGGCAGGGGGCACCACCCGGGTCCTGCGGCCGGCCACGGGCTCTTCGTTGGCCCGGGCGGCCACGGGGGTGATGGCAGCGTCACAGGCGAGGCGGCGCACAGCTTCGAGGGTTATGGGGCCGGTTTCCAGGTCGACCAGCACCTGGCCCCGGCCGAGCAGGGTATCGAGGTCCACCGTCACCGTCACATGGGGGCGTTCCCCACCGATCTGAGGCCGGTCTTGGCTGTGGAGGTGGCGGCGGCAGATCTCGACCAGGGCGTCGGCGCGGCGCTGGGCCGGGCTGCGTCCATCGTCGGGGTCCAGGGCCTGGGGTTCGGCCAGCGAGCCCAGAGCCACCATGACGGTGGCTCCCGATTCGGGGTCCAGGTCCCCGTCCAGGCGCACCATGCCACCCCAGGTGGCTGAGATGTGCAGCCGCCGGCGTTCGAAGGCTCTTTCCGCCTCAGCCCGCGCCCCGTCCGCGTCGGCCAGCCGCCGCCAATGCGCCACCGCCCGGGGAAACACCTTGGCGGGAAGCGCCCGGGCCTGCTGCACGAGCAGCGCCTCGTCCCGACTGAACACCTCCGGGGCGAACTCGCAGGCAGCAGCCAGCAGCCGCACCCGCGGCTCGGACAACTCACCCGTCGCGAACGCTTCCCGAGCCGCCGGCATCCGGCGCAACGCCCGGGCCACCGCCACCCGAGAACGGCACACCGGCGGCGGATCCCCGGTCAAGGCCACCAGCCAGCCCGTCGCCGACCCGAACCCCTCTTCCTGCGGGATGCCCCGCCGTTCGACCTCGGCCAGCAGCGCCGCCGAGCGGGCCTCAAGAGCGGCCACCCGGCGCCGCACCGTCAGCAGTTCCTCCACCAGCCCCCCATCGGACAACCGGGATGGTTCCAGCAGCTCGCCATCGGGAGCGGGGGGCGCTTCGAGGGCGGTTCCGATGGTCATGCTGCACCCTATCGCCCGGGTGCGACAGTTCTCTGGACCGCAGCGCCCCTCGCCGGGCAGCTGTAATCACCCTCACCCGTGGCAGGGTCTGATGTTGGAAGAGCACCGGCATGGTCACCCATTTCCCCCCAGGCCCGTGCCACCACGGCGAGGCCACCGGGGAGCTCAGCCGTCAACTGACCGCTTTCTTCACGAGCGCGGCGATCCGTGCCTCTTCGGTGGGGGTCAACTCCTTAAGAGCGAAGGCGGTCGGCCACATGACGCCTTCGTCGAGGCTTGCCTTGTCGCTGAAGCCGAACGTCCCGTACCTCGCCTTGAACTTCTGCGCGCTTGGGAAGAAACAGATGACATTGCCGTCCTTGGCATACGCGGGCATCCCGTACCACGTCCTCGGCGAGAGAGATGGGGCGGTGGCCTTGACGATGGCATGGATGCGCTCGGCCATGGCGCCGTCCGATTCCGGCATCTCGGCGGTCTTCGCGAGCACGTCGCTTTCCCCGTCCACCTTGCCCGCGCCCCGGCCGCGACGCGCGGCCGCCTTCAACTCCAGGGCGCGCTCCCTCATCGCAGCTCGTTCCTCCTCCGTGAATCCCTTGGATGCCTTGTCAGTAGTGCTCTTGGGGACCGCTGCGTGTCCTTCATTCCCGGACTCCTCTCAGGTGTTACGAGTTGCCGAAACATCAGTGACATTCCAGGCCATGCAGGACCCCCTGGACTGATTGTGGTGCGCGTTAACGCTATCAGGGAGACAGATTCAGCCCCTCAGCGCCCCTGCTCGTATCTTCCCGCACTCTTGTTCAGGATCAGGGTGGTCGCGTGGCAATTCGGGGTGGCCGGGCCGTTCGGCCCGGCTGACAGCGCACTCCCCCGGGCCCCGGCGATGCCGCCCGATTAGACAACCCCGGCTCGGCTGACACGCCGGGCGCAGGCATGGCCCGCTGGTGTCCGATGGGAAGTCGGGTCTGGTCGGTGTTGGTACCGGGCCGGCGTTGGCAGGGAGACCCGGGTCACCGAGACATCAGGTCCTTGTGGCCCAGGCGAGTCGGTATGAGTGGCTGGCTCATCATTCTGATCATCGTGCTGGTGGCGCTGGCCGTCGATGGTGGGTGGGGGCTCGCCAGACGGCGGAGGTAGTCGTCGTCTCCCGGTCAGGTGTCGGGACCCATGTACGGGGATGTTCTCCGTGCGAACGTAGGCACGACAGGGCAGGGGAGGCTGGTGTGGCCAGCAACGGCAAGGGCGACGACTTCAGCCACAGGAAGCCTGCCGCTCGTCACCTCAAGCAGGATCGCCAGGAGCAGAAGCGCCAGGACCAGAAGGCCCGGAAGGCCGGCAAGGCCGAGCGGGCAGCGCAGGCGTGGCAGCTCCGCTTTCTCTTGGGCCGTCGGCACCGAGGCGCCGCGGGCTGATCATGCGTCGCCCCGGGTTCTCTCTGGGTTGAAAAGGGGGCTTCTGGCGGGCGTGGCGGCTCCGGGCCCACTAGCCTCGGTTCCCCAGGAAGGGAGGCAGAGTGCTGGCAGGTCTCTTTCCACTCCTCGCATCGGTCACCGTACCGGTGCTTTGGGCGATCGGAGCGGTCCTCATCGTCGCCGGAATCATCTACATGTTCCGGCGCAAGATGCTCCTGGGAGTGGTGTTGCTCATCATCGGGATCCTCCTGGGTGGGCTCAACATTTTCGGGGTCTTCGACTAGGCATCGACTGGAGGTTCAATGAAGCTCGGACTGGGGAAAGGCAAGCTCTGGCAGAAGGCCCTGGCGGTACTCCTGGTCTACTGGGCGCTAATGCTGTTCGGGGTCTTCGACTTCGGCGCGGCGGATGAGATCCTGGCGATCGGCGCTCTCATCACCGCCGCCTTGCTCCTCTTCGACAAGTAGGGATCATCCTCCGCACCCCAGACAGGCCTGCCTGAGTTCAGGTCACATTCCACAACGCCCGCCCAGGTTGCGATCGGGGGTTGCCTGAGCCTCGGGCGAGCGGTCCTCATGTGACATCTGTGCACCGCACCCCCGGGGCGACAGGTGTCGCTCGACATGGGCGGGCACACCTGCCGAGACGGACTGGTGGGATGAAGACCCCGGAGTCGGTCGCCGTGGGGGAGACTCAGCGGAGGTCGTTGCTCCCTTCCTCCACCCTCCGTTCCCGGTCCGCCCGGAGGCGCTTCAGTTCTTCCTTATCTGTGAGGGTGCGGCGCCGGCGGGCCCGGTAAGCCCAGCCGACAATCTCGTCGAGGATGACCCCGACCAGCAGCGAGACCAGCAACACCACAATCAGAGGGGTGCCGATCTCAAAGGGGAGGAACTCGACGGTGAC
>CAZJRF010000003.1:0-1464 GCA_964548475.1 uncultured Acidimicrobiia bacterium
TGGCCCTGGAACTCGTCGGCCACTTCGGCAAGGTCGGCGGCGTCGACGGTCACCTCGAGCACCTCGGCCGCCTTGCGGAGCAGCGCCAGCATCGCCCGGGGGTTGGGGTTGGCGGCCAGGTAATGGGGGACGGCCGCCCAAAGGCTCAAGGCGGGCAGGCCCATCTCCCGGCAGGCTTCCAGCAGCACCCCGATGATCCCGGTGGGTCCCTCGTATGAGGAGGGTGACAGTTGGTGGTTGGGGACTAGTTCGGGCTGGGTGGCCACCCCCATCAGCGGCACCGGGACGGTGTGGGCCACCTGGCCGATGAACGCCCCCAGCGTCACCACCATCTCCACGTCGGCGTCGGCCAGCACCTGGGTGACCAGCCGGGTGTAGGTCTTCCAGCGCAGGTTGGGCTCGTCGCCGACCACCACCACCAGGTCGCGGGGCTGGTCGGGCATCTCTACTGCGTAGAAGCGGGTGCCGGGCCAGGTGAGGCGGCGGGTGCCGCCGTTCTCGGTGTGTACCACGGGGCGGTGGGCCTGAAAGTCGTAGAACTCCTCCGGTTCGATGACGGCGAAGGGCTCCAGGTCGAACTGGCCGAGGAGGAAGGCGGCCGCCCCGGAGGCGGAGTCGCAGGCGTCGTTCCACCCCTCCCAGGCGAGGAGAGCGCGCGGTCGGCGGAGCGCCGGCCGGCCGAGACGGTGGATGGGGTCCATAAGCCCAGGGTAGTTGGAGCCGGGAGGGAAGGCCGGGGGACGGCCGCCGATGGAGCGGCGTGGGACAATCGCGGCATGTGGTGGCTGTTGTGGCTCTCCCTGGGCCTGGCCGCTCTGTACGGTCTGCACCGCCTGGCCCTCTGGGCCGAGGGGCGGGGTTGGATTTACTACCGCACTCATCGGGCCCCGATCGGCTCCGCCGGGATGGCGATGCTGGAGATCACCTCACTGGTGGACCCGGCCGTGGAGCACGTGATCGAGGAGACCCGGGCCGACCGGGTGCGTGTGGAAGAGGACGAGAGAGGGGAAAGTCCGTTCCCGCCGCTGCAATGAGCGATGGGAACGGGCCGGCTCAGCCGAGGACGGCGGCCGGGGCCGGGTGGGCGGTCCCGTTGGCGATGTCCAGGTGGCGCTGGGTCCAGCGCCGCAGGCGGCCCAGGCGGCGCTCCGAGAGGCGGTCGCAGACCCAGTCCCAGTGCATGGCGACGGTGTCGCCGGGTCGCAGCGGGTCGCTCAGCCCTACCCCGCCCCGGGCCCAGGTGACCGTCTCCAGCCGCGGCAGCCCGTACCCCAGGGCGCGGCCGTCCCAGGTGAGCGGCCGGCTCTCCACGATCACCCGGTCTCCGTCCACCTGTTGCACCAGGCCCCAGCGGATGCGGCACTGGTCGAGCACACGCAGCGGATGATCAACGTTCCCTTCCCGCAGGAGGCCCATCCAGGGATAGATGCTGAAGACGTGGAAGGAGTGGTGAGGGGCCGCCCC
>CAZJRF010000003.1:1474-36766 GCA_964548475.1 uncultured Acidimicrobiia bacterium
AGCAGGGGCCAGGTGCGCACCGCCACCCGTGCCCGGAAGCGCTCGTCGAGGGAGGATCCCATGGCCGCCATGTCGACTCGCTCGAGCAGTGGGCTGCCCACCCAGTAGGCCTCTACCACCCGGGCGTCGAGGGGGTCGGCCAGGCCGTTGGCGGCGGCGATCAACTGCAGGTAGGGGTAAGCGCCTTCGAAGGCTCGCGCCATGGCGGCTAGTTCGGCGACCGGGGCCGCCCCGGCCGCCATCTCGAACAGGCCCTGATGGTCGGCCGGGCCGCAGTAACCCAGCCGGTTCGGAGGGAAGGCGAACCGGGCGAAGAGCAGGGGGCCCGGAGTCATCAGGCCTTCTGCCGGGCCGCCCGCGCGGCGGCGAGAACGGCGAGAGCAGCCCCGGCGGTCACGAGCGCCAGGCCGCCGGGGGAGGGGAGCGCCACCCCGCGGATGCCCGTCTCGAGCAGGGCGGTGACCACCGCCCCGAAGACCAGCACCGCGGTGACGTCCACTGCCTGGGCCCGGGCCAGCGCCCCGTACCAGGTGGCGACGTAGCCGGTGAGTACCAGGCCGGTCACCAGCGCCCAACCCCAGTGCACGGCGGTGAGCGCCCCGAGGGAGGCGAAGCCGCCCGTGACCACGGTCCAGCCGATCAGGACCAAGGCGCCGATGCCCATGCGGGCCACCGCCACCGAGGGGGCGGGGACGTCGGCCAGCAGGCGCTTGGCGATGGTGACCTCGGCCGCCCACAGCAGGGTGGCGGCCAGGATCATCGCCTCGCCGGTGCCGAAGGTGATGCCGCCCACCCCGGTCATCGCGGCCTGGCCGGCGACGAGCAGGGCCATGGCGCCGATGTGCACCGCGCTGAGCCGCTCGGCCAGCAGGGGGAGCGCCAGGAGGGCTACCCAGATCAGGAGGGTCTTGTGGAGGAAGGCGGCCTGTCCGGAGGAGGCCCGGGCCAGGCCCTCGAAGAAGAGCAGGAAGGGCACGCCGCCGCCGATGACCCCGACCAGGGCCAGGCGGCGCCACTGCGAGGCGTTCCTGGGCCGCAGACTGCCGGCCGGCGAGCGCCGTGCCGCGGCGTAGGCGATGGCTCCCAGGAACACGGCGGCCACCAGGTTCTTGAAGGTGGTGTAGGCAGCCGTGGAGGCTCCCGTGCCGGCCCAGGCGCGGACGCCGTACCCGTTGATGAACACGGCGAAGCCGCTGATCAGGGCGGTGGCCGCGGCCAGGATGAGCCCCCACCTGCGGGTCTTCGGGATACCGACGTGCGAACGCATCACCACCTCGCTGGTTGTCGCCTCGTTAGTGTGGACCGTAGAGTAGACAGGCGGGCGGGGCCATTCGTCCTGGTGGCCGCTGCCATTGTCCCCATTGCCGGGAGTGGGCCTGGACCGGAGGATGGCATCTGGAGGAATCGATGACCCCTGCACAACTGGTGCTCGATCGGGCGGGCATAGACCGCCTGATCGGGGCCCTGTCGGCTCGTGGGTACCAGGTGATTGGGCCCACGGTTCGTGATGGAGCGATCGTCTTCGGCGAGGTGGCCGCCACCGGTGACCTGCCGGTCGGCTGGAAGGATGAGCAAGAGGCGGCCACGTACCGCCTGACCCGCCGGGAGGACGAGGCCCTGTTCGGCTACGTGGTGGGGCCCCAGTCAGCCAAGACCTACCTGCACCCCTCCGAGGTGGTGGTGTGGGCGGGCGAACGCACCACCCAGGGTTTTGCCGCGTTGCCGCCGGCGGAACCCCCGCGCCACGCCTTCCTGGGATTGCGACCCTGCGACCTGGCGGCCATCGCCATCCAGGACCGGGTCCTGCAGGGAGGGGTGGGCGATGTGGTCTACGGGGGCCGGCGGGACAATGCGTTCCTGGTGGCGGTCAACTGCACCGAGCCGGGCGGCACCTGCTTCTGCGCTTCCATGGGCACGGGCCCCCGGGCGGTCTCCGGCTTCGACATCGTGCTCACGGAGGTGCTCGACACTCGCGAGCACTACTTCGTGGCCGAGGCGGGTTCGGAGGGGGGAAGCGCTCTGCTGACCGAGATCGGAGCGGCCGCGGCCAGGAAAGCCCAGGTGAAGGCGGCGGAGGATCTGGTCACGGCCGCCGCCGGGCGCATGGGCCGGGAGATGCCCGCCGAGGGCCTGGCCGATGTGCTCCGCCAGAGCCTGGAGGACCCGCACTGGCAGGAAGTGGCCAAGCGCTGCCTGACCTGCGCCAACTGCACCCTGGTGTGCCCTACTTGCTTCTGCGCCAACGTCGAGGATGTGACCGACCTCGGTGGGGGGCAGGCGCAGCGCATCCGGCGCTGGGATTCGTGCTTCAACTACGAGTTCTCCCTGATCCACGGCGGCCCTCACCGGGGCAGCACGGCCGCCCGGTACCGCCAGTGGATGACGCACAAGCTCGCCTGGTGGTTCGATCAGTTCGGCACTTCCGGCTGTGTGGGATGCGGGCGGTGCATCACCTGGTGCCCGGTCGGCATCGATATCACGGCCGAGGCGGCGGCCTTCAGACGTAGCAAGGAGGTGGTGTGATGCCCGCGTCCGACAAGGAGTCACCAACCCCGGCGGAACTGCTTGCCGCTCACCCCTTCGTGGTGGGGATGGAAGAGGAGGAGATGCGCCGGATCTCCGAGTGCATCAAGGAGGTCGCCGGGTTCACCGCGGATCAGACCATCTTTCGCTCCGGCGGGGTGGCCCGGTGTCTCTACCTGATCCGACGCGGCGATATCGCCCTCGAGGTGCCAATCTCCGGCACAAGGAGCCGCATTGTGACCACGCTCACCGGCGGTGACATACTCGGATGGTCATGGATGTTCCCCCCTTACCGATGGGCCTTCGACGCCCGGGCGATGAGCGCGACGGAAGCGATCGTCCTGGATGGAGAAAGCCTGCGCCGCCACACTGCCGAGGACTGCAAGCTGGGATACCAGGTGGTGTGGCGGGTGGCGCGAGAGATGGCCGACCGCCTGCAGGCGACCCGGCTGCAGATGCTCGATGTCTATGGGGACCGGTGATGAAGGCGATCGCGGGTCACGCCGGCGCCGGCACCCGGCGAGAGGAAGCGGGGTAGAGGTGCAGCCCACGCAGAAGGTCCTGGTCATCGACGATGAGGAGGTCGTGCTCGATTCCTGCCTCGCCATCCTGGCCGGGTCAGGCTACGAGACGCTCACTGCCACCGGCGGCGAGGAGGGCCTCCGGTTGGCGGAGGAGGCTTCCCCGGATCTGATCTTCGTGGACGTGAAGATGCCGGGCATCCCCGGCCTGGAAGTGCTCGAACGGCTGCGCTCCAGCGACCCCACCGCCGTCGTGATAGTGATCACCGGGTATGCAACGGTGAGCCTGGCCGTCGAGGCCATGAAGCGGGGGGCCTTCGACTTCCTGCCGAAGCCTTTCACCCCCGACGAGTTCCGGGAGACGATCCGGCGGGGGTTGGAGCGCCGCGCCGAGGTGCAGGAACAGGCGCGTGAGCGGGTCATGACGGAGGCGGCGGGCCCCGTCCCCGGCGCCGAGGCCGGCCCGATGGCGCCGGTGCCCTGCCGGATAGCGGGCCGCTGGGAGGAGACGCACGATACGGTCACCCTCGTGCTCGATCCCCCTCCCGGTTGGGAGGGCTTTCGTCCGGGCCAGTTCAACATGCTTTACGCCTTCGGGGTGGGCGAGTCGGCCATCTCGATCAGCGGCGATCCCGCCGACCCGGGCCGCCTCTTGCATACCGTGCGCCGCGTGGGCAAGGTGACCGAGGCACTGGCCGGGCTGCAGCGGGGAGATGTGGTGGGGGTGCGCGGCCCCTATGGGACTCCCTGGCCCCTCGGCTACTCGGCGGGGCGGGATGTGGTGGTGGTGGCCGGAGGCATCGGCCTGGCCCCGCTGCGGCCCGCCATCCATGAACTACTCAATGAACGCGACCGTTATCGCCGCGTGCTGATCCTGATCGGTGCCCGGACGGTGGAGGATCTCCTCTACCCGGAGCAGATACAGGAGTGGCGGGGACGCTTCGACATCGATTGTGAGGTGACCCTGGACGCGGCGACGGGAGGCTGGCGGGGCCGGGTGGGGGTGGTGACCACGCTCATTCCCCGGGCCGAGTTCGATGCCGAGCAGGCCGTGGCGTTCGTGGTCGGGCCGGAGGTCATGATGCGCTTCACGGCCGCCGAACTGCTCAACCGGGGGATGGCCCCCAGCCGGGTCTTCGTGTCCATGGAGCGGAACATGAAGTGCGGCATCGGAGTTTGCGGGCATTGCCAGGTGGGGTCGAAGTTCGTATGCCGGGATGGGGCCGTGTTCGGTTACGACGAAGCCGAGATGTTCTTCCAGGTCCGGGAGGTGTGATGGCCAAGCCCAAGCTCGGCGTCTTCAAGTTCGCCTCGTGCGACGGCTGCCAGCTGAGCCTGCTCGACTGTGAGGATGAGTTGTTGACGGTCGCCGGGGCGATTCAGATCGCCTTCTTCCCCGAGGCGTCGCGGGAGTACATCGAAGGGCCCTACGACCTGACCCTGGTTGAAGGCTCGATTACTACCCCCCACGACCTGGAGGCCATCAAGGAGATACGGGCGCAGTCGAAGTTCCTGGTGACCATCGGGGCCTGCGCCACCGCCGGCGGCATCCAGGCGTTGCGCAACTGGAAGGACGTGGCGGAGTTCACTCGCTACGTCTATGCCCACCCCGACTACATCTCCACTCTCGACACCTCCACACCGGTCGCCGATCACGTGCCGGTGGACTTCGAGTTGCGGGGCTGCCCCATCAACAAGTGGCAGCTCATTGAGGTGGTGAATGCCTTTCTCCACGACCGCAAGCCCAACATCCCTACCTACAGCGTGTGCGTCGAGTGCAAGCGGCGAGGCACCCCGTGTGTGATGGTGGCCCAGGGCATCCCCTGCCTCGGCCCCGTCACCCAGGCCGGGTGTGGGGCCCTGTGCCCGGCCTACAACCGCGGTTGCTACGGATGTTTTGGTCCCATGGAGTCCCCCAACGTGGCCGCGCTCGCCGAGTGGTGGCGCTCCATGGGGGTGGGCGACCGCGACCTGGTGAACGCCCTGCGCAGCTTCAATGCCTACGCCCAGCCCTTCCGGGAGGCCAGTGATGTCTACGCCCAGCAAGCCTGAGACGCGGACGATCAGCGTCGACTACCTCGCCCGGGTGGAGGGCGAGGGGAACCTGAAGGTGCGCGTCCGGGACGGGCAGATCGAGATCGCCGAGTTCGGGATCTTCGAGCCCCCCCGGTTCTACGAGGCCTTCCTGCGGGGACGCCGTTTCGGCGACGCGCCCGACATCACCGCCCGCATCTGCGGCATCTGCCCCATCGCCTACCAGATGAGCTCGGCCCATGCCATGGAGTCGATCTTTGGGGTGAAGATGGAGGGGCCGCTGCGCGCCCTGCGGCGCCTCATCTATTGCGGGGAGTGGATAGAGAGCCACGTCCTGCATGCCTTCCTGCTGCACTTGCCCGATTTCCTCGGCTACCAGAGCGCCATCCACATGGCGGCCGACCATCGGGCCGAGGTGGAGAAGGCCCTGCGTCTGAAGAAGATCGGCAACGACCTGGTCACCCTGCTCGGCGGCCGGGAGATCCACCCCATCAACGTCAAGGTGGGCGGCTGGTACAAGGTGCCGACCAAGCGGCAGCTCGAGGCGCTGGTGCCCGACCTGGAGTGGGCCCTCGACGCGGCGGCCTGGGCGGTGGAGTTCACCGGCGGCCTCCCCTTCCCGGAAGTGGAGGGGGACTACGAGTACGTATCGGTGAGCCACCCTGACGAGTACCCGTTCAGTGAAGGGAACCTGGTTTCGAACAAGGGCATCGACGTGCCTCCTTCAGAGTGGAACAGCGTGTTTGAGGAGGTGCACGTCGCCCGCTCCAACGCCCTGCAGTCCAAGGTGCGGGAGCGGGGCTCCTATCACACGGGCCCACTGGCACGCTACAACCTGAACTTCGATCGGCTCAGCGAAAGGGTGCAGCAGGCCGCCTTCGCCGCGGGCTTGCGCGAGACCTGTTTCAACCCGTTCAAGAGCATTGTGGTGCGCAATGTGGAGACCCTGCACGCGGTGGAGGAGGCGTTGCGCATCATCGACGACTACGAGGAGCCGGCCCGGCCCGACGTCCCCTTTACAGTGAGGGCCGGCGAGGGCCACGGAGCCACCGAGGCTCCTCGCGGCATGCTCTATCACCGCTACCGCCTCGACGACCAGGGCTACATCCTGGATGCCCAGATCTGCCCGCCCACCGCGCAGAGCCAGATGAGCATCGAGGACGACCTGCGCCGGGTGCTCGAGAAGTACATCGACCTGCCCGACGACGACCTCCAGTGGAAGCTCGAGCAGACGGTGCGCAATTACGACCCCTGTATCTCCTGCGCCACTCACTTCCTGAAGGTGGAGATAGATCGTGGGTGAGGCCGTCGTCGTCATCGGCGTCGGCAATCCGGATCGAGGGGACGACGGGGTAGGGCCGGCGGTGGTCTCCCGGGCGAAGGGCTGCCTGCCCGAGTCGGCCCGGCCGGTGTGCCTGTTCGGAGACGATCCGGCGGCGATCATGGACGCGTGGCGGGGGGCGCAGCGCGCCGTGGTGGTAGACGCCATGGTTTCGGGTGCCCGCCCGGGCACGGTCCGGCGCTTTCGGGCGAGCACCGAGCCCCTGCCCGAGGAAGTCGGGCTGGCCTCTACCCATGCTCTTGGTGCCGGGGCGGCCATCGAAATGGCGCGCGTGTTAGGACGGCTGCCGGCGCGCCTGACCCTTTACGGGGTAGAGGCCGTTGGCTTCACCGTCGGCAGCGGGCTCAGCCCGGCAGTGGCCGCCGCCGTGCCGGCGGTGGTGGAGCAGGTGCTGGAGGAGGTCGCCGATGCCTGAGGCGGGACTGGCGCGGGATCTCATCCGCCGGGCCGAGGACTTGGCCATCGCCGAGGGGGCCCGGCGCGTGACGGCGGTCAGGGTGCGGATCGGGGCCCTGGCCGGCGTGACCGGGGGCGACCTGCGTGTGCACTTCACCGACGAGGCCCGGGGAACCATGGCGGAGGGAGCCACGATCGAAGTGGTGGCTGGGCCCAACGGCGAGGGTGCCCTGGCAGATCCGCACAGCATGGATCTGCTGCTGGTCGATATCGAGACCGAGGAAGGGGGCTGAGATGTGCCTGGCTCTGCCGGGGAAGGTGATCTCCGTCGAGGGGGAAGGGCTGGAGCGGTCGGCCGTGGTGGAGGTCGGAGAGGAGACCCGGCAGGTCAGCCTGGCACTCCTGCCCGAGGCTGAGGTGGGCGATTGGGTGCTCTTTCAGACCGGCTATGCCCTGCAGGTGCTGCCGGAGGACGAGGTGGCCCAACTCCTCGATCTCATCGGTGAGGTCGAGAGGTTCATCTAGGCCTGTTTCCTGTCCATCCTCGGGACTGCGGGACCAGCTGGATCGACCGGTAGGCGCCACATTCGTCGTGTGCGCGCCGTTGATGCTGGCCGGCCCCGGACTCGCGTGTCGTCCTCGCATCCCCCGGCCGGGCGGTGGCTTACCCGGCCGTCAGGGGCGGGGCCACTCGGAGGGAGGGGTCGTCGATGCGGGTCAACTGCAAGCGGGTGAAGACCTGGGCGGGGAGGTCGGCCTGACCGGTGGCGACGGAGAGCCCGAAGGCCCGACGCGCCTCGGCCAGGTCGGTCTCCTCCACCCCCTCGATCTCCAAGGGCCAGCCCCCATCGACCGCCCGCGTCACCAGGTACCGGGTGAAGCGGGCTGCTCGCGCGGGCGAATAGCCCAGCTCGATGAGGGTGGCGGGGTCGGCGGCCAGATCGGAGCGAAGCACCGGCCGCCCGTCGAGGGTCGCTGGCACGCCCGCCCCTTCGGGGAGGCGGTGGTAACCGGTGTCCTCCCAGAAGAGTGGGTGGCCGGGGCACAGGGGCAGGTCGGCCAGGGCCGACGGGTGGCGAAGGGGCACCTCCTGGTAGTCGGTATGGCCGCCCAGCCAGACGCGGGTGCCGATGGCCACCAGGCGGGAGACCGGAGTCTCCTCACCGTCCGTGGCGTAGGAGACCCGGCAGGAGGTGCGATCGGGACCCTGGAACTCGCCGGTCACCTCGATGCGGAACCCTCCCCCCGGGGCAAGGGTCTCGATGCCGTAGGAGTACTCGAAAGCGAACGAGTCGAGCAGTTCGAGGGGGGAGCGGGCCAGGCCCAGGTCGGCGGGGTCGCGAGGTGGAACCTCCCCGGCCGCAACGGCGAGAAGCCGGGCCTCAACCAGGGGAGCGAGGGCGTCGATCGCGGCCTCCGGGTGTTCCCCCACCGCCCACACCCAGGCCAGCGTGGCCCCGGATCGCACCACTCGCACCACCGCATTGAGAGCCGGGGCCCCGGCATCGGCGCCGGCCAGCGTGTACCCGGCGCGCACGGCTTCGTCGGTGTTGGTCGGGTCGGGGGAAGCAGTAAAGGAGAGCAGGTCGGAGCCCTCCTCGACATCGGCCGTCTGCCGGGCCAGGTCCTCCTGCCAATCGGCCAGGTAGCCACCGGCCCCGGCCGGGTCGGTGAAGGCGACCGCCTCAATGGAGAGCCACAGCTCGGTGGTGCTCCCGTAGGTGGTGGTGAAGTCGCCCAGCAGACCGAAGCGGACGATGTCGTCGGCCTCGTCGGCGGGCTCCAGAGCGCTGGAGAGAGTGGCTCCGGCGGGGCGGAAACCACTTTCGGCGGGCTTCAGGGGCAGGGCACGATAGACCTCGGGCAGGTCCTCGGGGAATAGAACGACGGCGGCCAGCCGCGCCGGATCGGCAGCCGGTGGGGCTTCCGGCTCCGTGGTGCTGGTGGGGCCGAAGAGGGTGATGGTGGTGACCGGTGCCGAGGTTGGGGCGGCGGGTGTGGTGACGGCAGCCGTGGTCCCCGGGGAGGCGTCGCTGCAGGCGGCTGAGATCACCATGACCACCAGCCAGGCGCGGCCCTTCATGCGAGATCCTTGACATAGGCCAGTGTGCGGCGGGCGGCGACGAACCCCAGCCGCTCGTACAGGGCGGTGGCCCGGGTGGCGCTGTCGTGGTCGACCGCCAGGCCGGCCCGTGCGAGGCTGGCCGCCGCGCCGGCGCGCAGCACCTCACCGAGTAGAGCCGCGGCCACCCCACGTCTCTGGTGGGAGGGGACGGTTCCCACCCTTTCGACCCACATCTCGGCTACCCCCTCCCGCTCGTTGTGCTCTGCGTCCACCGAGGCCAGCCCAAGACCCACCACCGTGTCTCTGTGCAGAGCCAGGCGGCTGAGGTCGGAACGGAATTGGGGGTCGGCGCACACCCGCTGCTCCCAGTCCTCCGGCCCGAGGGGGAGGGAGTCCCAGTGCAGAGTGAAGGCCTCGTTCGACGCCAGCCGCGCTCCCTCGGCCAGCGAGGGTGCCCACGGGACGATCTCGATGCCCGGGGGGGAAAATGGTGCGGGCGGAAGGCCTTCCCCCAGCGAACGCCACATCTCGACAAAGGTGCGGGCGTGGCGGTAGCCAGCCTGCTCGAGGACCCGGCGGCGGCGCAGACGGTGCTCCTCGACGTGCTGGCGAAGGTAGCGGCGGACCGCCGGTCCGGCTGCTTCGAGGAAGGGCCGGGCGCGATCCTCCGCCCAGGTCAGCAGGTAGGGCTCAAGGGGCACGTGATCGGGGTGGGCTTCTATCCACACGATGGCCCGCGCCGCCCGATCGGTCGCCAGCGTCCACACCCAGACGAAGGCCCGGGCCGCCCCGTCGGGGGTGAGCCCTATCAGGGTGTCGCGCGACAGGTTGAGACCGGGGAAGGCCAGTTCGCGTCGGATGCCCGCGGGCCCGAGCACCTCTTCGAGACCCTCAACCGAATCAACTGCGTGGAGCAGGCCGGAGAGGGCGGCGGCATCGCCCAGAGAGGCAGGCCTCCACCGATATCCGGGGGGCGGGGCGGGGGTGGGCGCCATGGCCTGCCAGCGTACCGGCGCCGGCCGGGGCGGGAGCTCGCTTGGAACGCCCCGGGAGATCGCCGCCGGACGGGCGGCACCGGGGATCGGAGGGATTGGCCGCGCTCTCCTCAGGCCTGCAACGCGTTCGGCCCTGGCGCCAGCGTCGTACGACCCTGCCGGGACGCGGCCGGGGCGTGGCAGACTGGGAGGGTGACAGGAGCGCACCGAGGGCAGGTCCGGGCACCCTGGGGTGATGGCTCTGCCCCCTCCGGTGATCCCCGGCCGGCCTGGTTAGCGTACCGGGGGGAGCGGCCGGGGGAAGAGGCGAGGCTGCCGTGAGCCGTTTCGTCAAGCTGATGCTTGCCTTCCTGCTGATCATCGGCCTGCTCAGCGCGATGTTCAGCGGGGTGGCGATCTTCCTCATCGGAAATCGGGTGGTGGCAGAGGCACAGGACCGGGTGGACTCCGACTTGAACGCCGCCCAGGAGATGTACGTCGCCTATTCGGCTGCCCTCTATGACCTGGTCCGCTTCTCGGCCGGCCGGTTCTACCTGCGGGAGGTGCTGCGGGGAGGGTATCCCGAGGCAGCCCTCGGCGAGCTGCTCAGAACGATGCTGGATGAAGGACTGGACTTCATCTCGCTGACCGACGGAGCCGGGGTGGTCTTGCTGCGGGTCGGCAACCCGGGGGTCAAGGGTGATTCCCAGGCCGGCGATAGCGTGGTGGCCGCCGCGATCGAGAGCCGCCTGCCGGTGGTGGGTACCGCGGTGTTCGACAGCGACAGATTGGCCAGGGAGGCGCCGGCCATGGCGGAGGAGGCGCGTCTAGAACTGGTTGAGACCCAGGCCGCCCGCCCGCGCGAGGAGACGGTAGAGACCAGCGGGTTGGTGCTCCAGGCGGCGGCGCCGGTGTTGGACTACACCGGCGGCGTTAACGGGGTCCTCCATTGAGGGCGGCTCCTCAATCGCCAAGCCGACTAAGTAGATCAGGGGAAAGAGAAGGTCAACGGAGGGGCGGGCTACCAGGGCGAGGATATCGGTACTGCCACCATCTTCCTGGACGATGTGCGGGTCGCCACCAACGTTCGCAGCGAGGACGGAACGCGGGCGCTGGGCACGCGAGTGTCCGAGCAGGTGTACCAACGGGTGATTCTTGACGGGGAGCGGTGGGTGGGGCGCGCCTACGTGGTTCACGATTGGTACATCACCGCCTACGAGCCGATCACCAATTCCGGCGGCGTTCCCATCGGGATGCTGTACGTGGGCATCCTCGAGCGGCCCTATGTCGATCTGAAGACACGGATCACCTTGCTGTTCGTGGGCATCACGGTGGCCGGGGTTGTACTGGCGGGGGCAGTTTCGTTCTTCTTGGTCCGCCAGCACGCGATCCCGGTGCGCGCGCTGGTCAAAGCGTCGCGCCAGGTGGCCGAGGGAAACCTGGAGACGGAGGTTGTCGTCAAGAGCCGGGACGAGATGGCGGAGTTGGCCGGAGCGTTCAACTCCATGGCGTCCGCGCTCAGGGCTCGAGACGAGGCGCTGAAGGAGTTTGCCCGCAAGAAGGTCATGGAGTCCGAACGCCTGGCCGTGGTGGGCCAGCTGGCCGCCGATGTGGCTCACGAGTTGAATAACCCGATGCAGGGGATAGTCACCTACGCCCACCTCCTCCTCGAAGGCCTGCCGGCCGAAGATCCCAGACGAGTACCGGTAGGGAAGATCGTCACCCAGGCCAATCGTTGCAGCACCATCGTGCGGGCACTGCTCGACTTCTCCCGGCCCAAGAAGCCGGAGAAGAAGCTGGTCGATGTGCACGCGATCATCGAGGAGTGCTTCTCTCTGCTCGAGGCGCGGGCCCTGTTCCATAACATCGAGGTGGTCCGTGATTTCCAGGAGGGCATCCCGCGCGCGGTGGTCGACCCGGCCCAGATGCAGCAGGTGTTCATGAACCTGATCATCAACGCGGCCGAGGCCATGGAGGGGGTCGGACGGCTCAGCGTCACCACCCGCTTCGAGCCTACGCCGCCGGTGATCGAGGTTGTGTTCCGCGACAGCGGCCACGGCATCAGCGAAGAAGATGTGGGACGGATCTTCGATCCCTTCTTCACCACCAAGGAGGTGGGGCACGGCACCGGGCTGGGCCTGGCGATCAGCTTCGGTATCGTGAAGGAGCACGGCGGGGTGATCACGGTGGAGAGCGAGGTGGGGGTAGGGACTTCGTTTATCGTGCGGTTGCCGGTAGGGGCCGACGAGAGAGTGGTTTGACGGCTACGCACCCGCGCTGCACAGCGGGTTCAGGAAGGGAGCAGAACATGCGCATCCTCGGCGGAGTGAGGATCGGCCGGCCGCGGCGGATCGTTGTCATCGACGATGAGGAGATCGTGCGCGACTCCTGTACCGCCATCCTCGCGGACGGGGACTACGAGGTGCTGACGGCGGAGGACGGGGAGACGGGCCTGCAGTTGGTGGCCGAGAAGGGCGCGGACCTGGTCTTCGTGGATCTCAAGATGCCGGGGAAGTCGGGTTTCGAGGTGATCGAGGGGATCTCGGACATCGACCCCACGATCGTGACGATTGTGATCACGGGCTTCGCCACGGT
Organism: uncultured Acidimicrobiia bacterium; assembly: GCA_964548475.1. Classification (GTDB taxonomy): domain Bacteria; phylum Actinomycetota; class Acidimicrobiia; order Spongiisociales; family UBA11373; genus VGBK01. The sequence goes on from CAZJRF010000003.1 coordinate 13,925, forward strand.
GAGTTCGGCCGTGGATGCCATGAAGCGGGGGGCTTACGACTTTCTCCCCAAGCCCTTCACCCCGGACGAGTTCCGCTTGATCAGCCGACGCGGACTGGAGAGGCGGGCCTTGGTGCTGGAAGCCACCGAACTCCGGCGGGAGAGGGAGGCACTTCGGGAGAACTTCGCCGCCATCGTGTCTCATGAGATCAAGTCACCCCTGAGCGCTATTCAACAGAACCTCTTTGTGTTGAGCGGAGAACTGGCAGATGCCCTCACCGATGATCAGAAGCGGCGCTTGGACCGCATGAAGTCGCGTATCGACGACATGCTGGGCCTTATTCGGACCTGGATGCGTTGGTCCTCTGCCGACGTGAGTGTGATCAAGGAGAGTTTTGCTCCGGTGTTGCTGAGCGGCCCGATCGCCAAGGCCATCGAGAGCGTCGAGCCTCTCGCCCAGCGCAAGTCGGTGTATCTGTCGAGCGAGATCGAGGATCCTGCGCTGGCGGTGATCGGCGATGAGGGGACGCTCACCGAGGCCTTCCTGAATGTGATCAGCAACGCGGTGAAGTACTCATTCGACGAGGGTAAAGTCGTGGTGAGGGTTCACCAGGCGCAGGGGAAGGTTGTTGTCTCGGTGTGTGACAACGGGCCAGGGATCCCCGCGGAGGATCTAGCCCACGTCTTTGATGACTTTTATCGCGCTCGAGGCACGGAGACGGCGGGGGGCGCCGGTCTGGGACTGGGGCTTACCCGGCGCATCGTCGAGGCCCACGACGGCACGATCACGGCGGAGAGCGAAATCGGCAAAGGGAGCACTTTCGTGATCACTGTGCCGGCAGCACCTTCCCGCGACGATGCCGGCCGGCTGGGCGATGAGTCGGCAGGATTGGGAAAGGGAGAGGCCTAATGAGCGATCCGAAGAAGGTCCTGATCATCGACGACGACCCCGACTTCGTAGAGGGCATCAAGGCCATCCTTGACGGCGCCGACTACGAGACCTCGGTGGCGTACAACTCCAAGGACGGGTGGGAAGCCCTCACCCACAACCGCTACGACCTGCTGTGCCTGGACATCATGATGGGTCGGGGGGCAGAAGGGGTCATGCTGGCCAGGAAGATCCGCAACGACGCGGTGCTCAGAGAGATGCCGGTGCTCATCATCACCAGCATTCGCGAGCAGATAGCGTTCTTGTTCCCGGGCCAGGCCGTGCACCCGGGCTTCGTGCCGGTCGATGAGCTTGTTGAGAAGCCCGTCGAACCCAAGATGCTGCTGGAGAAGGCCGCGGCGTTGATCGCCGAGGCCGAGGGGCGGCATCGTGGGGCGGAGTAGGGGGGCTAAGTGGTAACCACGACCGCCGGGAAGCTCTCCTTCCGAGAGGAGGTGGAGAACCTCCTCCACGCCGAGGAGGGGGCTTCCCTGGTTCGCTGCATCCAGTGCGCCACCTGTTCGGCCGTGTGCCCGGTGGTGGAGTTCATGGACCACACGCCCCGGCAGTTGATCGGGCTGATCAACGCGGGCATGAAGGATGAGGTCATGTCCTCCAACACCTTCTGGACGTGCGCCTCGTGCTACGCCTGCACCGAGAAATGCCCGGAGGGCATCCGCCCGGCCGACGTCATGTACGCCCTCACCCGCTACTCGCTGTGGAACGACACCTTCGACCGGGACTGGGTGGCCCCCGACTTCACGCGGCGCTTCACCCGCACGATCCTGCGCACCGGCAAGTCCTACGAGCCCGGCTACGCGCCCGCCTTCATCTTCGAGGGCGGCTTCGGGGGGATCGTGAGCGAGATGCAGATGGGCCTCAAGCTGCTGGCCAAGGGCCGGCTGCCGCTGGTCCCCGCCCGCATCAAACGGATCCGCAACCTGCGGGCCATGGTGGCCCGCGTCCTCCCCCTGGACGGCATCGAATGACGCGCTACGCCTACTACCCCGGTTGCTCTCTGGAGACGATGGCGGCCAGCTACCACGTCTCTTCCATGGAGGTCGCCCACAAGCTGGGCATCGAACTGGAGGAGATCGAGGACTGGAACTGCTGCGGGGCCACCGCCTACTCGCACGTGGACGAACTGCTGGCCACCGTGCTGTGCTCGCGCAACCTGGCCATCGCCGAACGGCAGGGGCTCGACATCGTGGCTCCCTGCAATGCCTGCTTCAAGAACCTGCGCACCACCGCCCTTGCCTTGCAGCGGGACGCCGACCTGGCGGAGCACATGAACTTCGCCCTCGAAGCCGACCACCTGCACTACGGGGGCGGGGTCAAGGTGAACCACCTCATGGACGTCTTTGTCGAAGAATCGATGCTGGAGGCCATCCGCAGCAAGGCCGGCGACCGCATACGGGGCCTGCGGGTGGCGCCCTACTACGGGTGCCAGATTGTCCGCCCCCGGCGTCCGGGGGTGGAGCTGGTCGACATGGACAACCCGCAGTACTTCGAGGAGCTGCTGGCCGCCGCCGGCGCCGAGCCGGTGCCCTACCCGTACAAGCTGCGCTGCTGCGGTGCGGCCCTTATGGTCACCAACCGGCGGGCGGCGGCCCAGATGGTGCGCGACCTCCTGCAGAGCGCGGTCGATGCCGGGGCCGAGGTGATCGCCACCGCGTGCCCGCTGTGCCAGACGAACCTGGAGTGCTACCAGGCAGACGTGAACCGGCTCTGCGGCACCGACTTCAACATGCCCATCCTCTACTTCACCCAACTGCTGGGGCTGGCCCTGGGGGTCGGCGTTAGGCGCCTGGGGGTGGGCAAGGAGCTGGTGTCGGCCAAAGCGCTGCTTGCCGGCCGGGCCGAGAAGGCTGCCGCGCAGTAGGGCATTCCCGGATCGCGGCGGGGGGCGTCAGGGGGCCTCGCGCCCGAAACGGCGCAGGCGGAGCGAGTTGGCCACCACGGACACGCTGGACAGGGCCATGGCAGCGGCAGCGATCATGGGGTCGAGGAGGCCGGCCGCGGCCATGGGGATGGCGGCCGTGTTGTAGGCGAAGGCCCAGAAGAGGTTCTGGCGGATGGTGCGGAAGGTGGCGCCGGCCAGGCCCAGGGCGGTACGCACCAGGGCCGGATCGCCCGACATGAGCACCACGTCGCCGGCTTCGATGGCCACGTCGGTACCCGTCCCGACCGCCATGCCCAGGTCGGCTCGGGTCAGGGCGGGAGCGGCGTTGATTCCGTCGCCGACGAAGGCCACGGTGCGCCCCTCGGACTGCAGGAGCGACACCACATCGGCCTTCTCCCCCGGCATGACCTCGGCCAGCACCCGGGAGATCCCCAGGCCGGAGGCGATGGCCTCGGCGGTGTGCCGGTTGTCGCCGGTGACCATGGCCACTTGAATGCCTGTCGCCTGCAAGCCGGCCACGGTGGGGGCGGCCGAGGGCCGAACGGTGTCGGCCACCGAGAGGGCGGCCCGGGCCTCCCCTTCCCAGCCGGCCAGGAAGGTGGTCTCCCCGGCGGCCTCCATCTCGGCAAGGGCAGCTTGCAGGCGGCCGGGGACGGCCAGGCCCGCTTCGACGAGCAGGCGGGGCCTCCCGGCCAGCACCTCTACTCCGTCCACCGTGCCGCGTGCGCCGAGCCCGGGCAAGGCGGTGAACCCGGTGACTTGGCCGGGTTCGACCCCGGCCTCCTCAGCGCCGAGGGCCACGGCCCGGGCGGCCGGGTGCTCGGAGGCCGCTTCCAGGCTGCCGACCAAGTAGAGAGAGCGAGTTCGATCCTCCGCAGTTTCGAGGCGGCTCAGGGTCATCGCCCCCCGGGTGAGGGTCCCGGTCTTGTCGAAGACGACGGTATCCACCAGGCGGGAGCGCTCGAAGACGTCGGCCCCTTTGAACAGGACTCCCAGCTCGGCTCCCCGCCCCCCGCCCACCATGATGGCAGTGGGGGTGGCCAGGCCCAGGGCGCAGGGGCAGGCGATGACCAGCACGGCCACCGCGGCCTGCATCGCCTTGTCCGGGTCGCCGGAGACGAGCAGCCACAGGCCGAAGGTAGCCAGGGCGATCACCAGGACCACCGGCACGAAGACCCCGGCAATCCGGTCGGCCAGGCGCTGGACGGGGGCGCGGGTGGCCTGGGCCTTCTGCACCAGGCGCACGATCTGGGCCAGGGCGGTGTCTGCCCCCACCCGGGTGGCCTCCACCACCAGGCGGCCGTGCTGGTTGACCGTCGCTCCATACACCGCGTCGCCGGGGCCCCTCTCCACGGGCAGGGACTCGCCGGTGAGCATGCTCTCGTCCACCGAGGATGCGCCTTCGGCTACTCGCCCGTCGGTGGGGATGCGCTCGCCGGGCCGTACCACCATCAGCTCCCCGGGCCGCACCTCGCTGACGGGAAGGGTGACTTCTTCGCCGTCCCTCTGTACCCGGGCTTCCTTGGCCCCGAGTTCCAGGAGGCGGGTGATGGCCCGGGAAGCTCTCCCTTTGGCCCGGGCCTCCAGCCAGCCTCCGAGGAGCAGGAAGGTAATGATCACCGCCGCCGTCTCGAAGTAGAGGTGGTCCCCGGCGAAGAAGGCCCACACCGAGTACCCGTAGGCGGCCAGCGTGCCCAGCGACACCAGGGTGTCCATGCCCGCCCCCAGTGAGCGCAGGCGCCGGGCGGCGTTCAGGTGGAACTGGCGGCCGAAGACGAACTCCACCGGGGTGGCCAGTGCCCAGGCGGCCGCCCGCAGCGCCGGGCTCTGCACGTCGGCCAGCATCGAGATGATGAAGAGCGGCAGGGTGAACACGGCGGCGGCCACAAACGAGCGGAATTGGGAACGGGTCTCGTCGTCGTAGCCTTTCCCCGCGACGGGCTGCAGCGCCTCGGGTTGGGCGCGGGCGGCCCGGTAGCCGAGCCGGGCCACCGCCGCTTCCAGGGCGGCGACGTCGGTGCCGGGGGCGGCCTCCACCCGGGCCTCCCGGCCGGCGAAGTTCACTACCGCCGAGGCCACCCCTTCCTGACGGGAGAGGACTCGCTCGATGCGTAGGGCGCACGAGGCACAGGTCATCCCCTCGACGTCGAGCAGGATGGTGTCCCGGGGCTCGTCCACGGCGCGCTCAGCCCTGGGCGGGCACCGCGTACCCCTCGCTCTCGATGGCGGCGATGATCTGAGGCAGCGTGGCGGGAGGCTCGAAGGCGAGGGCGACGGTGGCCGAGGGCACATCGACCTCGGCCCGCACCACTCCGGGCACGGCGCCGGCCGCCCACTCGATGGATGTCTTGCAGTGCCCGCAGTGGATCTCGGGCACGGAGAGGGTGATGTCGGTCATGGGGGCTCCTGGTGGCTGGGGCCCGGCCACAGCGGTCGGTGGTCCCGCCGCGGCTTGTCCCGGGGCGGTCAGGCTAGAGAAGCCGGGTTCCTACTCAAGGGCGGCGGCGCAGTCGAAGACGTGCCCGCCCCGGGCGTCCGGCCTCCGGTTCACGGCGGCATTGGCCCCGAAGAGAACGGGCCGGCTCAGGAGATGCCCAGGACGTAGCCCCCGTCCACGTCGAGGACGGCCCCGGTGATCCAGGCCGCCCGATCGGAGATGAGGAAACCGACTGCCTCCGCGACGTCGATGCCTCTCCCGATCTCGGCCAGCGCCTGCAGACGGGGCGCCCGCTGCTGCAGGGTTACCTCCTCCTCGGCTTCCGATGAGCCGCGCAGTTCCGAGGGCACGATGCCCGGCCGGACTACGTTCACCCGGATGCCGTGGGGGCCCAGGTCGCCGGCCAGGGCGCGGGACATGGCTTCCACCGCGCCCTTGGTGGCCACGTAGCCGAAGCGGTGGCGGGGGGAGCGGGCCACCACCGTCGAGCCGATGTTGACGATCGACCCGCCCCGCCGCTGCAGGTGCGGCAGGGCCGCCCGGATGCACAGGTAGGGCCCGATCACGTTGGTGCGCAGCATCAACTCGAAGTCGGCCTTGTCCAGGTCGGCGATGGCTCCCTGCACCTCCATGCCGGCGTTGTTGACCAGGGCGTCCAGTTCGCCGAAGGATTCCACCGCCGCCGCCACCATGCGGTCGGCGTCCTCGGCCCGGGTCACGTCGGTCTGTAGGGTGACCAGGCGTCCGGGGGCGGCGGCCAGCGAGGCGGCCAGGCTCTCCAGTCGCTCGGGGCGGCGGGCGGCGGCCAGCACCCGGGCCCCTTCGCTCACCAGGTGCCGGGTGATGTGGGCTCCCAGGCCGCTGCTGGCCCCGGTGACGATGACCGTCTTCTGGATCACGGCGACCTCCTCTTCGGGGTGACAGGGGCCCATGGTCGGATCCCAGCCGGGGCCGGTCAAACCCGGCGGCGATGGGCGGGCCGGTGACGATCGAGGTTGTCCGATGGCGCGGGTCGGGCCGCAGGTGGGCCGGTGCGCCGCCCCGGCGGGCGGAGTTCCTATCGTGGCGGCATGCAGAGCAACTCGAGCCCGGGCGATCCATCGGGTCCCGCGATCCAGGACTTCTACCCCGACGACCTGGCCCACTGCTACGGGTGCGGCCGGCTCAACCCATACGGGCTGCAGCTCAGAACCAGGTGGGACGGGGAGGAGACGGTCACCACCTATAGCCCCCGCGAGTACCACACCGCCATTCCGGGCTTTGTGTACGGGGGGCTGATCGCTTCGATCATCGACTGCCACGGCACTGGCTCCGGGGCGCTGGCGGGCTATCGGGCGGAAGGGCGGGAGCCCGGCACGGAGCCCACTCTGCGGTACGTGACGGCGTCGCTGCACGTGGACTTCCTCAAGCCGACGCCGCTTGGGGTGATGCTGGAGGCCCGCGGCCGCATCGCCGAGGTGAGAGGCCGCAAGGTGGTCGTGGACGTCGTCTTGCGTGCCGGCGACGTCGAGTGTGCGCGGGGCCAGGTGGTAGCGGTGCAGATCCCGGCCGCCATGGTCCCGGCCTGATCGGGCTCGCGGAGAGAGCCCGGCCTGCCGGCCGGGCTCCGGGGCGGCAGAATGGCGCTATGACCAACGCAGATGCCGTGCTCGGTGACCCTGCCGAGGGGCTGGACCGCTCCCAGATGCGCGATCTGCTGGCCAAAGGGTGGCTCACCCACGACGGCATGTGGTTCGATCAGGCCGCCCGGACGCTGGGGTTGGAGGAGGCCAACCGGCTGAACCTGGCCGCCATCCGGGCCATGGCCCCGTTCGAGGTGAACCGGCTGGCCGGGGCGTTGGGGGTGACGGCCGTCGACCTGGTGGACGAGGAGGCCGTGGTCCGCTTTGTGGCGGCGGGGATAGCGTTGGTGGTCCCGAAGTCGGTGTCCGGCCGGCTGCATGTGCGAGCGGAGGCCGGGCATCTGCATTGGGAGTGGGACCCGGGGGAGTGCTTCGCCTACCAGGGCATGCAGCGCTTCGGGCACCTGAGCGGCTACGAGTGCGGGGTGATCTACCGCGTGGAGTGCTGGCTGGAAGCCCTCGGGGTGCGCCCGCCGGGCGACCGGGCGGTGCGTGGCTGCCTGATGCACACCACGGGGCGGTGCGCCGGAGGCCTGCCGCTGTCGTTCGACGGCTGAGCCGTCCGGGTGCGCCGCCCGGGCTCAGTCGAACGAGTCGGCCTCAGGCCGTGCTCGCCGGCTTGCGTCCGAACAGGAAGTAGGCGATGGGCCCGATGAAGTTGAGGAAGGCGGCAGCGGTCCAGGCGGCTTTGCTGCCCTTCACCTGTTCGGGGGGCCGGTGGTGGATGTCCCACAAGGCGGCGGCCATCAGGCCGATCTGCACCAGGGAGGACAGCACGGTGGTCACCTGCTTACCGCGACTGAGATCCGACCACTTCTTCTTCTGGCTCTTGGTCATCGTTCCTCTCCTCGGTGAGCAGGGTACCCTCGCCGGTGGCTAATGGCGGCCACCGGCCGCAGCAGGGTGTGCCTGGGCGAGGAGGAGTGATGCCCGACAGGCCCGACGTGCAGGAGATCGAGCGCTGGCACCGGTGGATGGCGATCGATCTGTTCAACCGCACCTGGGACCTGCTCGACTCCGAGCGCGGTCCCGAAGAGGATCGTGAGATGCTCGCCACCGCTCTTGCCTCCTGGCTGCATTGGCGGCGGGGGGGCGACGCGAAGAACCGAGCCGTGGCCGATTGGCAGGTGTCCCGGGTCTATGCAGGTCTCGGTGATGCGCGGCATGCCGAAGAGCACGGCCGGGCCGGCCTGCGCATCGCGGAGGAAAGTCAACTAGGGCCGTTCTATGTGGGTTATGCCTGTGAGGCCGCGGCCCGGGCCGCCGCGATGGCCGGCAACGAGGATGAGAGGCGGTCCTGGCTGGCCCGGGCGCACCGCTAGGCAGCCGGGGTGGCCGACGACGGGGAGCGAGCGTTGCTGCTGGCGGACCTGGAGACGGTATAGGCACGGTCCGGGCGCCGGGGCCCGGCGTTTCCCTAACCGGACGGGGCGCCGGCAGGAACCTGGGGATGGCCGGGGGACGCGGCGGCCGGGGCCGCCCGCCCGGGCAGTACCAGGCGGAAGGTGGTCCAACCGTCCTCGCGGGCAAGGGTCAGATCGCCCCCCATCAGGTGGGCCAGGTGGCGGGAGATGGTGAGACCCAGCCCGACCGAGCCGTGCCCGCCGTTGGTGCGGCCCCCGCGCTGGAAGGCTTCGAAGACCCGTTCCTCGTCGCCGGGAGAGAGGCCAGGACCGTCATCGGCCACCAGCACGTGCGCGTGTTGCCCGCCGCTCCCGGTAATCACCCGGATGTGGTTGCCTCCGTGGGCGATGGCATTGGCTACCAGGTTGCGGATGACCTGCCGGACCCGGTGGGCGTCGCCGAGGGCGGGGGCCGCGGCTGCCTCGATCTCCAGGGTGCCCGTGTGGCGCGCCTCCATGCCCGTGATTGAGCGACGGGATTCCTCCGCCAGGTCGATGGGTCCCAGCGCCACCCGCAGGGTGCCGGCCTCGGCCTGAGCGGCGGTGAGCAGATCGTCCACGATGTCCACCATGTCCTCGGCCTGCTGTTCAACCACGGCGGCCATCTCGGCCTGCTCGTCGGGGTTGAGGCCGCGCTCGTCGGCTAGCAGCCGGGCATATCCGACGATGGCGGTCAGCGGGGTGCGCAGCTCATGGCTCACGGTGCCGATGAGCTGGATGCGCGAGCTGAGAGCCGCCTCCAGTTGCTCCCATTGCCGGCGTTGGGCGCTGATGTCCTCCAGTTCGCCCTCGTAGTAGCGCACTCGCCCGCGCCGGTCGCGCACCGGCATCACTTTGTCGCGCACCCAGATGACCTCGCCGTCGCGCCGGCGCATTTGTAGTTCGGCGGCGACGGGGCCGCCGGCCTTGTTCACGCGCTCCGTCCAGCGGTCGCGATCCCCGGGGTCGAGATAGACCGAGCGGGCCGGGGCGGCCAGGATATCGGCGGGGGAGCCGAAGCCGAGGATCTCGGCCAGGGCGGGGTTGGCGTCGACGATGCGGCCCTGCGGGGAGGTCCGGTATAGGCCGACCGGCACCCGGTTGAAGAGGCTGCGGTAGCGGCGGTCGCGGGAGCGCAGGGCGGCCACGGCCACCGCCGCGACCATGCCGGAGAGGAAGGCGGCCAGGGCCCACGGCCAACTGAAGGGGTGGCGGATCACCTGGAGGGCGGCGGCCGCGATCACCAGACTGGGCACGAGGAAGGCGAGCCAGCCCGGTTCGGCGGGGAAGGAGCGCAGGGCGCGGCGGGAGTCGTGCTCTGCGGCAGTGACGGCCATGCCCGTCTGTATCGGATTGTGCGGCGCGTTCTTTGAGGGGGTACTGAACGGGCGCCCGCCCGCCGGTTCAGAAGTCCAGGCCGAGCGCCCGGCACAGGAAGCGCATGAACGGGACGCCGGCGTGCACTGTGGCCAGGTAGGTGTCGACGAACCCGGGCGAGGTGACCTCGGCCTGCGTGAGGCGCACCCCGCCGCCGAAGTCGATGCGCTTGAGGTCCTCGATGAGGGGGTGGGAGGGATCGAATCCGCGCGGCGGCCGGCGGAGGGAGTCGCCGGTGGGCGTGCCGTAGATCGCGGCGAACTTCTTGCCGTAGGCGGCCCTCTTCCAGGCGGCCGGGTCTTCGGCGATGACCCGCCGCACCGCGTCGGCACGTTCGGCGGGCGGATGCCACAGGCCCAGCCAGGCGTGGCAGTTGCGCGGCTCCAGGTGCAGGTAGAAGCCGGGGGCGTGGACGTCCTCGCGGGTGGCGACGTGCCGGAAGTGAATGCCGACGTGCGTCTTGTACGGGGTCTTGTCGCGGGTGAAGCGGGTGTCGCGCTGGATGCGGAACAGGGAGCCTCCCACTTTGCGGGGGTCGGCCACCAGATGGGGGCTCACCCTGTACAGCGGCTCACCCATGTCCTCGATGAAGGCGAGGGCCGGCCCCCGCACGTGCTGCTCGTAGCGGTCCTGGTGGTCCTTGAACCAGGCGCGGTCGTTGTGCTCGGCGAGCTCGCGGAGGAAAGATAAGAGGGCGGGGGTGAAGTGGCGGGTGGGCATGGCGACAAGGTACCGCAATGGGGAGACGCTAAACACCTGGCCGCCTCTGCGGGCGGCCCGGTGAGCACAAGCTGGGGCCGGTTACGGGTGGTTTTCCGGCAACTCCGTGACGTACAGGGTACCGGGGACCGTCTGGCCCTCGTTGTAGCTGGCCACCCAGATGTCGTAGGTCCCTTCCACCGCTTCGAGGATGTCCACCGAGGGGTCCAGGATTCCGGCATCGAAGTCGTAGTCGTCGTTGCATGCCCAGTTGCCGTACGCGTCGCTGACTATGAGGACGGTGTCGTCACCCGGGTTGTCGGCTGCGAAGTAGAAGCGGAGCAGCGCGGAGGTGCCGCCGCTGTAGTTGACCTCAACACTCGGAGCGGCGGTGGTGTAGCCGTGGCACCTGGGCTCGTTGAGGTCATCAGCGTCGATCGGGCCGCCGGCCTGCATCGTCCACCCGGTCGGGTCGGGGGTGAAGCCGATCGCCAGGTCCACGTTGTCGGCGAAGACGGCAGGCAGTGTGTAGTCGAGTTGTGATCCGGCCGGGTCTTGAGTAGTGCTGGATCCCGAGTCGGCGCAAACCTCGCTGCCGGAGGTGGTGCCGCCGCAAGTGTCGCCGAATTCCTCGCACGCCGAGCCCACCGGCGACTGCCAGAACAGGTCGTCGCAGGCCTGCATGTCGCCGCTGGCGCAGTCCTGATAGAGGGCGTCGAGCGTCGGATCTCCGCAGGGTGAGGGCATTGAGGTGGTGGTGGTGGCACTGGTCGTAGTGGGCGCCGTGGTGGTTGTCGTGGCCGCGGTGGTGGTAGTGGCCTCCGTGGTGGTGGCCGCGGCGGTCGTGGTTGAGCTCCCGGCGGCGGTGCCGCCGTCGTCTCCGCCCAGGACGACCACCAGGACCGGGATGGCGATCGCAGCGGCGATCACCACGCCGAGGAGGAAGAGCGGCCCCGGCTTGCGATACCAGGGAGTGGCTGCCGGGCCGGCCGCCGACGGCGGCGGGGGCGGCGGGGGCGGGGCGCCGTAGGAGTAGTTAGACATCGGTTCTCCGTCGGTCGGGTGGGGCGAGTCTATGCGTTGGGGGCCCGGCCGGGGGCCCGGCAGCTGCGGCTACCGCCGGCGGCGAATCGTCCCGGGGTCGAAGCCGAAGGGGAACTCGAGGCGGTTGGCCGACATCAGGGCCGTATCGGAGAGTATCTCTTCGATGGGCCCGTCGGCGGCGATATGCCCCCGGTTCATCACCACCGCCCGTTCGCACAGGTGGAGGGCGTAGGGGAGGTCGTGGGTGACCATCAGCATGGTGAGGCCGAGGCGCGCAAGCACCTCCGCCAACTCGCGCCGCCCCGCCGGGTCGAGGTTGGCCGAGGGCTCGTCGAGCACCAGTATCTCCGGCTCCATGGCCAGCACCGTGGCAATGGCCACCAGCCGGCGCTCGCCGAAGGACAGGTGGTGGGGGGCCCGATCGCGCCGGTCCTCCATGCCCACTGCCGCCAGGGCCGCCCGTGCCCGGGCGTCCAGGTCGGCGTCGCGCAGCCCCAGGTTGGCCGGGCCGAAGGCGACATCCTCGTACACGGTGGGCATGAACACCTGGTCGTCGGGGTCCTGGAAGACGATTCCCACCCGCCGGCGCACCTCGGTGAAGTTCTCCCGGACCACCGCGATGCCGGCGACCTCCACCACCCCCTGCTGGGGGAGAAGGATGCCGTTGAGGTGGAGCACCAGGGTCGTCTTCCCTGCCCCGTTGGGCCCCAGCAGGGCGACTCGCTCCCCGGGGTGAACGTGCAAGTCCACCCCGTCGAGGGCGGGCTGCCCGTCGGGGTAGGAGAAGCTCACCCGGCTCATCGAGACGACCGGGACGCTCATCGCAGTACCCACCCCGCGGCGGCCACGCCGGCGGCGAGGGCGACGAGAGCCAGGGCGGCTGCCCACTGGCCGGCCGGGGCGGCCGCGGTCTCCAACTCCGGCATCACCCCCCGGTAGCCGCGGGCCTGCATGGCCAGGTACACCCGCTCGCCTCGCTCGTAGGAGCGGACGAACAGGGTGCCGGCCACCGCCCCCAGGGCCCGGGCCTCCCCGAACCAGCGCGGCCGGTAGGCCCGCGACTGCAGGGCGATGCGCATGCGCCCCAACTCGCCGACGACCACGTCGAGGTAACGGACCATGAAGCCCATCATGGCCACCAGCACCTTGGGGAAGTGGAGCCGGCTGAAGGCCTTCAGCAGGTCGGGCACCCGGGTGGTGGCGGCCAGGATCACCGAGGCGGCGGTGCCCAGGGTGGCCTTGGCGGCGATGTTCCAGGCGGCCCAGAGCCCTTCCCGGGACAGCGCCACCCCGAGCACGTCGACGCGCTCTCCCCGCCCGAAGAAGGGAAGGAACACGGCGAACAGCAGGAAGGGGATTTCGATCAGCAGGCGGCGGAGGAGGAAAGCGGGGGGCAGGCGGCCGGCCGCCGCCGCGCCTGCCAGCAGGGCGGCGTGGATGCCGAAGGCCCAGAAGGCCTCGCGCGGGGTGGCCACCACCGCCAGTACGAACAGGAGCGCCGCCGCCAACTTGACCTCGGGGCGGAGGCGGTGCAGCGGCCCCTCGGCGTGCCGGTAGAGGGCGTGCAGATGGCTTTCGGTCAGGTGGGCTCCCCCCGGCGGCGGGCCCTGCCGTAGAGCCGGAGCCCGTAGAAAAGGGCCCCGGCCACCGCCAGCGTGATGGCGACGCCGATGATCCCGGCCAGGCCGGTGCTCACCCGTTCGTCTTCCACTCCCTGCACCGCGTAGTCGGCCAGGGGAGAGTCGCCCAGGGCGTGGTCGGCGGCCGCCTCGTTGAACCCCTGGTCGATAGCGACCCGCTCCAGGCCGTCGGGCTCACCGGAGGCGAATCCGCTGAGCACACCGGCCACCACCAGGGCCACCACTGCCCCGGCGCCCAGGGACCACCAGAGGCGCTTATCCATGGGCCATCACCTCCGTCTTCGGGGCGGACTCCACCAGGTCGGACCGGGTGGCCAGCACGGCCCCTACCACCAGGGCGGTGATCAGGCCCTCCCCGATGCCGATGAGGACGTGCACCCCTCCCATGGCCGCGGCCACCGTGCCCAGGCTCGCTCCGCCCTCGCCGCCGATGGCATATTCCAGGACGAAGGCGAAGGCGGCCAGGGGCACCGAGAGGCCGGCGGCCACCCCGGCCGCCGCCGCGGTGGCCGGGCGGGTCTTGGGCAGCAGGGCGACGATGCCCCGGTACAGCAGGTAGCCGCCCAGCGTGCCGATGATGGCCATGTTGAAGACGTTGAGCCCGAGGGCGCTCAGGCCCCCGTCGGCAAAGAAGACCCCCTGCACCACCAGCACCACCGTGAGCACCAGGGCTCCTAGCCAGGGGCCCACCAGCACTGCGGCCAGCACTCCTCCGAGCAGATGACCGCTGGTGCCCGCCGCCACCGGGAAGTTGACCATCTGGGCGGCGAAGACGAAAGCGGCCACCAGGCCCGCCAGGGGCACCCGGCGGTCGTCGAGAAACCGCGCGGCCCGGCGGAGGGAGTACCACACACCCCCGGCCGCTACCGCGCCGAAGCCGGCCGAGGTGGGGAGGTTGATGAACCCGTCGGGGATGTGCATGCCCCTCCTTCCAGCAAGCCGTTCGCAATAAGGCTAGCGACCGCCCGCCTCCCGCTCTTCGTAGACTCCGGGCCGTGGATACCGGCCTGGGAGGCAAGGGGGCGCTGGTCACCGGCGGCTCGGGGGGCATCGGGGCCGCCGTCTGCCGCGCCCTGGCGGCGGAAGGCTGCCGGGTGGCGGTGCACTACCGCAGCGGGCGGGCGGGGGCCGAGGCGCTGGCCGCCGACCTGGGCGGGGTGGCCGTGGGCGCCGACTTGCGGGTGGAGGCGGAGGCCGACGCCCTGGTGCCGGCGGCGGCCGGGGCGCTGGGGCGCTTGGACGTCTGCGTTGCCTGCGCCGGGACCTGGCCCGCCGCCGACGTCCCGGTCTGGGAGATGCCCCTGGCCCGCTGGGAGGAGACCCTGGCCTCCAACCTGCGGGCGACTTTCCTGACCGCCCGCGCGTTCCTGCACCACGCGGCCACCGGGAGGGAGGGGTCGCTGGTGCTCGTCGGCTCCACCGCCGGCATCTTCGGGGAGGCGGGGCACGCCGACTACGCCGCCGCCAAGAGCGCCGTCCTGCACGGCCTGCTGCTGAGCGTGAAGAACGAGGCAGCCCGCCTGGGAGTGCGCGTCAACGCGGTCGCGCCGGGCTGGACCCTGACCCCGATGATCGCCGGGGAGGACCTCGACGAGGCTCAGCTGGCCCGCATCACCGCCACCATGGCGCTGAAGAAGATCGCCACCCCCGAGGACGTCGCCGCCCAGGTGGTGATCCTGGCCAGCGACCGCCTCTCCGGCCACGTCACCGGCCAGGTGGTGACGGTGGCCGGTGGCATGGAGGGCCGGATCGTCTCCTGAGGGGCCGCCCCCGGCTTACTTGCGACGGGCCGAGGCAGCCGCTCCCACCAGGGGAGCCGCCACCAGCCACAGGCCGATGGTCACCTTCATGGCGTCCACGTAACCGAAGGCGTTGATGCCGATCTCGTCGCCGACGATGCCGGCGAAGATCATGGCCAGCCAGGCCGCGAAGAAGAACATCGGGCCGGCGGCGGCGATGGCTCCGAATCCTCCCGCTCCCACGAAGTACCTCCCTGTCTCGAGTTGCCTGAAGCATGCCACGGCCCGCCCGGGCCTGCCGGGGTTGGGCTATGGTTGCGGGTCGCGCGGAGCAAGTGCCGGGGCTTCCGGCCGCCGCCGATCGAGGAGGTTGCAGTGCCCGGCAGGGCGCAGAGGTGAGGGGATGATCCCTCGTGCGCGCCCCGGGCTGCTGGTGACCGATCTGCTTTCGACCGTGGGCCCCTTCGTGGCCGCCGCGGAAGCCTTCCTGGCCCTGCGCTGCGCTCGCTGCGGCAGCGGGGTGGAGCGCACCGCGGTCCAGGTCGGCGACGCCTACTACTGCCCCACCTGCTGGCTGGGCTCCGTGCGCGCGACCTCGGCCGCCCGTTGAGGCGGTCCCGCCCCGGCGGTCAGTCGCGCCAGACGACCGTGCCGGGCGGGGGTGTTATCTCGCGGCCGTTTAGGAAGGTGGCCCGCACCTCCATCTCCCGCAAGCCTGCCGGCGATGCCGTCACCGGGTCGCCGGAGAGGACGGTGAAGGTGGCCGGCCGCCCCGCCGCCAGCCGGGCATCGTCGCCGATGGCCCGGGCGGCGCCGGCGGTGAAAAGGTCCAGCGACTCGGCAGCGGTCAGGGCTTGCTCGGGGCGGAAACCGGCCCGGTCCCGGGCGGCCGCTATGCCCCACAGCGGATGGGGTGGCTCCACCGGGCAGTCGGAGCCCCCGGCGAGAGGAACGCCGGCGTCGGCCAGCGAGCGGAACGGGTAAGCCGCCCCCAGGCGCTCGGGGCCGAGACGAGCTTCCAGCCACGGGGAGTCGGAGGGGAGGAAAGCGGGCTGGATGCAGGCGGTGGCGCCGAGGCGGGCCAGGCGGCGGCAATCCTCGTCCGTCGCTATCGAGACGTGCTCGACCCGCAGCAGCGACGGATGGACCCCGGCGGCGATGGCGGCCTCCATGGCGTCGAGCACCCGGGCCAGGGCGGCATCGCCGATGGCGTGGATCGCCGACATCCCTCCCAGGGAGGCGGCAGCGCGCATCATCTCCACCGCCCAGGCGGGGTCGAGGCGGTGGGTGCCGGTGAGCCCGGACCGGTCGGCGTAGGGGCGGCGCAGGGCGGCCGTGTGGCCACCCAGGCTGCCGTCGGCGAAGGCCTTCAGGCCCAGGAAGGACACCATCGGCCCGGCTTCGGCCAGGCGGCCGGCGGATGTCTCCAGCTCTGCCGGGGTGGAGGCGGTGACCAGCACCCGCAGGGGGAGCGCGAGCTCGGGGGCCGCCTCGAGCACCAGGTCGAGCTCCGGCACCCCCGCCCCCCACAGGCCGTCGTCGAGGGAGACGATAGCCCCCACTCCGGTGAGGCCCACCGCGGCGAGTCCCGCGACGGCGGCCACCAGGTCGGCGGGGGTGAGGCGTGCCTGCCGGGTTCGCAGGGCGGCGGTGGCCGGGGCGATGGCCGTCTCCCGCAGCACCCCGGTAGGAAGGCCGGCCTCGTCGCGGTCGATGGATCCGCCCTGCGGGTCGGGGGTGGCGGGGCCGATGCCGGCCGCCTCGAGGGCGGCGGTGCTGGCCACCGCGATGTGCCCGCAGTGGCGCACCAGCAGCACCGGCCGGCCGGGGAGGGCTGCGTCGAGCAGGTGCCGGGAGGGGAGGCGCCCCTCGGCCAGGGCCTCGTCGTCCAGGCGCATGGCCACCAGGGCGGTGCCGGGGGGACGGGCGGCGGCTGCCGCGGTCAGGGCGGCGGTGAGGCCGGCGAAGTCGGCGGCCCCGGCCAGGGAGATCCCGTGCAGGGAGGCGGCGTGACCCACCGGGTGAAGATGGGCATCGCGCAATCCGGGGATGACCCGGCCGGGCAGGGCCCGCTCGGCCAGGCCGGGGCGGCGCAGCCGGGTTGATTCCCCAACTGCGCGAATCAGGCCGTCCTCGACCAGCAGGGCGTCGCCCCGGCGGCCGCCGGCGTCGAGGACTGCCTCGGCGATGAGCAGCAGTTGTGCCATGGGGGCGCAGGGTAGGGCGAGTGGGGGCCCGGGCCTCCACCGGGGGCGGCTCGCCGGGTGTCTATCGGGGCGCTCGGGATTACGTCGGGGGACCGGACTACCCGGGGCAGGGTCGCCGGTAGGCGGAAGGCAGCCCGCCCACTAGCCTGCCCGGGGTATGCAGTTGGCCGTCGTCGCCGTCCTCTCGGCCGCCTTGATGTGGCTGTCGTTCCCCCCGGTGAACCTGGGCTTCCTGGTGCTGGTGGCTCCGGTCCCGCTGCTCTGGGCGCTGCGCCGGGTGAAGAACCGTCGCGAGGCGGTCCGGGTGGGCATGCTCTACGGCTTCACCTTCTTCGGCGGGATGCTGTGGTGGATCTTCCTGATAGGGGCGGTGGCCTGGGTGCCGCTGGTCACCACCCTGGCGGTTTACGTCACCGGCTACGCGCTGGTCATGTACGCGGTGCGCCTGTGGTCGCCGCTGCGGTGGTGGGCGGTGGCGGTGGGGGGCTGGACGCTGTTCGAGTTCCTTCGCTCCCGCTGGCCGTTGGGCGGCTTCCCATGGGGGGCCGTCGGCTTCCCGGTGGGCACCATTCCCGGCGCCCGGGGCGCCGCCCAATGGATCGGGCCCACCGGCTGGGGGGTGCTGGTCATCGCCTTCGCTGCCGCCCTGGTGCTGCTGGCCGAGGAGGAGGTCGATCGCCGGCCGCTGGAGGTAGTCACCGCGCTGATCGTGGCGCTCTCTGTGGCCGGCCTGGTGTTCTCCCCCGAGGCGGGGGGCACGGCGGTGCGGGTCGCCATCGTGCAGGGCAACTCCCCGTGCCCTCGCGAGCACTGCGAGAACGAGAAGCAGCAGATCTACGAGTCCCACCTGAACCTGACCCGCACGCTCGAAGCGGGCAGCGCGGACCTGGTGCTGTGGGCCGAGGATTCCTTCGGCGGGTCGTTCAACCCGACTTTCAACCCGGAGGTCGCCGCCCAGATGGCCGGCGAGTCCGTGCGGATCGGCGCCTACCTGATGGCCGGGGGCAGCCGCTCGGCCGGTCCGACCAACTGGGAGAACTTCAACGTGCTCTTCGCTCCCGACGGGTCGATAGTGGGCGAGTACCTGAAGCGGCACCCCGTTCCCTTCGGGGAGTTCGTGCCGGCGCGGGAGCTGCTCGAATTCATCCCGCAGCTCGATGAGGTGCCCCGCGACTTGATCCGGGGAGAGGGCCCGGTGGTGTTCCCCATGACGGCGGGCGGCAACACCTTCCAGCTGGGTTCGGTGATCTCTTTCGAGGGGGCCTTCCCCCGTTACCTCCGGAGTGAGGTGAAGGCGGGGGCCCAACTGCTGGTGGTGGCCACCAACGAGGGCTCTTATGGCCGCAGCCCGGCCTCCGACCAGCTCATCGGCATGGTGCGCCTCAACGCCGCCGCCCTCGGGGTGGACGTCGTGCATGCGGCGGTCACCGGCCACTCCACTTTGGTGAAGGCCGACGGGTCGCTGGGCCGAGCGAAGACCGGCCTGTTCACCGAGGAGGTGCTCTACGGCACGGTGCGGGTCCAGGAGAGCCGGCGCACCCTGTACGCGGTGGCGGGGGACTGGCTGGAGCTGGCCGCCATCGGATTGGGAGCGATCGCCCTGGTGGTGGGCTGGCGCAATCCCCGCGACTTCCGCATCCGCCCGCTCGCCCGGCGCTGAGGTGGGGGAGGCAAGGGCGTCGCAGTTGCGCCGGAGTGGGCGCTTCCCCCTTCATCTAGGATACGGCCCGCATTTCGGTGGCCGAGCAGGAGGCACTTTGTGACCGATCAGCAACAACAGGCGATTGCCGCCATGTCCTGGGAGGAGCGTCTCTTCCCGCCCTCCCCGGAGTTCGTGGCCCAGGCCAACGCCGGGCCCTCCATCTATGAGGAGGCGGAGGCCGATTGGCAGGGCTTCTGGATGAAGCAGGCCCTGGAGCGGGTCGCCTGGTTCAAGGAGCCCACGCAGGTGCTGGACGACTCGAACCATCCCTTCTACAAGTGGTTCGCCGACGGAGAGCTGAACCTCTCCTACAGCTGCCTCGACCGTCACCTGGAGACGGGTGGCGACAAGGTGGCCTACTACTGGGAGGGTGAGCCGGTCGGCGACGAGCGGGTGATCACCTTCAAGGAACTGCACGAAGAGGTCTGCCGCTTCGCCAACGCCCTCGCCGACCTCGGAGTGGAGAAGGGCGACCGGGTGGCTATCTACCTGGGTATGGTGCCCGAGCTGCCGGTGGCGATGCTGGCCTGCGCCCGGCTGGGCGCCGTCCACTCGGTGGTGTTTGGCGGCTTCTCGGCCGACTCGCTGGCCCAGCGGATCCAGGACGCCGAGTGCAAGGTGCTGGTCACCGGCGACGGCGCTTATCGGCGCGGCACCGTGTTCCCGCTGAAGGCGAACAGCGATGCCGCCCTGGAGACCTGCCCGTCGGTGGAGCACATGGTGGTCGTCAAGCGGTGCGACAACGAGATCGAGTGGACCGAGGGCCGCGACCACTGGTACCACGAGCTCATCGAGGCGGCGGCCCCCTACCGCAAGGCAGAGCCGCTGAACGCCGAGGACATGCTGTTCATCCTGTACACCTCGGGGACGACGGCTCGCCCCAAGGGCGTGGTGCACACCCAGGGCGGGTACCTGGCCTCGGTGGCGGCTACCCACAACCTGGTGTTCGACATCAAGCCCGACGACGTGTACTGGTGCGCGGCCGACATCGGCTGGGTGACCGGGCACTCCTACATCGTGTACGGGCCCCTGAACAACCACACCACCGGGGTGCTCTACGAGGGGACGCCGGACTACCCGGAGAAGGACCGGATCTGGCAGATCGTCGAGAAGTACAAGGTGACCAAGTACTACACGGCGCCCACCGCCATCCGTTCCTTCATGAAGTGGGGCGACCAGTACCCCAAGGGACGCGACCTGACGTCGCTGAGGTTGCTCGGGTCGGTGGGTGAGCCCATCAACCCCGAGGCCTGGATGTGGTACCACACCGTCATCGGCGGCGAGCGTTGCCCCATCGTCGATACGTGGTGGCAGACTGAGACCGGCTCCATCATGATCACCCCGCTGCCCGGCGCGGTGGCCACCAAGCCGGGCTCGGCCACCCATCCGTTCCCCGGCCATGCGGCCGAGGTGGTGGACGACCAGGGCAACCCGGTGCCGCTGGGCGGCGGCGGTTACCTGGTGCTGACCAAGCCCTGGCCGGGCATGCTGCGCACCCTGTACAAGGACCCGGAGCGCTACGTGGAGACCTACTGGTCGCAGGTCCCCGGCAAGTACTTCGCCGGCGACGGGTGCAAGCGCGACATGGACGGCTACTACTGGCTGCTGGGCCGGGTCGACGACGTCATGAACGTGGCCGGGCACCGTCTCTCCACCACCGAGGTGGAGTCGGCACTGGTGGCCCATCCCGCCGTGGCCGAGGCGGCGGTGGTCGGCCGCAGCGACGAGATGAGCGGCCAGGCGGTGGCGGCCTTCGTGACCCTGCGGTCCGGGGTGGTCGGCGACGAGGCGCTGCTCAAGGAGCTGCGGGCCTGGGTGAGTGAGAAGATCAGCCCCATCGCCCGTCCCAAGAGCATCGTGTTCACCGACGACCTGCCCAAGACCAGGTCGGGCAAGATCATGCGGCGCCTGCTGCGGGACATTTCCGAGCAGCGGCACCTGGGCGACGTGACCACGCTGGCCAACGCCGACGTGGTACGCGAGATCGCCGGCATGGCGGCCTCCTCCAAGAAGGAAGACGAGTAGCCGGCTGAGCCGGTTCTGAACCGTAGGGAGGGGAGGCTTGGGCCTCCCCTCCCTCGCGTCCGGGGGAGGGGACGGGAGTTTCTATCATCTCCGTGTTGCTAACTCCCGACTGCTGTGTTATAACCACTACCAGCGAACACGAAACCCTGGAGGCGGATATGCAGGCGACCATGCGAGCGAGCACCATCGGGCGAGCACACCGGCGGCCCCGCACCTACGGCGAGGACCGGGTCTGCCGCACGGACGGCTGCGGAGTGCGCCTCTCCCGGTACAACAGGGCCGACCACTGCTTCCAGCATGCCCCGGCCCGCTTCCCTCGCCTGCGCGGTGAGTTCAGCGAGGAGTGGTCGGCCAAGCACGCCTGAGTGCTCCCCCCTAAGAGGGGTGTCCCGCGGTAGCGCCCCGACCGAGGGGAGGGGGTAGCACCTGCTCCCCCCTAAGGGGGGAGTCCCGAGGGAGCGCAGCGACCGAGGGGAGGGGGTAGCAGGGGAGGGGGGTGCTGGGAAGCGGCCCATCGCGTCTGGCCTTTGGGAAGTACCCCCTCCGTCCCGGCCCTGCGGGCCGGTCCACCTCCCCCTTAGGTGGAGGCACAGAGTGGCGTCTCCCCCGCCGCCTTGGGGGAGACGATCAGGATCCCCTCCCCCGGCCTGCGGCCGGGGGAGGCTACGCAGTACCTACCTCTTCTCGTACTCCGTCAGCGCGCCGTCGATGATGTCGATGCCCATATCGAGTTCCTCCACGGTGACGCACAGGGGCGGCACGAAGCGGATCACGTTGGCGTCGGGCCCGCAGTCGAGCAGGAACAGGCCGTGCTCCCGGGCGTGACGGGTCAGGAAGGGGAAGGCCTCCGGGTCGGGGGTGTTGCCCCCCGGCTTCACCAGCTCCACCCCGATCATCAGCCCCAGCCCCCGCACGTCGGCGATGGTGGCGTGGCGGGCCTGCAGGTCGGCGAAGCGGGCGAAGGCGTGCTCGGCCAGCGCCGGCACCCCGGGGATCATGGCGGCCAGCGCATCCACGTTGGCGGCGGCGGCGGCGCAGGCCAGCGGGTTGCCGCCGAAGGTGGTGCCGTGGGCCCCGGTGGGCCAGGCGTCCTGCAGCCGGGCCCGGGCCCCCACCGCCGACAGGGGCAGCCCGTTGGCGATGGCCTTGCCCAGCGCCAGCACGTCGGGCTCGATGCCGTAGTGCTCGCTGGCGAACCACTTGCCGGTGCGCCCGAACCCGGTCTGAATCTCGTCGAAGACCAGCAGGATGCCGTGCTCGTCGGCCAGCTCACGCAGCCGCCGCAGGAAGGGCACCGGGGCGGGGTAGTAGCCCCCTTCCCCCTGCACCGGCTCCAGCAGGAAGGCGGCCACCTCGTCGGGGTGGATCTCGTGCTTCAGCATCAGCCCTAGCTCGCGCAGCGAGTGCTCGGTGGCCTCCTCCTCGCTCATGCCCGAGGCGAAGGGGTGGGGGAAGGGGGCGACGAACACCGAGGGCAGCAGCGGGTGGTAGCCGTGGCGGTACTTGGCGTTGGAGGTGGTGTAGGTGACCGCCCCCATGGTGCGGCCGTGGAACCCGCCGCGAAACACGAAGATGCCCTGGCGCCCGGTGACCCGGCGGGCCAGCTTCAGCGCCGCCTCTACCGCCTCGGCCCCGGAGTTCAAGAAGAACAGCTTCTCGATGGAGGGCGGGGCGACGGCCAATATCTTCTCGGCCGCGGCCACCAGCGAGCCGTAGCGGTAGGCGCCGCCGGCGTGCCACAGGCGCTCCAGCTGGTCGCGGGCCGCGGCCACCACCGCCGGGTGGTTGTGGCCGGCGTTGATCACCGAGATGCCGGTGGTGAAATCCAGGTAGCGCTTGCCTTCGGCGTCGGTGACCCAGGATCCCTCGCCCGAGACGATCTCGACGTCGGAGTCCCAGTTGATGACGGGGCCGTATACCTGCTGATGGCGCTGAATGAGCTTGTTGGTCATGTTCCTCTCCAGGAGAGGGTGAAAACGGGCAAGCGGGGCGCGGCGGCGCGCTAAGGAGCGGCGTACAAGCGCCGGCGCGCCTGGCGGGGGGTGACCGTTCTCACCCGCCCATTGTGGCACAGGCGCCGGTTCTATCGCCCGGCCGCCGGGTCTTAGCCGAGCACGATCCAGGTCTGGCGCCCGTAGCCGTGCAGGGTGCCGTCGGC
>CAZJRF010000004.1:0-36693 GCA_964548475.1 uncultured Acidimicrobiia bacterium
GATCAGCTGCATGTCGCCGTACTCGATGCCGTTGTGCACCATCTTGACGAAGTGGCCGGAGCCGTCGGGGCCCACCCAGTCGCAGCAAGGGGTGTCGTCATCGAGGCGGGCGGCGATGGCCTGCAGGAGGGGACGCACGAGCGGCCAGGCGGCGGCCGAGCCGCCGGGCATGATCGACGGCCCGTGGCGGGCACCCTCCTCCCCGCCGGAGACGCCGGCGCCTACGTAGAGGAGCCCGCGTGCCTCGACCTCCCGCGTGCGGCGGATGGTGTCGGCGTAGTGGGAGTTCCCCCCGTCGATGATCACGTCGCCCGGTTCGAGCAGAGGCAGCAGCCCGCCGATGGTTTCGTCCACCGCCGACCCGGCCCGCACCATCAGCAGGATGCGGCGGGGCGGGGCCAGCCGGGTGACCAGTTCCTGCAGGGAGTAAGCGGCGATAAGGCGGGCGCCGGCCCCCGCCCCGGAGACGAACTCCGTGGTACGGGCGGCGGTGCGGTTGTAGACGGCGACGGTGAAGCCGTGGTCGTTGAGGTTCAGCGCCAGGTTGCGGCCCATGACCGCCAGGCCGATCAGGCCGATGTGGGCCGGCGCGCTCACCGCTCCTCCTGCTGGGGGGAGCCAGGGTACCCCGGTCGGAGCGCCATCACCCGGGCAAGGGGGGGAGCGCCGGCTCGAACAGCCAGGACCGGAACAGGGAGTCGAGGTCGCGCCCGCTGAGCTCCTCGGCGAGCGCGATGAAGTCGGCGGTGGTGGCGTTGCCGTAGGCGAAGCGGGCGGCCCAGGCGCGCAGGATCTGCCGGGTGATCTCGTCGCCCACCTCGGCCCGCAGGGCGTGCAGGGTGAGCCCGCCCCGCAGGTAGACCGAATGGTGGAACATGTCCTCACCGGCCGCCCCCGGGTCGCCGGGGAGGGGATGGGGGCCGGCCGCCAGCCAGGCGTGGCTGCCGGCCACCTCCCGCCGGTAGGCCGCGGCTCCCCGATCGTGCTCTACCCAGAGCCACTGGGCGAAGGTGGCGAAGCCCTCGTTCAGCCAGATGTCCTGCCAGGTAGCCGGGGTGACGCTGTTCCCGAACCACTGGTGAGCCAGTTCGTGGGCCACCACCGCCTCGCTGCCCGGCCCGCCCGGCATGGAATCGAAGACGGTCAGGAGGGCCTCGCGTCCGAACACGCACAGGGTTTGGCTCTCCAGGGCGCCGGGGAGGCCGGGGACCACCGCATGGCCGTACTCGGCGAAGGGGTAAGGGCCGAAGAGATCCACGAAGAACTCGACCATCTCTGCCACCCGGTGGAGCGGGGAGGGCGGGTCGTCGGCCAGGTCGGCGGGCAGGTAGTCGCGCACCAGGACCCCGGCGGCCGTGCCCCACTCCACCCGGGCCAGGTTACCCACCACCACGGTGGCCAGGTAGGTCGCCATGGGCCGGGGCATGTCCCAGACGAAGGTGTTCTCGCCCTCGCCGGGCAGCACTTCCACCAGCGAGCCGTTGGCGGCGACGGTGCTGCCTTCCGGGGCGGTGATGCGGAAGGTGAAGGCCGCCTTGTCGGCGGGATGGTCGTTGCAGGGCAACCAGGTGCGGGCGCCGTCGGGCTCGGCCACCACGTAGGTGAGGCCGTCGGCCTCGACCCATCCCAGCGGGAAGCCCAGCGTGTTGAGGTTGCGAGGGGTGCCGTGGTAGCCGACCGCCACCGTGAAGGTCTCGCCGGCCGGGATGAGCCCGGCCGGGTCGATCACCAGTTTGGGGCCCTCGCGCGTAGACGGGGCGTCGGTGCCGTCTACCACCGTGTGGTCGACGGTGAGCCCGAGCAGGTCGAGGCGGAAGATGTCCAGGTCGGCGGTGGCGGCGGCGGTGATCGACACCCGACCGGCCAGCGTGTTGGCGGCCGGGTCCACGGTCAGTTCCACCAGGTAGTGCTCCACGTCGTAGCCGGGGTTGCCCAGATCCGGGAAGTAGGGGTCGCCGAGCCCCATCGCTGCGCCGGCCGGAGACGAGGTGGAAGTGGTGATGGCGATCGTGGTGGTGGTGGTCGCCACGGTGGAGGGCGGCGCGGGGACGGACGCGGCGGTCGAAGTGGAGGAACCGGCGGCGGGCGTGGTCCAACCGCCCGGGCCGGCGTCGCTGCACGACGCTGCCCAGAGGAGGAGGACAAGGAGGAGGGCGACGCCGCGGCCCCGGTTCATCACCCCAGCTTACGACCGGGTGGAGCCCGGGCACACTGCCTGTGGTCGGAAGGGGCCGATAAGCCCGCGGCCGTCGCCCGGGGCATCTATGTTGAGGGCGTGGAGCAAGGTGCCGACATCCTCTTCCGCCGCGCGCTGGAGGCGGCTGCCCGGGCTTTGCACGACTTGAAGGCCGATCAGATCCCCGCCGACCTGCGGCGGGTGGCCCGGCGTCCTCTTCCTCTTCCCCCGCCCCTGGCTGCTTCCTTGCTCAAGGGCCTTGATCGGTACGACTGGCTGCGGGAGAAGGCGGCGGAGGCCTGGCCAGAGGCCGACCCCGATGTGCCGGGGCCGGACCAGGCTTCCGCCCTGTTGCTGCTGCGGCCTCCCGGGTGGACGGCACAGGTGGCAGCTCTGGCGGCGGGGGTGGGAGCCGAGCAGGCGCGACGAGCGGACGATGACCTGGCCGAGCAACTGGCCAAGGCCCGCTCCGACGTCGAGGAGTCGAAGCGACGGGCACGGGCCGAGAAGGAGAAGGGCCGCCAGGCCATCCGGAAGGGGCGGGAGGAACTCGAGAAGCAACGGGCGGCCCGGCTGGCGCTGGAGAGAGCTCCCGCCCGGGCCGAGGCCGCCCACCAGGAAGCTCTCGAGCGCCTGCGGGCCGACCTGGCCGCGGTCACCAGGGAACTCGACGCCGCCCGGCGGGAGAGCCGCCGTTGCCGCGAAGAACTGGCCGAGCAGCGCCGGGCCCGGGCGGCGGCCGAGGCGCAGGTGGTGGAGACGGCGCCGGTGCCCACCTGGAGTGGCGATCCCCTGGAACTGGCCGTGTACCTGGATCGCACGGCCGCGATGGCCCGTCCCCCGGCACCGGGCGGGCAGCCCGCCGGGGTGAGCGGGGCGGCGCCCAGCTTGCGGCTGCCCCGGCGCATCCATCCCGACAAGCGGGAGGCGGTCGACTGGCTGGTGGCCCGCGGCGAAGCGACCACGGTCATCGTGGACGGGTACAACCTGGCGTTCACGCTGGCCGGGCGCGGCCAACCGGCGGTGGGCCGGGAGCGAGCCTTGATGCTGCTGGACCGGGTGCGGCGGGTGGCCCGGGGAGCGCTGCGAGTGGTGGCGGTGTTCGACTCGCGGCTGGCGATGGTGGCGGACGAGGCCCGGCCGGGACCGGTGGAGGTCCGTTTCGCGACCGGCGAGGGCGGGGCGGACGGGGAGATAATCGAGCTGGCCGGCGAGCTGGCCGGGGACCGGGTGGTGGTGAGCAGCGACCGCGAGGTGCGCGACAAGGCAGAAGCAGCCGGCGCGGTCGGTCTCTGGTCGGAGGCGCTGGCCGACTGGGCCCGGCGGCGCTGAGGCCTCGGCGGGGGCGCCGGGGCGCGAAATCTGTCACTGGCTCCTCGTAGCTTGTGTTTCGAGGCCGCCCGGTGGGCGGGCGGCTGCCGGCAGCAGTGGAGGTGCCATGCTCATCGACTGCAACGAGTGCGTGCGTCAGCACACGACCGCCTGTCGCGACTGCGTGGTCACCCATCTGCTCGGCGACGCCGGGGGGCAGGTGGAGGTGTGCCCGGAGCAGGCCGAGGCGCTGAGCATCCTGGCCGAGTGCGGGCTCGTCCCCGAGCTGCGCTTGCAGCGCCGGGCGGCACAGGGCTGAATCACCCTACGCTGGCGGGGTGGAACTGCTTGCCTCCCTGCGCGCGGCGGCGGCCCGAACGGGCCCGGCCGGGCTGGAGGTGGCTTCCGCTGCCCCCTTCCCGAAGACTCACCGGGCCATCGAAGAACGGGTTGCCGCCGGGCTGCACGGAGGATTCCGGTCCACCTACCGCAACCCCGCCGCGGCGGCCGATGTGCGGGCTTCCTTCCCGTGGGCAGAGCGGCTGGTGGTCGCCTATCACGCCTACCTGCCCGCCGCCGGGTCACCGGGGCGTACCCGCCCGGGGACGGGGAGGGTGGCTCGCTTCGCCGTAGAGGACCACTACCGACCGCTGCGAGAAGCCCTGCAGGCTCTGGCCCGGTTGCTGCGCGACAGCGGCCATCAGGCCGAAGTGCTCTGTGACGACGCCCGTCTGGCAGACCGGGCGGCGGCGGTGCGGGCCGGGATCGGGTGGTGGGGGGCCAGCACCATGGTGGTGTCGCCCCGGCATGGGCCGTGGCTGCTGCTGGGCAGCGTAGTCACGGACGCTCTTTTTCCCGAGAGCACGGCGGAGAGCCAGGGCTGCGGCACGTGCACCGCGTGCCTGGCGGCTTGCCCTACAGGTGCCCTGATCGCTCCGGGGGTGTTGGATGCCCGGCGCTGCCTGTCCGCTATCACCCAGTCGCCGGGGTTCATCCCCGAAGCCTTCCGGCGAGCCCTGGGCGACCGCATCTACGGGTGCGATGCCTGCCTGGAGGCCTGCCCGCCGGGGCGGCCGCTGCTTGCGGCAACCCCGGAAGGGGCGGGGCGCATCGACCTGGCCGGGCTGCTGGCCACCGACGACGATGGGCTGCGGCGGCGCTTCAGTCATTGGAACATCCCCCGGCGAGATCCCCGGTATCTGCGCCGCAACGCGCTGGTGGCCCTGGGCAACGCGGGGGGAACCGGGTCGGTGGCGGTGGCCGCCGGCTACCTGGGGCACGACGACGCGCTGCTGCGGGCTCACGCGGCTTGGGCGCTGGGCAGGCTGGGGGGAGTGGAAGCCCTGTCTGCGCTGCGGGCGGCCGCTGCCGGGGAAGGCGATCCGCAGGTGGCCGGGGAGATCCGCCACGCCCTGGAGAAGAAGGACGCGCCCGCCGACGATCTGGACCGGAGCACGTCCTGATGCTGCTGGTGGCCGACGTGCACGGATCCAACCGGGCCCTCGCCCGGCTGGCTCGCTCGGGCGAGCCTCTGCTGGTGCTGGGGGATCTCCTCGACCTGTTCGACTACCGCACCGGCAAGGGGTTGATGGCCGAGCTGGTGGGCCGGGAGCTGGTTCTGGAGTTCGTGCGCCTGCGGGAGCACGGTGAGGGGGCGGCCGCCCGGGCGGTCTGGCGTTCATTCGAGGAGGAGCACGCCGAGGAAATGGGGGCCGGGTTCGACCGCATGGTGCAGGCCGGGTATGCGGAAGTGGCCGAGGCCCTGGCGGGGGCGGAGGCCTACGTCACCTTTGGGAATGCCGACCAGCCGGACCTACTGCGGCGCAGCTTGCCTCCCGGTGTGCGCTTTGTGGACGGTGAGGTAGTCGAGATCGAGGGCCTCCGGGTGGGTTTCGCCGGCGGGGGCCTGACCTACCCGGGCCGGGTGGGAGAGGATGAGCTGGCCGCCAAGCTGGACGGGCTGGGCCCGGTGGACGTGCTCTGCACCCACGTCCCGCCCGCCGTCTCTCCTCTCGGCCGGGATGTGATCAGCGGGCGCGCCAAGCAATCGCCGGCCGTGCTTGAGTATCTGTTGGCCCACCGTCCCCGGTGGCACTACTTCGGGGATGTCCACCAGCCGCAGGCGGTCTCGTGGCGGGTGGGGAAGACGCTGTGCCGCAACGTGGGGCACTTCCGGGCGACCGGCCGGGCGGTGCGCCATGGGTGACATCGACCTGGACCGGCTGGCGGCCGGCTATGCGCACCGCCGCACCAGCCAAGAGTCGAAGCGGCGAGCGGCGGCCGCGGCCATGGGCGCCGGTTTGGGGCCGGGGGCGGTGGCGGTGGATGTGGGCGGAGGCCGGGGTGATCACGCGGCGGTGCTGGCAGAGGGCGGCGCCCTGGCCCTGGTGGTGGACCGCTCCCCGGCGATGGCCCGGGCCTGCCGTGAGCGCGGGCTCCCGGCCCTGATCGGGGATGGGTGCCGGTTGCCCCTGGCCGGGGCCACGGCCGACCTGGTCTACTTCCATCTCTCACTCCATTACGGGGGCTGGGAGACGATGCTGGCCGAGGCGGCCCGGGTCGCCCGCCCCGGGGGGCTGGTGATGGCCTGGACGTTCTCCCGGGAGCACTTTCGCCACAGCTTCCTGGCGCGCTTCTTCCCCTCGATCGTCCACATCGACGAGGCCCGCTTCCCGGACCCGGACCTGTTGGGCGCCCGGTTGCGGGCGCTGGGACTGGAGCAGGTGACTCGGGTGACCGAGATCGAGACGGTGAGGCGCCGTGTCGAGGACTGGATGGTCGCGGTGCGGGCGGGGTTCGTCAGCACTCTGCAACTGCTCGACCCCGCCGAGATGGAGACGGGGCTGGCCCGCTTCCGACAGGAGCACCCCGACCCGGAGGAGATACTGCACTACCGGCTCTGGTGGCGGGGCGTGTCGGGCCGCCGGCCCGCCGGGTAAGGCACCGGCGGCCGGTCCGGAGAAGCGGGAGGCCCGCCGGGGGGCGGGCCTCCACAGGTGGGCATGCTGAGGGAGGGGTCAGGAGGCGACGCCCACCTTGACCTTGCGGGGCAGGACCTCAGGCCGGCGGGGGACGGTCACCGTCAGGATACCGTCCTCGGCCTTGGCGGTGATCTCGTCGGCGTTCAGGCCCTCGGGGAGGACCAGGGTGCGCTTGAACTCACCCACGAAGATTTCCCGGCGGTGGTAGCCGCCCTGCTCGGTGGTCTCCTCGAACTGGCGCTTGCCGCTGATGGTGAGGGTGCGGTCTTCCATGGTGACATCGACATCCTCGGGCTTCACCCCGGGGACCTCGACCCGGATGACGAGCTCCTTCTCCCGGTCGAACGCGTCGATGCGGGGAGCCCAGGTCGGCGTGGCGGTGACGCCGCGCTCGAAGAGACGATCCATCTCGCTGAGGAACGAGAACGGGTCAAAACGGACCAGATCCATGCTCAGGCCTCCTTTTCTTGCTGTCTGTACCACATCATATACACAAACCTACCATATAGCGACTTATATTCCCAGATGGTATGCAGATGAGGTTTATCCCTGAGGCCTTCGCGAGGGCTGACAGATTGCAGTGATCACCGCTTCCGGGACCCCCGGGGCGTCGGTGGTCACAAGGGAAGGATCCGACCCTCTCCGCGTAGGCTGTTCCCTGCAATGAGGAGGGCACCCGAGTGGCAGTGATCGCGGTGGACTGCGGCGGCAGCAACGTGACCTTCGCTCGCGTCGAGGCGCCCGCGCAGGCCGAGCCGGCGGGGAAGATCGCGACTCCCCGCGAGGCGGCGGCCATCCCGGCGGTGGTGGCCCGAGCCGTGACGCCGTTGGTGGACGGGACGGTGACGGCGATCGGGATCGGGGCGGCCGGACTGGTGGACGGCCCGCGGGGCCGGCTGGTCTGGAGCCCTCACTCGGCCGGAGGGGGCGTAGACCTGGCGGGTGAGGTGGAGGCGGCGACGGGTCGGCGGGTGCTGGTGGACAACGACGCCAACCTGGCCGCCCTCGCGGAGGCGCGCCTGGGGGCGGGCGCCGGATACCGTATGGTGCTGCTGGTCGCGCTCGGGACCGGCATCGGCGGGGGCCTGGTGGTGGAGGGCAGGGTGGAGCGGGGCCGCGGCTTCCTGGGCGAGGTGGGGCACATGATGTTGGACCCGGCGGGGCCCGTATGCGCCTGCGGCCGCCGCGGCTGTTGGGAAGCGCTGGTGTCGGGCACCGCCCTGGGCCGGGCCGCCCAGGAGTTGGCCGCCATCGAACCGGGGGGACTGGTGGCCCGGGCCGCGGCCGGCGAAAACCCGCGCGGCGAGCATCTGAGCGAGGCGGCGCAAACGGGTGATCCGGCCGCCGTGGCCCGGTTGGCCGGGGCGGGGGAGTGGCTGGGGCGGGGGCTGGCCAACCTGGTGGCGGCACTCGACCCCGACGTGATCGTGCTGGGGGGAGCGGCAGCCGGGGCCGGAGAGCTGCTGCTGGGCCCGGCTCGATCGACTCTGGCCGCCTCCCTCCCGGGAACGGGGTACCGTTTCCCCACGCCGGTGGTGACCGCCCGGTTCGGCACGCGGGCCGGGCTGGTGGGAGCGGCTCTGGCGGCGCAGGAGAAGCGATGGTGAACGTCGGTCGCACGCTGGTGGGGGCCGCCCTGGTGGCGCTGGGAGTGGTTTACGTGCTCGGGGTCGCCGGAGTCATCGAGAGTCGTGAGTTCATCGGACGCTGGTGGCCGGTGCTGGTGATCGGGCTGGGGTTGCTGCAGGCGCTGGCGGAGCGGCGCTTCAGCCCGGTGGCCTGGGTCCTGGTGGCGGGGGGCTTGCTGATCCTGGCGGTGACCACCGGGGCCTTTGGCAAGACCGCCTGGTCGGTGACGTGGCCGATCCTGATGGTCCTGGCCGGTGTTTGGCTGCTGTCGGGGTGGGGGCGCCTGGGCCGGGGCCGGGTCGAGGAAACCCAATTCTCACGGATATCGGTGTTCAACTCGGTGAGGCTGTCCTGCCGCTCGAACGCTTTGCGCCGGGCCGGCCTCACCGCCGTGTTCGGCAAGCTGCGCCTCGACCTGACGGGGGCCCGGCTCGACCCGGCCGGTGCTCGTGTGTCGGCCACGTCGGTGTTCGGGCACATCGATGTGATCGTTCCCCAGGGGTGGACGGTGGAGGTGCGGGGCCTGCCGATTGCGGGCGCTTGGGACGACACGGTCTCCCGCCGGGGGGTGGGGCCGGGGAGCCCCCGCCTGGAGGTGCACGTGCTGGCCGTGCTGGGCGGGGTCGAAGTGAAGCACCGCCGCCGCTGGGCGCCCGACCCGCGCTAGGTGGAGAAAGGCAGTGGGGAGGCCCCGTTGCCGTTGGCGGGGATGTAGAGGGCCTGCAGGTACTCGGCCACCATCCTGGTGGCGCTGAAGGGCACCGCGGCGATCATCGCCTCCTTCATCATCGCCACCCAGCGGCGAGGCACCCCGTCCTCGTCGCGCTCGTAGTAGAGCGGCGCCACCTGGTGCTCGATCAGGTCGTACAGGGTGGCGGCGTCGGCGTCGTCGGAATGAGGCACTTCGCCGAAGCCCCAGCCGTTCTTTCCGTTGAAGCCTTCCAGCCACCAGCCGTCGAGCACCGACAGGTTGGGCACCCCGTTGATGGCCGCCTTCATACCCGACGTCCCGCTCGCTTCCATCGGGGGTCGGGGCATGTTCACCCAGACATCGGCTCCGGCCAGCAGGTAGCGCGCCAGTTCCATGTCGTAGTCCTCGACGTAGGCCACGTGGCCTTCGAAGCGCGGGTCCTTGGCCATCTGGACGACCCGGCGGATCAGGTCCTGGCCCTCCCGGTCGGCGGGGTGGGCCTTGCCGCCGAAGACGATCTGCACCGGGTGTTCGGGATGGCTGAGCAAAGCCTGGAGGCGGTCCATGTCGCTGAGGAGCAGCCCCACTCGCTTGTAGGCGGCGAAGCGGCGGGCGAAGACTAGGGTCAGCTGGTCCACGGCGAAGAGGGACCCAACCCGCCGTAGCTCGTCGGGAGCCTCGCCGTGGCGGGCCTCCATGTCGCGCAGGCGGGTGCGCACGTTGCGCAGCAGGCGCTCCTTCTGGGCCTGGTGGGCCTCCCACAACTCCTTGTCGGGGATGCGGCGCAGGGCTTCCCAGGCGGGAAGATCGAGGGTTTGCATGGCCCAGTCCTGGCCGAGGGCCCGGGCGAAGCGGCGCTCGATGACGCCTCCCACCCAGGTGGGGAGGTGCACCCCGTTGGTCACCGCCCGTCCGGGACCCCCGATCAGGTGCTGCCAGTCCCGGGTCACCACCTCCCCGTGCCGCCGGCTCACCCCGTTGGTGACCGCGGACAGGCGGATGGCCAGGGCCCCCATGTCGAAGGCGCCGGGGTTCCCGTTGGCCCCCAGTGAGGCCAGGGTGGCGTCGTCGATGCCGAGGAGCCGATCGGCCACGTAACGTTGTACCAGCCCCAGGTCGAAGGTCTCGTTCCCCGCCGGCAGCGGGGTATGCAGGGTGAACACGGTGTGCTCCTTCACCTGCTCCACCGCCTGCTCCCGGCTGAGCCCGGCGCCCACGGCCCGGGAGAGGCGCTGTAACAGGGCGAAGGCGGCGTGGCCCTCGTTGACGTGCCAGGTGGTGGGTTTCCAGCCGAGAGCGTCCACTACCCGGGCCCCTCCGACGCCGAGAACCAACTCCTGGCAGAGGCGCATCTCCCGGCCGCGCACGTACAGGGTGTGGGTGATGGGGCGGTCGGCCGGGTCGTTGGATAGCAAGTCGGTGTCGAGCAACAGCAAGGGCACCCGGCCCACGTCGATGCGCCACACCCCGATGTCCACCATGCGGCCGGGGAGCTCCACCTGTACCACCAGGGGATGGCCGGTGCGGTCGAGCACCCGGCGCAGGGCCCGGCGGGCAACCTCGACCGGGCGGTAGAGGTGCTGCTGAGTGCCTTCGGGATCCACCTCCTGGTGGAAGTAGCCACGCTTGTACAGGAGCCCAATGGCCACCATGGGCAGACCCAGGTCGGAGGCGGCCTTCGCGTGATCGCCGGCCAGCACGCCGAGCCCCCCGGCGTAGAAGGGGAGAGTGTGGTGCACCCCGTATTCGGTGCAGAGGTAGACCAGGCCGTTGGGCAGGGCGTCGGGGTGGTTCCGGCCGTACCACGTGTCCTCGGCCGCCAGGTACTCATCGAAGGTGGAGATGACCTCGTGGTACAGGTCGGCGAAGGAGTCGTTGTTCTCCAGCGCCTCCCACACCTCGCCGGAGACGGCCTGCAGCATGGAGAGGGGGTTGGGGGAGTGCTGCCAGTCGGGGAGACTGACCCGCTGCCATAGCTCGCGGGCGGGACGATGCCAGACCCACCACATGTTGTAAGCCAGATCCCAGAGACGCTCGTAGGTCTTGGGCAGGTGCACCTTGGTGCCCGGGGCAACCGGGATCTCGGGAAGGGGGGAGGGGCGAGTGACCATGGATCTCGAATCGGAAGAAGGAAGCTCAGACTACCCGCCCGCGGCGACCCCGGCGGAATCGGCTCGGCCCGGGATACACTGCGCGGCGCTGTGGCATTCCCCGACGGCATCGCCGACTTCCGCTCCGACACGGTGACCCGGCCCACGGCCGAGATGCGCCGGGCCATGGCGGAGGCCGAAGTGGGGGACGACGCCTACGGCGAGGATCCCACCGTCAATCTCCTCCAGGAGGAGGCGGCGGCGATGGTGGGCAAGGAGGCGGCGCTCTTCGTACCCAGCGGCACCATGGGCAACCAGCTGGCGGTGAACCTGCAGACTCGTCCCGGGGACGAGGTGCTCTGCACTGAGTGGGCTCATCTGCGCAACTACGAGCGGGGAGCGGCGGCGGCGCTCTCGGGGACGGCTTTCCGCACGGTGCCGGGGGAGGGAGGGTTGATCACGCCGGAGCAGGTCGAGGAGGCCCTGGCCTGGTCCGGGACCCGCCTGCCGCGGGTGTCGCTGCTGGTTTGGGAGAACACCCACAACGCCGCCGGGGGTACCGTGCTGCCGGTCGATCCGGTGACGGCGGCCACGGCCGTGGCGCGAGAGCGAGGCCTGGCGGTGCACCTCGACGGGGCACGGCTGTTCAACGCGGCGGTGGCCGGCGGCCGGCCGGCCGCCGAACTGGCGGCCGTGGCCGACACGGTGATGTTCTGTTTCTCCAAGGGACTGGCGGCACCGGTCGGCTCGGTGCTGTGCGGGAGCGCGACCCTGATCGCGGCGGCGCGGGAGGTGCGTCGGCGCTTCGGGGGCAATATGCGGCAGGCGGGGGTTCTGGCTGCCGCCGCCCGGGTGGCACTGCGGGACTGGGAGCGACTGGCCGAGGATCACGCGCTGGCACGGTCGCTGGCCGAGGTGCTCGCCGAGCGCCTGCCGGGTTCGGTGGCCGCCTGGCCGCAAACGAACATGGTGCAGGTGGCGGGGGATCGCCTGGCCGGCGGTCCGGAGGGTTTCCGCGCCTCTCTGGCGGCGGCCGGGGTTCTAGTGGGCTACATCCGGCCGGGAGTGCTGCGTTTCGTCACTCATCACGACGTGGGCGCGGACGACGTGGCCCGGGTGGCGGCGGTGGCCGGCGGGCTGGGACGCTGAGGACGGGCCGGGCGGGATAGGCATGGAGAGATCCGAAGCCGAGGGGAGACTGATCGACCTGCTGGTGGGCGACCTGGCGGTTGCCCGCGAGCTGATCACACGGGGTGCCCGGCTTGAGGAGGATCTGGGGCTGGATTCGCTGGGGATGGTGGATCTGCTGCTGGGCATGGAAGAGGTCTTCGGGGTGAGCATCCCCGACGAGCAGGCGGAGCAGATCACCACGCTGGCATCGGCGGTTGAGGTGCTGGTGAGGCTCACCGGCCGGCACGGGCAACGATGACTTCCGGCCCGCCCCCGGCCGGTCTCCCGGTGTACGGGTTCTGCCCCATGTGCGCCACCCCTCTGGAGTGGAAGTTGGCCGGCGGGCGGGAGCGACGGGTCTGCCCCGGCTGCGGGTTCGTCCACTGGCAGAACCCGGGGGTAGGGGCGGCGGCCGTGGTCCGGGACGAGCGGGGGCGGGTGCTGCTGGTGCGCCGGGGCCCCGGGGCCACCCGAGCCGGCTACTGGTCGATCCCGGCCGGGTTCGTGGATGCAGACGAGGAGATACGGAAGGCGGCAGCCCGCGAGCTGGCCGAAGAGACCGGGCTGGTGGGGGAGATCGGCGAGGTGCTGCAGGTGGCCAGCAACTTCCACGACCCGGCCAAGCCCACCGTCGGGGTGTGGTTCGCGGCGCGAGTGGTGGGTGGGGAGCTGCAGGCCGGCGACGACGCGACGGAGGCGGAGTTCTTCGCCCTGGACAATCTTCCCGACCTGGCGTTTCCTACCGACGCGACCCTGCTCACCCGGCTGGCGCAGGCGGAGAGATAGCGGCTCGCGCGGCGGAGACGGCTCAGCGATCGGGGACCGGCGGAAAGGGGGCGGCCGGGCCGGGCGGGTTCCAGGCGGCTGCCGGCTGCCACGGCGATCCCGGGGAGAGGGTAAGCACCGAGCCGTGTGCGGGCTTGTCCCGGTGGAGGTTCTTCAGGCGCTCGCCGGTCAGGAGCAGCCGGGCGGCCTGGATGGGATCCTGGTGGGAGATCAGGATGGCCCTCCGGCCCGGGTGGGCCCGGCCCAGTTCTTCGACCAGCGCGGCCACTCGGCCGGCCGCCGCCTCGATCGACTCGGGAGAGAAGGGCAGGTCGGCGGGGTGGTCGAGATAGGCCTCCAACTCGCCCGGGAAGGCGGCGGGCAGATCCTCCCAGCACACCCCCGCCCAGCGCATGCCCAGCCGCCACTCGGTGAGGCGCTGGTCGAGGACCGGGGTCAGGCCGAGGCGGCGGCCGATGATGCGGGCGGTCTCCTGCGCACGCAACAGGGGGGAGCAGAACAGGAGGTCGGCCCCGGCCCGGGCCAGGTGGGCGGCGGCGGCACGAGCCTGGCGCCGGCCGGCCGGACTGAGACCGAAACCGGGCAGATCGCCGTAGCACAGGTGATCCGGGTTGTGGACCTCGCCGTGGCGAACGAGGAAGAGGCGGGCCAGCACAGGCGGGAGTGTAGGGAGCGGGTACGGTAGGCGGGTGCCTGCCTTCGCCGAGCACGTTGCCCACGTGGATATGGACGCCTTCTTCGTGGAGGTGGAGCGTCTGCGCCGCCCCGAGCTGCGTCGGGTGCCGGTGGCGGTGGCCGGGCTGGGGGGCCGGGGGGTGGTCTCGTCGGCCTCCTACGAGGCCCGCCGGTGCGGGATCACCTCGGGCATGCCGACCGGGCAAGCTCGCCGGCTCTGCCCGCACGGGCGATTCCTGGCTCCCGATCATCACGCCTATGCGGAGGCCTCGGGGCGGGTCCTGGCGGTGCTGGGCTCGTTCACCCCGGTGGTGGAGCAGATCTCGGTGGACGAGGCCTTCCTGGAGATCGGCGGCCTCCGGCTGCGTTACCCATCGCCGGAGGCAGTGGGGCAGGCCATCCGCGCCGAGGTGCGTGAGCAGACCGGGCTTCCGGCCTCGGTGGGTCTGGCGGGTAGCAAGCTGATCGCCAAGCTGGCCAGCCGGGCGGCCAAGCCGGATGGGCTGCGCCTGGTCCCCGCCGGCGGAGAGGAAGACTTCCTCCATCCCTTGCCCGTACGGGCACTATGGGGAGTGGGGGAGGCAACCTACGCCCGTCTCGAGGAGCTGGGGGTGGCCACTATCGGCGACCTGGCCGCCCTGCCCCGGGACATCCTGCAACGACGGCTGGGTGAAGCGATGGGGAGCCATCTGAGCGACCTCGCGCAAGGACAAGACGATCGGCCGGTAGTGCCTGCCGGCCCGGCCAAATCGCTCTCGGTGGAGGACACCTATCCTGCCGATCTCTCGGGCCGGGCGGCGCTGGAGGCAGAGCTCCTGGGATTGGCCGATCGGCTGGCCTCCCGTCTGCGCCGGGCGGGGGTGGCGGGGCGCACCGTGGTGCTGAAGGTGCGTTTCGGCGACTTCACCACGATCTCTCGCAGCCAACGGCAGTCGGCCGCGATCGATACAGCGCACGACCTGTACCGGGCGGCGCTCCCGCTTCTGGATCGGGCGGAGGTGGGGGCACGGGCGGTGCGCCTGCTGGGCCTCGGCGTCGAGGCCTTGGAGGAGAGCGGCTTCCCCCGCCAGCTGGGCCTGGAGGAGCGTCCCTGGAGCGACCTGGAGGCGGCGGTGGACCGGGTGCGGGAGCGCTTCGGGCGGCAGGCAGTAGGTCCGGCCCGCCTGTCCGGCGGCCGGGAGCCGGCATCTGTGCCTTGGGAGAATATGGAAGGACTTTTGCCGGGTTGCTGACCGGGCCGTTTCGGTATACTCGGCTCACCGGCCACCTGCGGAAGACCCATGCCACTCAATGACAGAGAGCAGCGCATCCTCGAGGAGATCGAGCGCCAGTTCTATGAGGACGACCCGGAACTGGCGGAGACGGTGCGGACGGCCACCTTGGCCTCGGGCTCGGGCAGGCAGCTGAAGTGGAGTGTGCTGGGGCTGGCGGCCGGTATGGTGCTGATGCTGGTGTTCTTCACCAGTCAGACTCTGGTGGCCCTGGGGGGGTTCGTGCTCATGGTGCTGTCGGTGGCCTGGATCGTGGCCATCATGCGGCGCCGTTCTGGGGTAGCCTCACGGCACTCCTGGGCAGGCAGGCTGCGCAGGCCACGGGGGCGCAGCGGGTAGAGACAGATGTTGGGGGAGCAGGGCTCGGGCCCATCGGTGATGGGAATCGGGCGGGGACCTTGGGGAGGAGTGGCTGTGGAGGCGTTCACCGCACAGCAGGCGTGTCGCTTGACCGGTTGCACCGCGCACCAGTTGCGTTACTGGGATCGGGTCAATCTGCTGCGACCCAGCCTGCAGCGGACCGGCGGGCGCCCGGGGCGCCGCCGCCTCTACGCCTTCCGCGACCTGGTCGCCCTGCGCGTGGTGAAGAGCCTGCTCGACAATGGGATGTCGGTGCAGCGGGTGCGCCGGGCCTGGGACTACCTGCGCCGCACCGCCGACATGGACCGGCACCTGGCCGAGGTCAGGCTGGTCACCGACGGGCACAGCATCTTCCGCGTCGCCTCCAACGATGAGGAGCTCATTGATGCTCTGCGGGAGGGCCAGCTGGCCTTCTTCGTGGCCATTGGTGAGATCACCCAGGAGGTCGAGGAGGACGTCACCCGCTTCGAGCTGGACCGGGAGCAGTTCCTCGAGATGCTGCGGCGGGTAGAGGACGACATCGGGTCGCAGGCCGCCCAGGGCTGAGAAGGTCAGCTCTGCCGCCAGCGCCCCGGGCGCAGTGAACGGAGCCGGTACCAGGAGGCTGCCCGGCGAGGCCGGGAGTGCTGCCCGGCCAGGGACTGCTCGGTCTCTTCCAGCGCCCGGGTGGCAACGGTCACCATTCCCGAACGGTCGGCCGGGCGGGCGGCTCTCCCGTAGATGCTTTCCCCATAGGCTCGGGCGAGGGGTCTCATGACGGGGTCGGTAGCCCGGGCCACCTCGTCGGGAGTCGCCCCCGCGGGAGGTTCCTGGCCCAGGTCGGAGAGCCGGTCGACGATTTCCCGCCAGGCGGCGGAGACATCGCCGGCGGCCAGGGCCCGCAGCCGGTGGCGGCGCCGGGCCCACTTGAGCGCGGGCACCAGCCCGAAGAGCAGGGCCGGTGAGCCGGCCGCGACGGCCGCCCAGATGGGGAGGTACCAGGATTGGCTGCCGCCGGTGTCGACGGGGACCACCGGTGGGATGTCGGGCGGTGATTCGTCGTCCGGGGGGTACTGGGAAGGGATGTTGCCGGGATCGACCGGCCAGATCGGGTCGTCCACCTCCAGGTAGGCGGACACATCGAAGGGCAGCGCGTTGGAGTAGGCGGGATTGGCGCCGTCGGGCCGGGGGGTGGGATCGAAGCGCACCCAGCCCTGAGTGGGCATCCACAACTCCACCCAGGCGTGAGCCTGCCGGTCGCGCACCACGACGCGCCCGTCCTCGAGCAACTCACCCGGGGCGAATCCGAGCACTACCCGGCTGGGAAGGCCGACCTGGCGGGCCATCACCGCCATCGCAGTGGCGAACTGCTCGCAGTAGCCGGTGCGGTACCCGGGGCCGGCCGCATCGAGCAGCCAGGCGGCCAGATCCTCGGCGGCATGCCCGGGGTCCACTTGGGCGGAGTAGCGGAAGGAACCGGGCTCGCGGAAAAAAGCCTCCAGGGCCAGGCCTTTCTCGAAGTCGGTGCTCAGATCGGTGACCTGGCGGCGGGCCAGGGCGAGCACCCGGGCGTCAATATCGGCGGGCAGGCGCAGGTATTCCTCCCGGCGGGGAAGCTCGTAGACGGCCGGGGGTTCGGTCGCGGGCGGGGCGTCGTAGGCGTCCTCGGCCGCGGAGGCCACGGCGAACAGCGGCGAGGGCGCACCGTCGTTGCCCAGGGCGAGCACGTCCAGGTCGGGCAGAGGCACCTGCGAGACGACCCGGTAGGTCATGCCGTAGTAGGTGAGGGCATCGAAGTGGAGGGCACCGTCGTTGACCTTGGCGCGGAAACCCCGCTCCACCGCCCGGTTGGCCGAGGTGAGGGTGACAGGGGAGTAGGCAGCGGGCAGCCAGTCCTGCTGAAGGGCGAGGATGGTCACCGTCTGCACCACCGAGGCAGTGGGGCCGCGGAAGGCGAACCCCGGGTCCTCAAGGTAGGAGACCTCCTCCGGCCGGGTCGCGTCCCGCCTATGGGCGTACCACTGGGCCCCATCGAACGACTCGAGGGTGAGGAGACGGAAGTGAACCTGATCGTGCGGCAGGTCGCCCTCCAGGACGGCGTAGAACACGGGCGTGTCGGAGGGGGAGAGCAGCTGCTGGCGGATGCCTACGAAGGGGTTGTAGGCGATGCTCCCGTAGTAGCCCCCGGTCAGCGCCGACGGGACCCGCCAGTCGAGGAGGCCGCTGCGGGGCAGGAGCCGGGCCAGGGCGGTGCTGGCGGGGAGGGTGACAAGCATGAGCGCAGCCAGGGCCGCCAAGGCCAGAGCCGGCTTGGTGCGGGCGACCGGCGAGCGCCCCGGACCAGCAGTGAGGGTGCCCGTTTCGCGCCGGCGGCGGTCGAGGGCCACGGCCAGCAGGGCCAGGCCGAGGAGCAGCAGGAAGGCGGCGGTCCAGAGGGTGCTCCGGCCGCGATCCATGGTGGCGAACTGGAGATACACAACCAGCGGTGCGAGCACGGCCGCGTAGGGTCGATCGCGCCGCAGGCCCCAGGAGAGCAGGCCGCCGAGCGCCCAGAAGACCACGGCGAGAATGGCGACAATCCCCGCCAGGGGGAGGACCGGCGCTACGCCCGTGCGGATGACGTTGAGAGCATAAGTCAGCTCGCGTCCCAGTGCCGGAAAGGAGCTGAGGGTGGGGAAGGCGAACCAGGTCGTGGCGGGGACGGCGATGCGGACCACGGTCAGAAACACCGCCGCCAGGTTGAGGGCGGCGACGGTCCAGCCGGAGAGTCGGTAGGCCAGGCCGGCCCAGGTGATAGACCCACCCAGGATGGCGGCGGCGAGCAGGATCACCTCCCAGGGGAGGCCTTCGGCGGAAGGGTGCAGGAGGCGCTCCAGACGCCCGAGGGCGAACAGGCCTCCGGCGAGGCCGGCTAGCCAGCTGAGACGGTAGACCACGACAACTCCATGGCGGTGTGCCAGGCGGGGGCCCAGAGAGTTCCCGGGGCGGCGGGCACGGTGAGTGCCCCGGCTCGCTGCAGGGGGAGAAGAGAGTCGCCGGGGCGCTCGACCACGGCGAGCACCACGGTCCGCCTGAAACTGCCGGCCAGAGCCTGAAGAGCGGTGAGAGCCCCCCGGTCGGGCACCCCGGTGACCAGAACCAGCGCTCCACCGCCCGTCCCCCGCCGGCGCAGCCGGGCGACGGTGCGCGGCAGGTTCAGATTCGGGATTGCCTGCACCGCAGCGAGGGTCTCCATGGCCCGGGCGTAGCGGGAGTCGGAGTGAAGGCCCGGGGCCCACTCGGCCGTCCATAGCTCGGGGCTGAAGCCTCCCCGATACAAGTGGACCACCACGGAGGCGGCCCCGCGCACCGCATGCTCGAACGCCTCGGCCGTGGGGTAGCACTCGGCCCGTTGGTCGAGCAACAGGAGTGCCCGGGTCTGCCAGGGGATCTCCAACTGCCGGATCATCAACTGATCTCGCTTGGCCGAGGACGGCCAGTGCACCCGGCGCAGGTCGTCCCCGACCTGGTACTCACGCAGCGTGAAGAAGTCCTCCCCACCCTGAGGGACGAAGGTGGGCCGGGTGGACTGCACCGCCGGGTCGAGGCCGCGCACCGGAGGGAAGCCCGCCAGGTCCTCTACCCGCGGGTACACGATGAGCCGGTCGACCGAGCCGGCGGCGGTCCGCCGTTCGGTGAGGGTGAAGGGATCACTCACCGACACCTGGGCCGGGCCCACCTGGTAGATGCCTCGCGCCCGGCAGTACACCTCGTAGTGGGCGGTGAGGGGCCGGCCGGCGCGGGTACCGGCAGCGGCGAAGCGCACCGCTCCCAGCCCGTGCACGGTGTCTTCCAGGGAGAGGTGACGGGCGACACGACCGGTGACCATCTGCAGTTCGACCGTCACCTGTTCGCCCTCGTGCACCGGGGAGGGGTGGAGGCGGCGGGCCACGGCCAGGAGCGGCGACACGGACCGTACGAACAGCACGCCGCCGCCGACCGCCGTCAGCAGGAAGAGGGCGGTGGCGAGCAGCTCGATCTCGCCGAACGCCGCCCAGAGGATCAGGAGGGCCCCGGACACCCCCACCGCCGCCCAGCCGCGGCTCGTGGGCATCAGACCCTCGTTCGCGTCCCCGGGACGGGCACCCCGGCGGCGATGGCGTCGAGGATGCCGTCGACGGAAGCCCCCCGTATCTGCGCCTCGGGGCGCAGGATCATGCGGTGGGTGAGCACCGGCCGCAGCACCGCCTTGACGTCGTCGGGGGTCACGTAGTGGCGGCTCTCCATCGCGGCGCGGGTACGGGCGGAGCGCTGCAGGAAGAGGGTGGCCCGGGGCGAGGCGCCGAGCAGCAGGTCGGGGTCCCGGCGGGTGGCATCGACGGTGTCCACCAGGTAGGCCTTCACCGGGGGTGAGACGTGTACCCGGCGGGCTACGTCGATCATCCGGATGACGTCCTCGGCGGTCACCACGGGTTCGAGGTCCTCGAAGGTGGAGCGGATCGCGTGGGTGTCGAGCATCTCGAGTTCCTTCTCCCGGGCTGGATAGCCCATGACCAGCCGCATCATGAATCGGTCCAGTTGGGCCTCGGGGAGCGGGTAGGTCCCCTCGTGCTCGATGGGGTTCTGGGTGGCGATCACCATGAATGGGGGAGGGAGACGGTGGGTGACGCCGTCCACAGTCACTTGCCGCTCCTCCATGGCCTCGAGAAGGGCGGCCTGGGTCTTGGGGCCGGCCCGGTTGATCTCGTCGCCGAGGACGATGTTGGCGAAGATCGGCCCGGAGCGGAAGACGAAAGCGTTGCGCTCCCGGTCCCACACCGACACCCCGGTGACGTCGGAGGGCAGGAGGTCGGGGGTGAACTGCACCCGTTGGAAACCGCAGTGGATGCTGCGGGCCAGCGACTTGGCCAGGAGCGTCTTGCCCACTCCGGGCACGTCCTCGATCAACAGGTGGCCTTCGCTCAACAGGCCGAGCACCACCAGATCGACCACCGACCTCTTACCTTGAATGACCCGCTCGATGTTGGAGGCGACCGCGTCGAACCGGTCAGAGAACCAGGCGAGCTCCTTCTGTTCGGCGGTCTCCTCGGTCACGATCGGGGCCTCCGTTGGGGGTCGGGCACTTCGCCACCAGGTTATCAGCGGAGGCCGTTTGCGAGC
This sequence comes from uncultured Acidimicrobiia bacterium, assembly GCA_964548475.1. Taxonomy (GTDB): domain Bacteria; phylum Actinomycetota; class Acidimicrobiia; order Spongiisociales; family UBA11373; genus VGBK01. The sequence continues at coordinate 20,259 of CAZJRF010000004.1, forward strand.
CGGGGTCGCGGGGAGAGCCCTCCCTAAGATACCCCCGTGCATGCGCGCCTGATCTTTGCCTTGGCGCGGCGGCCGTCTCTCTGGCTGGAGGCCTGGCGAGCGGCGTCAGATAGCCGATGCAAAAAGTGGTGGAAGCGGCTACTGTTAGTGCCGGAGTCGGAGTACCTGCGCTGGCGGTTGACCACCGCGTACGGCAACCCGGCGGCCCGCATGGAGGCCGCCGACCTGGTGCGGTATCTGCAGTGGCGCCGGAGGCAGCGGGCGGAGTGAAGGGAGCGGGCGTCGTGGCAGCCCGGAGCTTGCGAGAGCAACTGCTGGCCCTGCCGGGAGTGGCGGAGGCAGAGGTCGACGGCGACGACAGCGCGCCAGCCGGGGTGCGCATCCGCCTGGCTCCCGACGCCCTGGCCGAAATGGTGGGCCGCGAGGTGCAGCGGCTGTTGGCCACCCGGGGGGTTCATTCGCGCCTCGGCGGTGAGGGGGCAGCGGCCGTGCCTCCCCTCTTCGAGCCGACGCCGGAGAGCGAATCGGCGCCGTCGAGCGCGACGGCCGCTCCCGGGGAAGGGCTGAAGTCGGTGATGGTCGAGGAGAGCTCGGTGGGTATCCAGGCGACAGTGGTCGGCTCCGATGGGCGCCGGGCGACCGGCCGGGGCGAAGCGAGCGAGGAGGGCCTGATGGCGGCCGTCATCGCTGCGGTGGGGAGGCTGGCCGAGGGGGAGGAGCCCCGGGTGCTCTCGGTCGAGTGGACCGAGGTGGACGGCTCACGGGTGGTGCTGGTGGTGCTGGAGGGGGCCGGCGGCCGCCGCGCGGCGGGGGCGGCGGTGGTGCGGGCGTCGCGCGGGTACGCGGTGGGACGGGCTGCCTGGACGGCTCTAACCGGCTGACCCCGGCCTCCGGCCGCGTGGGATTCTCTGCGCGCAGAGTCCCGGGGGGAGAGGGAGCGGCGGCCGGCGCAATTCAGGTGTCGGCGTCGCCGGGGACGGCGGTTCCGGCGGAAGGCACCAGGTGAACCACCACCCCCTCATGGGCGAGGGCCGAGGCCGCCTGAGCGAGAACTGCTCGGTGCTCGGCTACGCGGGCCAGCACGTCGCGTACGAAACGGCGGGTGGCGTCGGCGGGGAGCTGGCCCAGCACGTCCAGGTCGTCGGGGTTGGTGGACAGCACCCGGGTGGTACGCGCCCGCAGGTCCCACAGCATGATCTCCTGCACCACCAGGTCGGCCGACAGGGTGAGCAGCCCGGGGAGCAGAACCGCTTCGGCGTGGCCGGCGGCAAGGATGTCCAGCAGGCTCCGATAGCCCTCCCGGCCGGCGGGCAGACCGGGCCGGGGGATGTCCTGGCAGATGGCTACCACGTCGAGGCCGTGGGCGGCGGCGTAGCGGCGGATCTCCTCCTGCTGGGCGAAGGCGGAACGGTCCTCGGCCGGATCGACCGACTCCCGGACATAGGCGACGACTCGCATGACCCTCCTCCGCGGCAAGTGTCGCCGCAGCGACCCAGAGTGTCAAGTGGATGCGGAGAGTGTTGCGGGGAGCGACTGAGGTGCCCGCTGTTACGATGCCCGAGCTATGCCCCAGGCACTCGTGCTGAACGCCACGTACGAGCCGCTCTCCGTGGTGCCGACCCGGCGGGCGGTGGTGCTGCTGGTGCGCGAGAAGGCTGAAATAGTGCACACCGACGGACGTCGCTGGGCGTCGGAGCGCACCAGCATCCCGGTCCCGACGGTGATCCGCCTGCTCCACTACGTGAAGGTGCCCTACGAGCGGAGGGTCCCGTTGAGCCGGCGGGCGGTGTTCCGGCGGGACGGCTCGTCCTGCCAGTACTGCGGAGGCGAGGCGGAGAACCTCGACCACGTGCTGCCGCGCTGCCGCGGCGGCATGCACACCTGGGAGAACGTGGTGGCAGCTTGCCGTGTCTGCAACGCTAGGAAGGGCAACCGCACCCCCGAAGAAGCGGGGCTCCGCCTGGCCGTGCTGCCCCGCGCCCCGCGACGGCATGGTTGGCTGCTCATCGGCCTGGCTTCGTCGCCGCCGCCTTCCTGGCGAGCCTATCTGGAGGACGCCGTCTGAAGCCGGTTGCTAGGAGGCGGCTCCGCTGCTCCCCGTCAGTTTGGCGCGGCGCCGGCGGAAGACTCCCCAGAGCCAGCCGAAGAGCCGGCTGATGATGATCCCGGCCGCGAAGGTAGCCAGGAGAATCGCCCAGAGAGGGGCGGTCCATTCGAGCCCTGCGAAGCGCAGCGTGTGGGACTCGGTGTTGGAGAAGACGAGGATCAGGGTGGGGACGAGCAGCACGATGAAGGTGATCAGAGGGCCCGCCCAGAGGTTGGGCGTCTCCGCCTTGGGCTGCTGGCCTGCCGGGGCAGTCATGTCTCCTCCTCGCTGAGTGCGCCGCCCAATCTAGCCCCCGGGCCCAGGCCCGCCCATGGATCCCGGCCCAGCCAGTTGCGAGCGTCGAGGAGAGCTCCGGAAGGCTCCGGCGCGTCGGGATGGGCCAGGCGCAGGAACAGGGGAGTGATGTCCTCGGGCGAGGGGAGAGTGGCCGGGTCCTCGTCGGGGACGGCCGCCGCCCGCATGGGGGTGCGGGTGGCGCCCGGGTTGACCGAATAGACCCGGCCCCTCGTTCCCCACTCATCGGTCAGCAGCTCCAGCCAGCCCTCCAGGGCCCGCTTGGAGATGGCATACATGCCCCAGCCTGCCCGCCCGGTGCGCCCCACCGTGCTCGAGACCCCAATGACCACCGGGTGATGGCCCCGGTCGAGGGCACCGGCCAGCCGCTGGTGCAGAAAGTGGATCGCCGACAAGTTCGCCTCGAACACCTGGTACCAGGCATCGGCGGGGTAGCGCTCGAGCCGGCCTTCCTCCCCGACGGGCCCGAGCATGCCGGCCGCGTGGACCACCACGTCGAGTATCCCCCCGGTGTGCTCCACGGTGGTAGCCACTGCCCGGCGGCCGGGCTCGGTGACCAGATCGGCGGCGATGGCGGCTACCCGGCCGGCGTACTCCCCGGCGGCGGCCTCGGCGAGTGCGGCCTCGTTGCGGCCCACGGCCAGGACCGAGGCGCCGTGAGCGGCATAGGCGCGCACCAGGGCGCGGCCGATGCCCGAGGTCCCCCCCGTCACCAGGATGCGGCGGCCGCCGAGCACCCCGGCAGGTTACCGCGGGTCCGGGCGGGGTGGAAAAGGGGTCCCGGGTGGGGGAATGGGCTTGACAAGTGGAGCAAAATGGTTCAGAGTGGCGCGAAGTGGGAGAACCGGCGGGGTTATCACCCCGTCCGCCCGCCGCCTCCAGCCGGAGGCGGGGGAGGAGCGACGGAGAGGCGGCGGCTGTGTTCCTGGGCGAGCACAAGCACATTGTGGATGCCAAGGGCCGGGTGGTCATGCCCAGCCGCTTCCGGCCCGAACTGGAGCCGGGGCTGGTGGTGACCAAGGGCCAGGACCGCTGCCTGGTCGTGTTCCCCATCGAGCAGTTCAACCAGGAGGTGGCCCGCCTCAACCGGCTGCCCCGCACCGACCGGCGCTACCGTAACTTTGCCCGAATCCTCTACGGCGGGGCCAGCGACCAGGGCCTTGATGCCCAGGGGCGTCTCCCTCTGCCCCCGACCCTGCGCGCCTACGCCGGGCTCGACCGCGACGTGGTGGTGCTCGGCGTGGGCGACCGGGTCGAGATCTGGGACGCCGATACCTGGCATCGGGTCGAATCGGAGAACGACGACATCTACGCCCAGACCGAGACGGCTCTTGGAGAGGAGGGAATCTGAATGCTTCCCCTCGTCTCCGGGGCCGCCACCGGCCTATCAGCAGCCTCCCGGATGCCACGTGGAATGCCCCTTACTCCGCCTGCTTCCAACATGGCGCCAGCGCTCCGGGAGGCTGCTGATGGGCCGGCCTGCTCCCTGCTATCACGTCCCGGTGCTGCCGGGGGCGGTGACCGCTCTGCTGGCGCCGCCTCCCGGAGGACTGGTGGTGGACGCCACCTTCGGGGGAGGGGGGCACACACGCGCGCTGTTGGCGGCCTTCCCGACCTTGCGGGTGATGGCCGTCGACCGCGATCCCGACGCGGCCGCCGAAGCGGGGGGGCTGGGCGAGCGGGTGCTCTTCGTTCTGGGGGACTTCCGCAAGATCGACGACTTGGTGAGAGGAGTGAGCGGGGATGAGATCGATGGAGCCGTCTTCGACCTGGGAGTCTCGTCACATCAGCTCGACGTGGGGGACCGAGGGTTCTCCTTTCACCGACCCGGGCCTCTCGACATGCGCCTGGGGCCGGATAGCCCGCTCACTGCGGCGGAACTGGTCAATGAATGGGACGAGAGCCGTCTTGCCGCCACCGTCCGGCGCTTCGGAGAGGAGCGCCACGCCGCTCGCATCGCGTCGGCCATCGTCGCCGCTCGCCCCTTGCACGACACCCGCGAGCTGGCCGACGTCGTCGCCGGCGCGGTCCCCGCTCGCGACCGTCGGCGGGCGCACCCGGCGCGGCGCACCTTCCAGGCCATCCGCATTGCCGTCAACGACGAGCTGGGGGCTCTCCGGGACGGCCTCGACGCCGTCCTGTCCCTGCTGCGACCGGGAGGCCGGTTAGTTGTGATCTCGTATCACTCCCTCGAGGACCGCATCGTGAAGCGGCGCCTGGCAAGCGGCGCCGCCGGATGCGTGTGCCCTCCGGACCTGCCGGTCTGCGGGTGCGGGCGCAGCGCCGAGCTGCGCCTGTTGACCCGCCATCCCGTCGTCCCCGGTGAGGATGAGGTGGCGGCCAACCCGCGAGCGCGCAGCGCCCGGTTGCGAGCTGCCGAGAAGGTGCGCCCGTGACCGCTCCGGCGCGCCCGCTTCCCTTCCCCTCCCCGGGGCTGCAGGTCCTGGTCGGTGGCTCGGCACGGCCGGCGCCCCGGCTGGGCGCCTGGCTGCTGCTCACCCTGGTGGTGCTGGCGGCCTTCTTCCTGCTCATCTACTCGCGGATCATCCTGGACCGGTCTTCGTTCGTCCTTCAGGAGGTCGGCCGGCAGATGGCGGTGGAGGAGAGCCGCTACTGGGAGCTGAGGCTGGAGAGTGCCCGGCTGCAGGCGCCGGAGCGCATAGTGGCAAGGGCGCAGGAATTGGGAATGGTCTACCCCGGCCGCGTCGAGACTCTGGAAGTGGCCGGCATAGGGTCGTCGGCGGGCGGGGCCGAGGAGCGCTGGGTCGGCCTCAAGGCCCTGCTCGGCGCTCAGCCGTGATTCCGCCCGGTCAGGAGGGAGCGTGAGGTGGCCCGTCCTTCCCCCGTCGAAACCAGACCGGCGAGGAGGCTCAACGCGCGGCTGGTGATGGTCGGGTTGGCCCTGACCGTCGCCTGGGCCGGGGTCGGCTATCGGCTGGTGGTGGTGCAGGGGACCCGGGCCGAGGAGTATTCCGCCCAGGGGCTCGACCAGCGGCTGCATCACGAGACCCTGGCCGCGGACCGCGGCACAATCTTCGACGCCGAGGGCCGCGAGCTGGCGGTCACCGTGGACTCGGTCACCGTATACGCCAACCCGCGCGAGATCTCTCAACCCGACGTGGTCGCGCGCCTGCTGGCGCCTCTGGTGGGACGGTCGCCGGAGACGGTGGCCGAGCTGCTAGCCACCGACGGCAGCTTTGTCTACGTGGCCCGCCAACTCGAGCGGGCGGATGCCGACCGGGTGCGGGAGGCCGATCTGCCCGGCATCTACTTCCTCGAAGAGCCGAAGCGCGTGTACCCGGCCGGTTCCCTCACCGGCCAACTCATCGGCTTTGTGCGGCCCGACGACAACGTAGGCCTGGAGGGCCTGGAGCATTTCTACGACGAGGAGCTGGCGGGCACCCCGGGGGAGCTGCTGGTGGAGCGTGATCCCTCCGGCAAGACCATCCCCCAGGGCGAGTACTCGGTGACCCCGGCGGAGCCGGGGAGCGACCTGGTTCTCACGGTGCGCACCTCCATCCAGTTCGCCGCCGAACAGGCTCTGCGGGCCGGGATCGAGCGCACCGGGGCGAGCGCGGGCTCGGTGGTGGTGCTGGAGGTAACGACCGGGGCGGTCCTGGCCATGGTCAACCTCCCCAGCTTCGATCCGAACGACCGCCACAACCTGACCCCCGACCAGGTGCGCAACCGGGCGGTGACGGATGTCTTCGAGCCGGGCTCGACGCAGAAGTTGATCACCGTGGCGGCCGCGCTGGAGGCGGGGCTGGTGATCCCCGGCACCACCCTGGAGATTCCCGAACGCATCGAGATATTCGACACCGTCTTCGAGGACTTCACCGTGCACCCCGACCGGCTCACCGTCACCGGGATCGTGGCTCATTCCTCGAACCTGGGAACCATCCTGTTGGGGGAGATGCTGGGGGCGCAGCGCCTCCACGAGTACATGGTGGGCTTCGGCCAGGGCCGCGCCAGCGGCATCGATCTCCCCGGGGAAGCGCCGGGAGTGCTGCGGCCCTCGGAGGAGTGGTGCGTGACCACCTGCGTGGCCGGCACCTCCATCGGCTATCACGTGTCGGTGACCGCTCTGCAGATGGCCATGGCCTATGCCACGATTGGCAACGACGGTGTGTGGGTGCAACCGCATCTGGTTGCCGAAGTGGTGGACGGGCAGGGGGTGCGCACGGCTGTGGAGCCGGCCAGCCGGCGGGTGGTGTCGACGCGGACGGCACGACAGATGAGAGTGATGCTGGAGGCGGTGGTGGAGCAGGGGACCGGCTCGCTGGCCTCGGTGGAGGGGTACCGGGTGGGTGGTAAGACGGGTACCACCAAGAAGTACCTGAGCGACCTGGGTGAGTACAGCGACGAGGACGTGGTCGCCTCCTTCATAGGCCTGGCTCCCATCGAGAATCCCCGGGTGGTGGTCGTGCTCGACGCGCCCCAGGAGGACGCCTCGGGCGGCTCGGGGGCGGCGCCTGTGTTCTCGGCGGTGGCGCTGGCCGTGCTGCACCAGTTGGGAGTGGCTCCCGATGCCCCCTGAACCGGTGCCCCTGAGTGAGCTGGCGCCGGTGGTCGGCGGCCGGGTCCTAGGCGACCCAACCACTCTGGTATCCGACGTCACCCACGACTCGCGGGCGGCGGGCCCCGGGATGCTGTTCGTGGCGGTGAGAGGCTTCACGGTGGACGGACACCGGTTTGTCCCGGCGGCCCGAGCTGCCGGGACGGCGGCAGTGTGCGTGGAGGAAGATCCGGGGGACGGCGGCCCGGCGCTGCTGGTGGGCGACACCCGGGCGGCGCTCGGATTGCTGGCAGCGCGGGTGCACGGAGACCCTTCTCGCCGTGTGCGGCTGGTCGGGATCACGGGCACCAACGGCAAGACCACGGTTGCCCACCTGGTCGAGTCGATTGCAGCGGCCGCCGGCTTGACGCCCGCGCTGGTAGGGACGGTGGGGGCGCGTATCGCCGGCAGGCCCGAAGTGGTGCGGCGCACCACTCCGGAGGCCTCGGATTTCCAGCGCCTCCTGGCTCGCATGGTGGACGCCGGCACAGAGGTCGCGGCGGTGGAGGTGTCGTCGCACGCCCTCGCGCTGGGCCGGGTGGCGGGCAGCCGTTTCGCGGTGGCGGCCTTCACCAACCTCAGCCAGGACCACCTGGACTTCCACCCGGACATGGAGTCCTACTACCGCGCGAAGGCTTCGCTGTTCACCCCGCAGCTGGCGGAGAGGGCGGTGATCTGGGTGGACGACCCGGCCGGCGAGCGGCTGGCGGCGGAGACCAAGCTTCCGGTCACCGCGGTGGGCCGCCGGGAGACGGCAACGGTCACTGCCGCTGAGGTGAGCGTGGGCCTGGATGGTTCACGGTTCCTGCTGCTGGGGACCGGGGCCCCGGTCCCCGTGTCCCTTCCTCTGGCCGGTGAGTTCAACGTGGCCAACGCGCTTTTGGCGGCCGGGGTGGGCGCAGCGCTGGGGATCCCTTCGGATAGCATCGCCGCCGGCATCGGGGGGGTGGCCGCGGTGCCGGGCCGATTCGAGATCGTCGAGACCGGGAAGGACTGCACGGTGGTGGTCGACTATGCCCACACTCCCAACGGGGTGGCCACGGTCGTCGGGACGGCCCGCCGGCTGGCCGGTGGAGGGCGGGTGATTGCCGTGCTCGGGGCCGGAGGGGATCGGGACCACGCCAAACGGCCCCTGATGGGGGCGGCGGCAGCCGCCGCCGACCTGGCCGTCATCACCTCGGACAATCCCCGCTCGGAAGAGCCGGGTTCCATCATCGCCCAGGTGGCGGCGGGAGCCGCCGGGGGACCGGCCGAGGTGGAGATTGAGCCCGACCGGCGGCGGGCAATCCGCCGGGCGCTGGCGGCTGCCGGCCCCGGCGACGTGGTCCTCATTCTGGGCAAGGGCCACGAGCAGGGGCAGGAGTTTGCCGACCGGGTTCTCCCGTTCGACGACCGGGCGGTGGCTCGCGAGGAGGCGGAGATGAGCAGCCGTCCCGACCGCAGACGAGGAGGTGTCCGGTGATCGCCCTGTTGGTGGCCGCCATCGTGTCTTTCGGCCTCACGGTGCTCCTCACTCCGGTGGCGGTGCGGTTCCTTCATGCCCGCAGCATTGGGCAGCACATCCAGGATGAGGTAGAGGCTCACCAGCACAAGGCGGGAGTACCCACCATGGGAGGCCTGGTCATCGTGCTGGCGGTGGTGGCCGGCTGGCTGGCCGGGCACTTCGACGCTCGCGACCCGCAGGGCGCCTGGCAGTTCGGGTTCCGCGATTTCTTCCGCCCCGGGTTTCTGGTGCTTCTTGCCTTTGTGGGCATGGGGATCATCGGGTTCATCGACGACTTCCTCAAAGTGCGTCGCTCTCGCAATCTGGGTCTGAGCAAGACCTGGAAGCTTGCGGGCCAGGTGGCAATCGCCGGGCTCTTCGCCTGGGGGGCGCTCAGCTGGGAGGTCACCACCCGGCTTTCCTTCACCCGGCCGTTCGGCGTGGACCTGGGCTGGTTCTACGTGCTCTGGGTGCTGCTGATCCTTATCGCCACGTCAAACGCGGTGAACTTCAGCGACGGGCTCGACGGCCTGGCTTCGGGCAGCTCGGCGCTGGTGTTCAGCGCGTTCGCGATCATGTCCTTCTGGCAGTGGCGCCACCCGGAGTTCTACGGCATCTCCGGCGCGCTGGAGCTGGCAATCCTGGCCGTCGCCCTGGTTGCCGCCACCCTGGGCTTCCTGTGGTGGAACACGGCCCCGGCTCGCATCTTCATGGGGGACACGGGCTCGCAGGCGTTGGGGGGGGCGATCGCCGCTCTCGCGCTGCTCACCAACACCCACCTCTTGCTGCTGATCCTGGGCGGGATCTTCGTGCTGGAGGGGGCTTCGGTGGTAGCCCAGATCGTGTCCTTCCACTTCTTCGGCAAGCGGATCTTCAAGATGGCGCCGTTGCATCATCACTTCGAGTTGCTCGGCTGGCCGGAGCCCACGGTCATTGTGCGCTTCTGGATCCTGGCCGCGCTGGGGGTGGCCCTGGCCCTGGGCATCTTCTACAGCGACTTCATCACGTCGGGAGGGGTGGGATGAAGACGCTGGTGATCGGTGCAGCGGTGAGCGGCCGGGCGGCGCTGGGCCTCCTGGAGAAGGACGGACACGAGGTCGTGGTCTACGACGCCGACCCGCAGGCTGTGGCCGGCCTGGCTTCCGGGCGCCGGGTGCATGGGGGCGAATGGGACCGCTCCCTGCTCTCGGGTATCGACCTGGTGGTGGCCAGCCCGGGGGTGCCGCCGCATGCCCCGCCCCTGGCCGACAGCCTGGCGGCGAGAATCCCGGTATGGGGTGAGCTCGAGCTCGCCTCCCGTCACCTGTCGGTGCCGCTGCTGGCGGTGACCGCCACCAACGGGAAGACCACGATCACCCGGATGGCCGACGCCATGCTGGCGGCCTCCGGCCGGCGCACCGCGGCGGTGGGGAACATCGGCGTGCCGCTCACCGATGCGGTGGGCGGCGAGTGGGACGTGCTGGTGGTGGAGGCCTCCAGCTTCCAACTGCGTTTCACTGAGTCCTTCCATCCGGCGGTGGCGGTGCTTCTGAACGTGGCCCCCGACCACCTGGACTGGCACGGCACCTTCCCGGCGTACCTGGCGGCCAAAGCCCGCATCCATCGAAACCAGGGGCCGGACGACCTCCTGATCTTCGACGGCGACGACCCCGGTGCCCGGGAGGCCGTCGCCTCGGCCCGGGCGCGGCGCTGGCCGGTGAGCGGCCGCCTCCGGCCGCCGGAGGGCTCCGGCCCGGCCGACGGGCAGCTGTGGCTGGGGGAAGCAGCGGTGAGCCTGGAGGGAGTGCCCTGGGTGGACCCGGTCTTCCTGGTGGACGCGGCGGCGGCGGGCACCGCCGCGCAGGCGCTGGGCGCCACCGTAGCGGGCATCGAGGAAGCGCTGCGCGAGTTCCGCCCGCCCGATCACCGGCGCCGGGTGGTGGGCACCTGGGGCGGGGTGACCTGGGTGGATGACTCCAAGGCCACCAACCCGCATGCCGTGATCGCCGCCGTTCGCTCCTACCCCTCGGTCGTCCTCATCGGCGGGGGCCGCAACAAGGGACTGGATGTGGGCGCGATCGGCGCCGAGCCCAACGTGCGCCATGTGATCGGGATCGGCGAAGCCGGCCCGGAAATCGCCGGGGCTGCTCGCTCCGGCGTGCTGGCCGCGAGCCTGGAGGAGGCGGTGGCCTTCGCCGACGAGCTTGCCCTTCCGGGTGACACCGTGCTGCTGGGGCCGGGCTGTGCCTCCTTCGACATGTTCCGCTCCTACGCCCACCGGGGCGAGGTATTCAGCGCCGCGGTCCGGCGCCGGAAGGAGGCGTGATGGCCAGCCGGGTCATTCCTCTCTCTGGCAACCGGGCGGCTCTGCGCCTGGCCGAGGAAGCGGCGCGCAGGTCCTCCCGGCTGACGGTGGGGCTACTGGTGCCGGTAGGGCTGCTGGCGGTGGTGGGGCTGGGAATGATCCTCTCCGCTTCGTCGGTGTATGCCCTGGAGTCGCACCAGGACTCCCTCTTCTACTTCAAGCGGCAGCTGATGTGGCTGGCGGCGGGGGTCGTGGGCCTGGCGGCGGCAGCCTCTCTGCCCGTGCGCTGGTGGCGGCGGCTGGCTTTCCCCTCCTTCCTAGCCACGTTGATGCTGCTGGTGGCCGTGCAGTTGATGGGAACCCGGGTGGGGGGCGCGGAGCGCTGGCTGGCCCTGGGACCGATCAGCCTGCAGCCTTCGGAGTTCGCCAAGCTCTCCACCGTGCTGTTCCTGGCGACGCTGGTCAGCCGCCGGGAGGACTCGATGCACCGCTTCCGCGATTTCTTCTGGCCGGTGGCCGGGTCGGTGGGAGTGGTAGGCGCCCTGGTGATGGTGCAGCCCGACCTGGGCACCACCCTGCTCATCGCTGCCGGCGGGTTCGCCGTGCTGGTGGCTTCGGCGGCGCCGCTGGGGTACGTGCTGAGCGGAGGGCTCATCGGGGTCGGCCTGGCGACGGCGGCAGCTCTTCTATCCCCCTACCGGTGGCAGCGGGTGATGTCGTTCCTCGACGTGAACGCCGACCCGTTGGGCAGCGGCTACCAGGCGATGCAGTCGCTGGTGGCCCTGGGCACCGGAGGCCTGTTCGGCATCGGCCTGGGAGCGAGCCGGGCCCGCTGGTCGTTCCTGCCCAATGCGCACACCGACTTCATCTTCTCCATCGTGGGGGAAGAGACCGGCCTGGCCGGGACGCTGGCCGTGGTCCTGCTCTTCGCGGCGCTAACGGTGGCCGGGACGCTGACCGCTCTCCACTGCCGGGACCGCTTCGGCCGCCTCGTAGCCATTGGCATCACCACCTGGCTGGTCGCCCAGGCCCTGGTCAACGTGGGCGGCGTCACCGGCATTCTGCCCATCACCGGAGTGCCCCTGCCCTTCGTATCCTTCGGGGGCAGCGCCCTGCTCACGGAGATGATCGCGGTCGGGATCCTGGTAGGGATAGTGCGGCAGGAGTCGTCGGCGGAGGCAAGGTGACCGTCGCCATCGCCGCCGCCGGCACCGGCGGCCACGTCATGCCGGCACTGGCCGTCGCCCGTGAACTGGTGGCCGGGGGGATGGACCCCGGAGAGGTGGTCTTCCTGGGAGGGGATCGCTTTGAAGCCCGGGCCGTCCCCGCCGCCGGCTTCCCCTTCCTGGCCTTCCCCATGGCGGCCCTGCGGCGGAGCCTGTCTCCGCGCAACCTGGCGATTCCCCGAATCGTGTGGCACACCAGCCGGGCCATGGCCGCCGCCCTGGCGGAGCACGGCACCCGGGTGGTGCTGGGCATGGGGGGCTACGCCACGGTCCCCGCCGCTCTGGCCGCCCGGCGCCAGGGCCTGCCGCTCTTCGTACAGGAACAGAACGCCATCCCGGGCCTGGCGGTGCGCCTGGCCGCCCGGCGGGCGGAAGGTGCCTTTGTGGGCCTGCCCGGTCCGGCCCAGCACCTGCCCCGGGCGGTGCTCACCGGGAACCCGCTCCGGGCGGAGTTGGCCCGCTTCGACCGGGGCGCGCTGGCCGCGGCCGCCCGCCGCCGCTACAAGCTGCCGGAGGAGGCCCTGGTACTCGGGGTTCTCGGCGGGAGCCTGGGGGCGCGGGTGCTGAACCAGGCGGTACCCGCGGTGGTGGAAGGCTGGCGGGGAGGACCGCTGGCGGTGGTGCACATCGCCGGGGCGGAAGCAGACAGCGTGGCTCCTCTGGCCGCGGCAGCCCCGCTACCGTGGCGTTGCCTGCCGTTCGAGGAGCACATGGAGTTCTTCTACGCGGCGGCCGACCTGGTCGTGTGCCGGGCCGGAGCGATGACCATCTCCGAGCTGGCCGCCACCGGGACGCCCGCCGTCCTGGTGCCGCTGGAGCGGGTGGGCCAGCACCACAACGCGGCGTCTCTGGTCTCCGCCGGCGGGGCTCGCCTGTTGCCACAAGACCAGGTGGCCCGTCTGCCTGAGACGGTCGCCGGCCTTCTCGGTGACCCTTCTGCCCGCGCCGAGATGAGCCGATGCGCCCGCCGGGCCGCCCGCCCCGAGGCGGCCGCCCTCATCGCCGCCCGGTTGCGGGAGGCGGCACATGGTTGAGCTGGAAGGCTGCCGCCGGGTCCATATGGTTGGGGCAGGGGGGATAGGGATGAGCGGCCTGGCCAAGTTGCTGGCCCAGGCGGGCTACGCGGTGAGTGGTTCGGACCTGAAGCCGAGCCGGGTGCTGACCTCCCTGGAAGGTCTCGGGGTGGCGGTGTGGGTGGGGCATCGTCCGGAGAAGGCGGCCGACTGGGACCTGGTGGTGGCCTCCTCGGCGGTGCCGGAGAGTGACCCGGAGCTGGTCGCGGCCCGGGCGGCGGGGGTGGAGGTGTGGCGCCGCCCCCGGCTGCTGGAGAGGCTGACCCGGCACACCCCGGCGCTGGGAGTAGCCGGTACCCACGGAAAGACGACCGGTAGCGCCATGCTGGTGTCCGCCCTACGGGCATTGGGGAGAGATCCCTCCTTCATGGTCGGGGGCCAATTGGCCGACCTCAACACCAACGCCCACCTGGGCGAGCGGGGCCTGTTCGTGCTGGAAACCGACGAGGCCTTCGGCACCTTCGGCGAGATCCACCTGGGAGCTCTGGCCATCACCAACATCGAGGCGGACCACCTTGACCACTACGGGACCGCAACGGCGGTGGAGGAGGCCTTCGCCGAGGTAGCAAGCCGCGTGGCCGGTCCGGTGGTTGCCTGCCTCGACGACCCCGGAGCCGCCCGCCTGACGAACCGGGTGCCCGGCGTGGTGAGCTACGGCCTGAGCGCCGGGGCTGTCTGGCAGATGCGAGACGTGGCCGAAGGGCCTGCCTCGGTGGCGTTCCGGCTGGCCTACGCCGGGCGGGAGATAGGAGTGAGAGTGCCCCGGCCGGGGGTGCACGTTGCCCGCAACGCCGCCGGCGTCCTCGCCCTGCTGGGCGAGCTGGGCCTGGATGTGGCCGGGGCGGCCGCCGGCCTGGCCACCTTCGGGGGGGTAAGCCGCCGTTTCGAGGTGCGGGCCCGAGCAGGCGGGGTGACCGTGGTAGACGATTACGCCCACCATCCCACCGAGGTCGCCGCCACCATCGCTGCTGCCCGGGCGGGGGCGCCGCCTCGTCTGGTGGCGGTATTCCAGCCGCATCGCTTCTCTCGCACCGCCGAGCAGGCGGGAGCTCTGGGGGAGGCGCTGGCCGCGGCCGACCGGGTGGTGGTGGCCGACGTGTATGCCGCCGGCGAGGCTCCGGTGCCCGGAGTGAGCGGGAAGCTGGTGGCGGAGGCGGCCCGGGCGGCGGGGGCGGCGGTGGTCTACGTCCCGCGGCGCGCCGACCTGGCCCGGGTGGTGGCGGGGGAGGCTCGTCCCGGGGACGTGGTACTGCTGATGGGGGCGGGCGACATCACGCTCGTGGCGGGTGAGCTGCCGGGCCTGCTGGGAGGGGACGCGTGAGGACGATCGCCGAGCTGGTCGCGTCCGGGGCGGTGAGGCGCGAGGTGGCCCTGGCCCCGCTGACCACCTATCGGTTCGGCGGTCCGGCCCGGTACTTCGTGGAAGCGCACGACGAGGAGCAGTTGCGGCAGGTGGCGGCCGCCCTGGCCCTGGAGTCAATGCCGGTGCTGGTGCTGGGGCGAGGCAGCAACGTGGCCGTTTCCCCCAGAGGTTTCCCCGGGCTGGTGGTCCATCCCGGGCAGGGTCTGGCGGGGGTGGCGGTGCGCGGGGACGGCCGGGTGGTGGCGGGGGCCGCCGCCTCGCAGCCGGCGGTGGCCCGACGCAGTGCGGCCGCGGGGCGGGGAGGCCTCGAGTACCTGGTGGGCATCCCCGGGTCCGTGGGAGGGGCAGTGGCCATGAACAGCGGGTGTCACGGCACCGCCACCGCCGAGTGGCTGGTGAGCGCCCGGGTGATCGATCTGCGCACGGGGTTGGTGGACGACCGGGGCGCCGGCCGGCTCGGCCTGTCCTACCGGCACAGCGACCTGGCAGACACGGAAATGGTGGTGGCCGCCACCTTCCGCACGGTGGCGCGGCCGCGCCGGGAGGCAGAGGCGATCATGCAGGAGATCACTCGCTGGCGGCGGCAGCATCAGCCGGGAGGCACGCTCAACGCCGGCAGCGTGTTCAAGAACCCCCCGGGAGACGCGGCGGGGCGGCTGATCGACTCCCTCGGGCTCAAGGGCCTTCGCCGGGGCGGGGTGACGGTCTCGGCACGACACGCCAACTTCTTCGAAGCGGACGCGGAAGCCTCGGCTCAGGACCTGTACGACCTGGTGGCTGAGGTGCGGGAGCGGGTACGGGAGGCTACCGGTGTCGAGCTCGAGCCCGAGGTGCGCTTCGCAGGGCCCTTCCGTGAGCCGTCGTGAGTGGGCCCGGTACCGGCCATCGCACCGGGGGGAGGCGGCCCGGGACGCGCCGCCGCTGGGCGTGGACGCTCGGAATCGGCGGACTGGTGCTGGTCGGGGCCACTGCCGTAGTGCTCCATTCGCCCTGGATGTCGGTGCGGGAGATAGAGGTGCTCGGGGCGGTGCACGCCGACGTCGCGGCGGGCCTGAGCGCCGCCGGGGTCGGGGAGGGAGCGCTCATGATCTGGTTGCGGCCGGGGGAGATCGAAGCGGCGGTGGCCGCCGATCCCTGGGTGCGCGAGGTGCGGGTGGAGCGGATCTTCCCCGATCGTCTGGTAATCGAGGTGCTCGAGCAGACTCCGGCGGTGTGGGTGCGGGGAGAGCACAGCTGGATGCTGGTCGCCCGAACCGGGGCGATCATCATGGTGGCCGAGGCACCGGGTGCCGGGGTTCTGCGGGCCGAGGTGTTTTACCCGGACCACGCCGCCGGGGAGGGGCCGAGAGGAGCCGAATGGGGCGAGCTGGCCGGCCTGGGAGTGGTGCTGGGACCGGACCTGGCGGCCCGAGCGCTGGTCACCCGGGAGGGGGGCGAGCTGTGGCTGAGCGCGGGGGGTTGTCGCGCCCGGTTGGGGCCGGCCACCGAACTGGCCGACAAGGGAAGGGTGTTTGCCGCCCTGCTGGAGGAGGGGCTGGCTGCCGGATCGGAGATCGACCTGATCGCGCCGACCCGTCCAGCGGTCACCGGACCCGGGGGAGATACCGATGAGGGAGACGAGGAACCGGCAGGATGAAGCTGTGCTGGAGGTTGAGGGCCGGTGTCGCCCGCAGGGGCGTGCCGGGCACTAACCTTCCACGATAGGTTCATGGAGGTGGCGTCATGCCGCGCAAGCCACCGGAGAAGAGGGTGGAGAGTCACCAGATGCTGACCACAGACACACAAGGGATGCAGGCCTACCTGGCGGTCATCAAGGTGGTCGGGGTGGGTGGGGGCGGCGTGAATGCCATCAACCGCATGATCGAGGGAGGTCTGCGCGGGGTGGAATTCGTCGCGGTCAACACCGACGCTCAGGCATTGCTCATGTCGGATGCCGACATCAAACTGGACATCGGCCGCAATCTGACCCGGGGGCTGGGCGCGGGGGCCGATCCCGAGGTGGGCAAGGCGGCCGCCGAGGAGCACCGGTCCGAGATCGAGGAAGCGGTCC
>CAZJRF010000005.1:0-36626 GCA_964548475.1 uncultured Acidimicrobiia bacterium
CCCCGCCCAGCGCCGCGCCGACGCCCTGGTCGAGATCTGCCGCCGGCACCTCGACACCCGAGATCGGCCCCAGATCGGTGGGGAACGCCCTCACCTCACCGTCACCGTGAACCTGGCCACCCTCCAAGGCCGGGGCGAACCGCTGGCCGACCTGGAATGCGGGTCGATCAGCCTCCAAGCCCTGCGCCGCTGGGCCTGCGACGCCACCCTCACCCCCCTGGTCAGCCGGGCCGACGGAGAGCTCGTGACCGGCCGGCGCACCCGGGTCGTGCCCCCCGCCCTGCGCCGGGCCCTCCACCAGCGGGACCAGCACTGCACCCACCCCGGCTGCGACATCCCCGCCCGCTGGTGCGACGCCCACCACATCATCCACTGGGCCCAAGGCGGCAGAACCGGAACCGCCAACCTCCGTCTCCTCTGCCGAAGACACCACCGACAAGCCCACCAACAGCGGGAATAGGAGGCGCCTTCGGCTACCTGCCCACCGCCATGCCCATGGGGTCGATCTCGTGGAGCAGCGCCTGCTCCTCGGCGGTGGGCGGCAGGCTGGTGCCCACCTCGGGGGCGAGCAGGATCTCGAACTCGCTCTCTGCCTGCACCTGCTCCACCGTCACCCCCGGGTGTACGGCGACCAGTTGCATGCGCTTGGAGGCGTCCTCGAAGCCGTATACCCCGAGTTGGGTGATCACCCGGTAGGGGCCCGAGCCGGCGGGGAGGCCGGCCGCTTCCCGCGCCCCGGGCCCGGTCAGGTAGCCGGGGGTGGTCAGGAAGTCGATCTTCTCGGCGAAGCGGCGCTTCTCCTGGCGCATGATCACGATGGTCTGCCAGCAGAAGGAGCCCACGTCGTTGGCCCCGCCGCTGCCCGGGAGCCGGGCTTTGGGGGAGGCGTAGTCGCCGATGACGGTGGTGTTGATGTTGCCGTAGCGGTCGATGGCCGCCGCCCCCAGGAACCCGTAGTCCAGGTAGCCGGCCTGGGAGAGCGACATCACTTCGTGCATGCTGGAGGCGGCCACCGCCCGGTGGAAGGTGCGCGAGTCGCCCACCGAGATGGGCAGGGTGGGCACTTGGGGCCCGATGCCCCCGGCTTCGAACACGATGAGCAGGTTGGGGGCGTGGGTGCGCTGGGCCAGCATGGCGGCGATCATGGGGAGGCCGGTGCCCACGAACACCGACTTCCCGTCCTCCAGCGTGCGGGCGGCGATCACCGCCATCATCTCGGTGGGTGAGTAGTCGGGGGCCATTGCCTACCTCTTCCCTTTCAGCCAGGGGGCGGTCATGGGGGCTCGCAGGTGCTCGACGTCGGCCAGGTGCGCCATGCGCTCGGCGCCGCCCACCAGCTCCAGGTAGGCGGCGAAGTCGGGCACCCCGTGCACGTACTTGGCGAAGTACTCCTCGGTGCCCTCCGGTGAGCGGGACACGGCCAGCCACTCGCCGATGTGCTCCTCGTCGAAGAAGTACAGCAAGGGCATCTGGCAGGGATGGCTGCCGTAGGGGACCTCCACCACCGCATCGACCAGGAAGAACGGGATGGCGGTGCGCCAGGGCGTCTCGCGGATCTCCTCCTCGGGGATGATCTGCTCGGCGGTGACCACCAGGCGGCGGGCCGCCCGGGCCAGCTCGAAGTCCTCGATGAGAGTGCCGTCGATCTGGGCGTTCCCGAAGCGATCGCAGCGGGGCACGTGGATGAACGCCACATCGGGGTAGCAGGCGGGGAGCAGGCAGATGGGCCGCCCGGTGAAGGGGTCGGCCACCACCTTGGCCGGGCTGTGCTCCAGGGTGTCGGTGCCCAGCAGGTTGCGGGCGGGCATGAAGGGGACGCCCATCATGGCCGCCAGGAACCGCCACTGGAAGACGGCGTTCGACACCTCGCCCACCACCCGGCAGGCGCCCGTCTCCACCGCCCGGCGCGAAGCCGGCGACAGGCCGCGCAGCTCGTGCCCGAAGGTGTAGGCCACCTCGACCCGATCCACACACCCGGAGCCGATGAGCAGGTCGGCGTCGTGCACCGCGGTCTTCCCCAGCAGGGCCAGGTGCCGGCGCTTGCGGCGGATGATCTCGTACACCGCGGCCATGGAGACCCGGATGTGGCCGAAGCCGCCCAGGGCGACGACGCCCCCGTCCTCCACGAAGCGCTCCACCGCCTCGGCCATGCTCATCATCTTGTCGCGCAGGTCGCGGGGCTTGTTCTCCCGCACCCAGGCCCGCTGCTCATCGGGGTCGTGCCAGCCCAGCAGCTCGCCGTGCCCCTCCGCCAGGACGTCCACGCCCGGCCTCCCTTCCTCTGCAGTCGCCATGTTGCCAGGCCGGCGGGCCCGCCGGCGCTAAGCCCACATAGGATGGGAGCGATGCAGCCCTGGCACGCCCTGGCTTCCGAGGAAGTGGTGGCAGCCGTCGGCGGGGACGTGCACGCCGGGCTGGCCACCTTGGAAGCTGTCCGCCGCCTCACCGAGGCGGGCCCCAATGCCATCGGGGGCAAGGGAGGGCCGGGCCGGCTCTCCATCCTTCTGCACCAATTCGCCGACGTTCTCATCTGGATCCTCATCGTCGCCGCGCTGATCAGCGGGTTCCTCCTCGAGGAGTGGATCGACGCCGGGGTAATCCTGGCCATCGTGGTGCTCAACGCCTTGCTCGGCTTCGTCCAGGAGGCCCGGGCCGAGGACGCCCTGGCCCGGCTCAAGGAGATGGCGGCCCCCGAGGCGGTGGTGGTGCGCGACGGGGAGGAGGCCCGGGTGCCCAGTGCCGGGATCGTCCCCGGCGACCTGCTGGTGCTGGAAGCGGGCGACCGGGTGGCCGCCGACGCCCGCCTCATTGCCGCCGCCCACCTGGAGGCGGAGGAGTCGGCGCTGACCGGGGAGCCCTTCGCCGCGGCCAAGCAGGTGGAGCCGGTGGAGGCGGGCTCATCACTGGGCGACCGGCGATCGATGGTGTTCGCCGGTACCTCGGTGACCGGCGGGCGGGCCCGGGCCGTGGTAACGGCCACCGGGCGCAACACCGAGGTGGGCCGGCTGGCCGAGGTGCTGGGCAAGGCGGAGGTCCCCGCCCCGCTGCAGGTGGAGATGGCCCGGGTGGGCCGCCGCCTGGCGGTCATCTGCCTGGGGGTGGCCGCTGTCATCTTCCTGACCGGCCTGCTGCGCGAGAAGCCCATCGAGTCGATGTTCCTCACCGCGGTGGCCCTGGCCGTGGCGGCCATCCCGGAGGGTCTCCCTACGGTGGTGACCATCACCCTGTCCGGTGGGGTACAGCGCATGGCTGCCCGCAATGCCATCGTCCGCCGCCTCGCCGCCGTCGAGTCGCTGGGGGCGGCCACCGTCATCTGCACCGACAAGACGGGCACTCTCACCCGCAACGAGATCCGGGTGCAAGAGGTGCTGCTGGAAGGACTGCAGGCAGCGCCGGGGTCTCTGCCGCCGGAGGACGGCCGGGTACGCCGGTTCATTGAGGTGGCCGCGCTCTGCAACGATGCCCGGGTATCGGAGAGCGGCTACCTGGGAGACCCGACGGAGGTGGCCCTCCTCCTGGCGCTGACCGACCTGGGAGCCGACCCCGGGGAGGTGCGGGAGGAGATGCCCCGGCTCGATGAGTTCGGCTTCGACTCCCGGCGCAAGCGCATGTCCACCATCCATGCCGGCCCGGCCGGTCGCCTGGCGGCGGTGAAGGGGGCCCCCGAGGTGCTGGTGCCCCGTTGCGACGCCGTCGAAGGGGCCGGTGGCCCACAGGAGCTCGACGACACGCGGCGGGCGGAGGTGCTCGCCGCCGCCCGTGACCTGGCCGGGCGCGGGCTGCGCACCCTGGCTTTGGCCTACCGGGAGGCGGCCGAGCTGCCCGGCGACGCCGAAGCGGTGGAATCGCGCCTGACGCTGGTGGGGCTGGTGGGCATGAGCGACGCGGTGCGCCCCGAGGCCGCGCCGGCGGTGGCCGAGGCGCAGCGGGCGGGGATCACCGTGGTGATGGTGACCGGGGACCACGAGATCACCGCCCGGGCGGTGGCCGCCGAGGTGGGCATATTGGGCCCGGAGGACGAGGTCATGCCCGGCGACCGGCTGCGGGAGATGACCGCCGACGAACTGGCCGCCGAAGTACATCGGTACCGGGTCTACTCGCGGGTGGATCCCCTGGACAAGGTGAAGATCGTCGATGCCTGGCAGCAGCGGGGCGAGATCGTGGCGATGACCGGGGACGGGGTGAACGACGCCCCCGCTCTCCATTCGGCCGACGTCGGGGTGGCCATGGGCACCGGCACGGACGTGGCCAAGGATGCTTCCGACATGGTGCTGACCGATGACAACTTTGCCAGCATCGTGGCGGCGGTCCGGGAGGGGCGGGGGATCTGGGCCAACCTGAAGACGGTCGTTCACTTCCTGCTGTCGTGCAACGGCAGCGAGGTCCTGGTCATGTTCCTGGGCTTCCTCGTCTTCGGGGCGCTCGGCGACCCTCTTCTCGCCGTGCAGCTGTTGTGGGTGAACCTGGTCACCGACGGCCTGCCCGCGTTGGCCCTGGGCGTGGACCCCACCGCGCCCGACGTCATGCTTCGCCCGCCCGACCGCGGCCGAGACATGCTGGGCACCCGCCAGCAGCTGGCCCTGCTCGGCTACGGCGCCGTCCTGACCGTGGCCACCCTAAGCGCCCTAGTGATCGGGCACTACGCACTCAACTATGAGTGGATCGTGGTGCGAACCGCCATCTTCGTCACCCTGGTGGTGGTCCAGCTGCTGCATGCCTTCTCCACCCGTTCCCGCCTCACCGGACGCTGGCGGGAGGGCCCGGGCCGCAACCGGCTGCTCTACTACGGGGTGCTGGCCTCACTGGGCCTACAGATCGTGGTCGTCTACACGCCCGTCGGCCGGACGCTGTTCGACACCGCGGCTCTGCCGGCCGAGGCCTGGGCCCTGGTGGCCGGCCTGGGCGCCCTGTCGTTCACGATGGTGAACACCCTCAATCGCCTGGGAGCGCGCTGCCGGCAGCCGGCCGGCCCGGCGTGAAGTAGCGGCTTGGTGTCGGCCGCCGTCGGCGGGTGAGACTTGGGGGTTATCGGACCGCGGCGGGCGCGCTATCGTGTTGCTGCCGAGTGGGGAGTATCCCATCTAGGCGTCGTCGTCAGCACGGGTCCCGTCGGCCGGGGCCCCGGCGCCGCCTCCCGGATTCCGGGCCGGAGAGACCCTCGGCTGTTGTAGTAACAGCTGAGAGGAGCCTCCGTGGACGTACCGATCCTGGCCTGGGTGATTGTGCTGGCCGTCATCCTGGCCATGGTCCTCATCGACCTGCTGGTCTTCAACCGGCAGGCACACGAGATCCGGGTGCGGGAGGCCGCCGTCTGGACAACGGTGTGGATCGTGATGGGCCTCAGCTTCGGGGCCATCGTCTACTGGCACTGGGGGGCGATGCACGCCGGCCAGTACCTGGCCGGCTACTTGCTGGAGAAGAGCCTGGCGGTGGACAACCTGTTCGTCTTCGCCGTCATCTTCTCGGCCTTCGGAATCCCCCTGCGCTACCAGCACCGGGTGCTGTTCTGGGGAATCATGGGCGCCCTAGTCCTGCGGGGCGGGTTCATCGCCGGCGGGGTGGCTCTGCTCAGCCGCTTTCATTGGGCGATCTACGCCTTCGGGGCGCTGCTCCTCTACACGGCCTGGCGCACCTGGGTGCATCGCAACCGCGAACCGGAAGAGGCGCCCCCCTTCCTGAAGTCGCTGCGCCGGCGCTTGCCCATCACCGAGCGGATCCACGGGCAGCACTTCTTCGCCCGGGAAGGCGGCAGGCTGCTGGCCACCCCGCTGATGGCCGCCCTGGTGGCGGTGGAGATTGCCGACGTGGTCTTCGCCGTCGACTCGGTGCCCGCAGTCATCGCGGTCACCCGGGAGCCGTTCCTGGTCTACACCTCGAACGCCTTCGCCATCCTCGGCCTGCGCGCCATGTACTTCTTCCTGGCGGCCATGATCCGCCGCTTCGAGTACCTCAGCGTCGGCCTGGTGTTCATCCTCGCCTACGTGGGCACCAAGATGCTGGTGGTGGACCTCATCGAGATCCCCATCTGGATCTCCCTCACGGTGATCGTGGTGATCCTGGGGGCCTCCATCGGCGTCTCGTGGTGGAAGATGCGGGCCAACGGAGGCCCGCCGGGGGAGCAGGGGTCCGAGTTGGAGGCGAAGCCTGAGGCGGGCCGGGGCTAGGTCTCGTCCTCGGCCAGCACAACCAGGGTGTCGGCCGCGTCCAGGGCCCAGACGCTTATCTTGGGCGGTGCCAGGCTGATGCCGTAGTTGAGGTCTGCCCGGTCTTCGGCGGACTTCAGCTTCACACCCAGGCACACCTCGCCGCGCTCCTGCGCCAGCCGGGTCAACTCGGCGAAGGTCACCTGCCGCGGAAGGTCGTCCAGGTACAGGGTGGCCGATTTCAGGTAGATCTCCGAGCCCACCTCGGAGAACAGGTCCTGGTAGACGGCGTGCATCAGCGGGTCCTCGCTGATCTGGGCCAGGAGCATCGACACCAGCCGGGAGGACACCACGAAGTCGTGCACCCCGGTGCTGGCCGCCAGCGACTGGTTCTCCGACATGATCAGCTCGGTGATGACCGTTGTGTGCACCGGGGCCTGCTCGCGCTCTCGCTCCAGTTGGCCGCGGATGAGCAGCAGGATCAGGATGGTCTCGGCGTCGATCTGATCGGGGAGGCGCACCTCGTCGCCTTCGCTCAGCAGGATGATGCTGTCGAAGTCGCTGGGAGGGTGCTGTCGCCAGGTGGCCGGGTCGAGCGGGTCGAGGGAGAGGATCGACACCTCCATGCCATTGGTCCGATCGGTGACCTGCTCGATGTCGGCGCCTTTGATGGGGTGATGGGCTCGCGGCATCAACTGCACCCGGGTGCCTTCCGTCACGTACTTCCGCAGCTCGGAGAGCACCCCGGGGGTCTTGCGCGTGTGGCCGATGATCAGGTGCCGCTCGGCGGCGCGCTCGAGCCGCCGGTCGGGGAGAGGACGCGCAGCGGGGGCGGCGACGCGGTCCGGGAGCAGGGTGATCAGGGAGTCGTCCTCGGCCATCATCAACAGGCGGTCGGCAGGGGCCAGCGGCCGGCCCGCCGGGGGGTTGAGCAGCAGTTCTCCGTCTGCGGTGCAGATGCCTATGGGCACCGAGCGCGCAAAGCGCAGCTGCAGCTCTCCGAAGGTGGCGCTGCCCCAATCGGCCTCGAAGAAGTAGAGCTCATTGCCCCGGAAGGAGAGCAACTCGTTGTAGACCACCGACAGCCCCAGCGAGCGGGATGTCTGTACCAGGATGCGCGACAGGATGTCGCGGGCGTGCAGGGCCACCACCCCCTCGCCGGCAGTCTGGGCGATCAGGGCGCGGATCGCCGAGTCGAAGATCTCGGTCACGATGTGGAGGGCGCTGCCCGGGGGGCGCTGGTGCTGGACCGCCAGGAGGGTCTTGATCACCCGGGCGTCGGACTCCTCGCGGGCGGCGGCGGGAGCCGAGTCGGAGCAGCCGCTGAGCACTATCACTGAACCGGCAGTGCCCACCGAGACGAGCTGCAGGTTGACCAGGGACGACGGGTTGCCCGACCGGGTGACCACCACGGTGGTCGCCCGCTGGGGCACGGCCACGGCCAGGTAGTCATCCATGTACTCCTTGTCCTGGTCGGCCAGGATCACCACCGCCCGGCGCTTGCGGCTCTCGTTCGCGATGATCAGCTCGCGGATGATCTCCACCACCCGCTGCTCGTCCCACCCCAGGATGAGGGTGTGGCCGTCCTCCACCACTTGCGAATGGCCTTTGCGGAGGTCCTGGAGACGCCGGTCGATGGCGGTGGTGATGAAGGCGATCAAGGCTGACAGCATGACGATGCCGATCACCCCGGCGGTGATGGCGACCGCCTGGTACCAGCCGCGTGAGGTGATGTCCTCGGCCACCGAGCCCGGATCGGTCATCTGCAGGAAGGTGAGGAAGCTGTCCCAGCCCCAGCCCGGCGAGGCCCCTCCCGGGGTGAACAGCCTCAGCAGGCCGCGCACCAGGATGAGCACCACCAGGAGGACCACGAAGACCAGTACGAGGCTGATGAAGATCGAGCGGCCGCCGCCGGCCATGAAGTTGTCGAAGCGGTAGCGCAGTCGCTGCTTCAGCGGGGGGCGGGGCATGTCTCCTCTCCCACGGTGGCTGCTGCGACCTTACCGGTCCGGTCTGTTCCGCGTACACCGGCGGGGTGGACGGCGGCTGGGCGGCCGGCCGCGCTGCAGCGCGCGACAGTCCGGATCACTTCCCGTCGGCCGACAGGCTGCCGGCAGGGACTTCAGCCGCCGAAGCGCTTCTTCATGCCGGCGACGTCGATGCCGAAGAAGGCGGCGAGGGCGGTGAGGGCGGTGGTCTCGGTGTCCGACACCCCTCCCGATGCCTTGGCGATGTTCATCGCATCGATCAGGACGCTGCTCAGATAGCTCTGGTACTCATCCTCGCTGAGCCGCTTACGCAGGGTGTCTCGCACCTTCTCCGGTCCGGCCGCGTTGGCCTTTGCGAGCAGCTCGTCGAGGGTGACCGGCGTGGCGAAGAACTGCGAGGCGACTTCCCGATGGAGGGGATCCTTGTACCCGATGGCGCCGCTCTGCATGCGCCGCTGCATTTCGGCCGCCTCGGCCTGGTCGATCGAACCGTCGGCGGAGGCCGTCATCCCGAAGAACAGGAACGGCACCGACATCACCAGGCTCCACTCGTCGGGGCTGTAGCGGTCCCGGAAGTTGCCGCTCGCCGCCTTCTTCTTGAACATGGATTCCTCCTCGCTTCGCAACGAGGTTACACCAGGTGTCCTGCGGGGGCCGAGCTGGGGCGGGCCCGGTTCACTCTTCAGGGGTGAGGATCCCGTCGTCCAGGTCGCGGTAGATCTCTTCGGCTTCGGGGTCGAGGAGCACCACGCTGGCACCGGCAATCATCTGGATCGTGCCGGGGAGCACGGTGTTGCCCACCCGGGCCGGATCGATCTCGAAGGCACCGGCGGCCAGGGTCAGTAGATCCCCGGCCGACAGGTCGGTCCAGGTGTACTTGCACAGCAGTTGGACCAGGCGGGGCAGCTCCAGGATGCCGGCCGCCCGGGCCTTCTCGAACGCCCCGAGCATCACTAGCCCTTGGTGGTAGGAACGGGTGAAGTCGCTGCCCCAGATGGAGCGGTTGCGGGAGAAGGCCAGGGAGTTGGCCCCCCACAGCAGCTGCTCACCGGCGTTGAGGTAGGCCTTGGACTTGGGGTCGGCCATGGCGAAGGGAACGTCGACCACTATCCCGCCGAATTCATCGACCAGCTTGGTGAAGCTGTCGAATCCGGTCACCAGGTAGCCCTCCACGGGGAGGCCGCTCAGGTCGCGGACGATGTCCACCACCGCCTCCGAGCTGGCTCGGGCGTTGACGCTGCTGAGCTTGTCGTTGAAGCCGTAGGGTGTCTCGACGTAGGCATCGCGGGGGATGCCCAGCACCGCGCCGGCGGCTTCGCCGATGTTGGAAGCCAGCACATGCAGGCTGTCCCCTCGGAAGACCCGTTCGATGTAGCCGGGGCGGGCATCGGTGCCGATGATCAGCACGAAGCGAATCGGCTCGCCGTACCAGGCGCCCAGGCCCAGGCTGGGCAGCTTGGCACCCACGATGCGCCACCCTTCCCCCTCGTCAGCCGCGAGCAAAACGTCCTCCCCGGCGGTCACCACCGCCACCTCGCCCCCCTCGTCGAGCTCGGCGCTGGCGAAGTCACCGGCCAGGTTGAAGCCGTCCTCCGGCTCGACGCCGGCCAGGAAGGCGGCCAGTCCCTCCGCCATGGGGGGCGGCTCCGTCCGGTAGGGGGCGCCCAGCCACGCGTAGAAGTCCCGGGCGGCCCTCTGCATCTCGCCGGTTCCGGACAGGGCGAGGTTGATGGGCACCCCTGGCGGCAGGGTGGTGGTGGTGGAGGTGGTGGTGCTGGAGGCAGTGGTGCCGGGGGCGGCGATGCTGGTGGTGCTGGGGAGGGCGGCCTGGGTGATCGAGGTGGAGGCGCCCTCCTCGGAGCCGCCGAACAGCAGCAGGCCCCCTACCGAGGCCACAATCAGGGTGGCGGTCACCGCGCCGGCGATAGCCAGGGAACGCTGGGACACGGCCGCGGACTCTAGCCCCCGGGTGGCGATGTGCCGGTCACTGCTGCGCGTCCCGGGGCTCGGCCTCGGCGGCCGGCCCGGCCGGGGCGGAGCGCAGCACCAGGTAGCCCACGATCCCCGCCGCTATCGACCCGGCGAAGATGCCCAGCTTGGCGCGGTCGGTGAGGCCCGGGTCGGTGAAGGCGAGGCCCGTGATGAACAGGGCCACGGTGAAACCGATGCCGGCCAGGGCGGAAATGCCGATCACATGCCGCCAGCCGGTCGACCGGGGCAGGCGGCCCCAGCCCAGCCGCACTGCCAGCCAGGTGAAGCCGGAGATGCCCACCACCTTGCCGGCGAGCAGGCCCACCGCCACCCCGAGGGTGACCGGGTGGGTGGCCGCCTCGGCCAGGTCGAGGCCGGCGAAGCGGACTCCGGCGTTGGCCAGGGCGAAGATGGGCACCACCGCGAAGGAGCTCCAGGGATGGAGGGCGCGCTCCATGCGGTCGAGGGGTGCCACCGACTCCCGGGCAATGGCCGACAGGATCAGGGCCTCCGCGTCGATTCGCTCCGCGGCGAAGGGAGCCGCTGCCTGGTGCTCGTGACGGGAGAGGATGCGGTGGGCC
Organism: uncultured Acidimicrobiia bacterium; assembly: GCA_964548475.1. GTDB lineage: Bacteria > Actinomycetota > Acidimicrobiia > Spongiisociales > UBA11373 > VGBK01. The sequence continues at coordinate 10,684 of CAZJRF010000005.1, forward strand.
CGATCGCGGTACTGGTCGTCGCCGTACAACGCGGCGGCCGGCGTGAGCAAGGCCAGGACCACTCCGGTGATGGCGGCGTGCACCCCCGATTCGAGCAGGCAAAGCCAGCTCAGCGCGGCGGCCAGCCCATAGAACACGGTGGAGCGCACTCCCGCCCGACCGGCGGCCCACACCGTCGTCAAAGCCGCGAGGGCGCCCAACAGCCACCAGATCTCCATGTGCCCCGTGTAACCGATGGCGATGACCGCGATGCCGCCGATGTCGTCGGCGATGGCCAGGGTGAGCAGGAAGAGGCGGGCGCCCACCGGCACCCGTTTTCCCAGCAGGGCCAGCACGCCCAGTGCGAAGGCGATGTCGGTGGCCACCGGCACCGCCCAGCCCCGGCTGGCGGTGCTCCCGGCGAAACCCAGGTAGATGAGGGCGGGTACCACCATGCCCCCGACCGCGGCCACCACAGGCAGGACCGCCGTCTTGGGATCGCGCAGTTCCCCGTGCACCAGTTCCCGCTTGATCTCCAGGCCGACCACGAAGAAGAACAGGGCCATCAGCCCGTCGTTGACCAGTCCCCGCAGGGTTTCGTAGAGGGTGAAGGGGCCGATGATCACATCGAAGCGGGTCTGCCAGAAGCGCTCGTAGGAGTCGGTGAAGGGGAGGTTGGCCCAGATCAGGGCGGCGACGGTGGCTCCCAGCAGCACCAGCCCGCCGGCCGCCTCCACCAGGGTGAAATGCAGCACCGGGCGCAGGAAACGCGCCGGGATGAAGCGGTCGGAACTCAGCCAGGTGCTGTGGAATCGCTCGTCGGGCACCCGGATAGGCTAACCCGGCTGTCGGGCGCTGATGAGCCGTACCTACAATCCACGGCGGGTTATGCGCGTAGTGATCGCAGGTTCGGGCCGGGTGGGCCGCGAGGTGGCCCAGGCGCTCAGCGCCCTCGGCGACGACGTCTCGCTGCTCGACGAGTCCGAGGAGGCGTTCGAGGCCCTGGGCCGTACCTTCGACGGCACCATGCACGTAGGGGTCACCTACGACGTGGACGCCCTGCGGGCGGCCGGTATCGAGGAGGCCGACATCTTCCTGGCTCTCACCCCTTCCGACAATGCCAACCTGATGGCGGTGCAGCTGGCGGAGCGGGTCTTCGGAGTACCCCGGGCCATCGCCCGTCTCGACGACCCGGCGCGGGAAGCGGCCTACCGCGCCCTGGCGGTGGATTTCGTGCCCACCGCCCAGCTCACGGCCCGGGTGCTGGTGGAGCGGGTCCACGAGCCCGAGTTCGCCTATCACCTGGCCTTCCCCGGCGGCGACGTGCAGGTGATCGAGATGGTGCTCGGGGAGGGAGCGGCCGGCCGCCGGGTCGCCGACCTCGAGATTGAAGGCGAGCTGCGGGTGGCCGCCTTGCAACGAGACGGCACCGTCCTCATCCCGCGGGCGGACGATCCCCTGCGGCCCGGCGACCGGGTGGCGGCGGCGGCGCGTCGCGGGATCGCCGGCCGGGTGCGCCGGTTCCTGATGAGCGACGCCGAGGAAGCGCCGTGAGGGTCGTCGTCATCGGGGCTGGGAAGATCGGCCGGCATCTGGCCCGCGAGTTGTCCGAGGCCGGGCATGCGGTGACCGTGACCGAGAGCGACCCGGAGGTGGCCCGCCGGCTGGCCGAGTCGGTGGATGCCCTGGTCCTGGAGGGCGACGGCACCAGCATGAGCCTGCTGCACAGTGCCGAGGTCTCCCGGGCCGATTGGCTGCTGGCGGTCACCGGCCAGGATGAGGTGAATCTGACCGCCTGCGAGCTGGCCGAGACGATGGGGGCCAAACGGGTGCTCGCCCGCCTGAACGACCCGCGCAACCGGGCCACTTTCGATGCCCTGGGGATACCGGTGGTGGCCGTCACCGACCTCATCAGCCAGTTGATCTCCCGGGAGATCGACTTTATCCACCTCGACCGCATCGCCCTCCTGGGAAGGGGGCGGATCAGCCTCATCGAGGTGGAGGTGAGCCGGGACGCCCGGCCGCGCGCGGTCGCCGACCTGCACCTCCCGCCGCACACCGTGCTGGTAGCGGTCACCCGGGAGGGGGAGGAGGGCGACGTGCTGGTGCCGCGTGGGGAGACCGTGATCGAGCCGGGGGACCGGGTCCTGGCGGTGACCACGGTGAACCAGGAATCCGAGGTGCGGGCCGCTGTCCACCGCCCGGCTCCCGCTCGGGACGATGAGCGCTGAGCCGCGCCGTCGGCGGGGCATCCTGCGCGAGGTGGTGGGCGAGGCCTGGGGCCTGGCGGTGGAGGCGCTGACTGTGGTGCTGGCGGCGGCCGTCGCCCTGGCCCTGGCCGCCTTTGTGCTGCTGGTGATGTGATGCTGGTTCGCCCGGGCGCGGAAGACCTGCGGATCATCGCCTTCTACCTAGGCCGCATTCTGCTGCTCATGGCCGGGGTGACGGCTCTGCCGTTCCTCTGGGCGGCCGTGGCACGCGAGTGGGGGCCTGCCTCATCCCTCGTGCTGACCGGTGGCGCCTTCGCGCTGCTGGGCGTCCTGCTCAAGCTGCACTCCCCGCGCCGGCGGCACCTCGACTGGAGCCACGGCATGGTGGTGGTGGCGCTCACCTGGCTGCTCGTGCCGGCCGTCGGATCCCTGCCCCTGGCTCTCTCCGGGCACTTCGGCAATCCCCTCGACGCTTACTTCGATGCGATGAGCGGGCTCACCACCACCGGTCTCTCATTGGTGCAGGACCTGGATCACCTGGCTCCGTCGCTCAACTTCTGGCGTCACCTGCTCCAGTTCTTGGGGGGTCAGGGGATCATCCTTGCCGCCGTTTCGGTCTTCGCCGGCGGGGTGGGCCTGAGCATGTTCTACGGTGAGGCCCGGGAGGAACGGATCCTCCCCTCGGTGGGCTCCACCGCCCGGTTCATCTGGTGGGTCAGCCTGGTGCACCTGGCTTTCGGGGTGGTGGTTCTGGGCTCGGTGGCCTACTTCGCTCTCGGCTTCACTCCCTGGCGTTCGCTGTTCCACGGGCTCATGGTCTTCTTCGCCGGTTTCGACACCGGAGGGTTCACCCCCCAGAGCACCAGCATCGGGTACTACCACTCCACCATCTTCGAGGCGGCCACTGCCGTCTTCATGGTGGCCGGGGCGATGAGTTTCGGCCTGCACTACGCCCTATGGCGGAGCTCAGGCCGCTGGAGAACTCTGCGCAACCTGGAGACGCGCACCCTGGCATCGACCTTCTCGATCACCCTGGTTCTTGCCTTCGTAGGCCTGGTCGCGCTCGGCCTGTACGAGACGGTGCCGAGCCTAGCCCGCCAGGGCCTCTTCCACGTGCTGTCCGCCCACACCGGGACCGGCTTCGCCACGGTCCCCTCGGCGGAACTGGCCAGGTGGGGAGGCCTGGCCTTCGCCGGAGTGGCGACCGCCATGGCCCTGGGGGGCATGGCATCCTCCACCGCCGGCGGGGTGAAGTCTCTGCGGGTGGGGCTGGCCCTCAAGCTCCTCAAGGATCATGTGAAGGCCGTGGTCCTCCCCGATCGGGCGGTGGTGTCGCAGGCCTATTACCAGGGGGGACGCAAGCGACTCACCCCCGCTCTCGCCCAGACGGTGATGGTGGTCACTCTGCTCTACGTGGCCCTCTATGTGGTGGGGGCGGTGGTGGGCCTCGCCTACGGATATCCCCTGCAGGAGGCCCTGTTCGAATCGGTGAGCGCCTCGGCCAACGTAGGGTTGTCGGTGGGGATCGCCGAGCCCTCCATGCCGGTGGTTCTCCAGGTGACCTACATCTTGCAGATGTGGCTGGGGCGTCTGGAGTTTGTGGCGGCCTTCGCCCTGTTCGGGTTCCTGGTCGCCGCGATGAGGGGGCGATGATGCGCCGCTTCCTGCTCGTCCCGGTTGTTGTGATCACCGCCCTGGTGGTGATGGTCCCGGGTGGTGCGTCCGCGGAGGCGGCGCAGCCTGGGGACGGGGTCCAGGTCACTGTGGCCGACCTGCTGGCGGACCCGGAGACCTACGAGGTGGTGGTGGTGCAGGGTGAGTTGGTCGGCGATTTCGGCCGGCGAAGCGACGGCACGGTGTGGGCCCAGTTGAACGGCGATGCCTACGCGGAGTCCCCCCTTCTTGAGGGCGGCAGCCTGGTGGGGGCGAACGTGGGCATCGGGGTGCGCATCCCCGCCGACGTCTGGCCGAGCCTGGACCGGCCGGGCGGCTACCGCTACCGGGGCCCGATTGTCGAACTGCAAGGCACCTGGCGCTATCACGACCCGGCCCGGGGCGGCGAAACCTATCTGGACGTCACCGGCCTGGAGTTGCTCGAGGCCGCCCGGCCCCTGGCCGAGTCCATGAACTGGCTCCCGCTCGGGCTCGGCGCCGGGCTCCTGGCCCTGGCCCTGGGCGTCGGCCTGGCCACCCGGCGCCGCCGCCGGTAGCAGATCCTCCCGGCCGCCCGGCGGCGATGAGCTTCGCGGGCAGTACCCTCTGGGGCCGATGAGCGAGATCTGGCTGGTGCGCCACGGGGAGTCGGACGCCAACGTGGAGGGTGTCTGGCAGGGGCAGTCCGACGCTGCTCTGAGCCCCCGGGGGGAAGAGCAGGCGCAGCGGCTGGGCGCCCGGCTCGACGGGCAGGCCTTCGACCTTGTGCTGGCCTCCGACCTGGAGCGCACCACGCGGACGGCGGCGCTCGCCGGACTGACCGCCGAGCCCGCCCCGGCTTTTCGAGAGCTCGACCTGGGCCGCTGGGAGGGGCTGACCTCGGCCGAGGTGATGGCCCGCTACCCGGAGGAGATGCGCTCCCTGATGAGCGGGGAGGACGTGCCCATCGGGGGCGGGGAGACCTGGCGAGGGTTCTGTGCCAGGGTGGACTCGACGGTGAACGACCTGGCGGCCCGTCTGCGCGAGGACGAACGGGCCCTGGTGATCACCCACGGCGGCTTCATCGGCGCTTACCTCTCCGGTTTGCTGCGCTTCCGCCACCGCCCCCGGCCCTGGCCGGTGGAGCATCCCGCCAATACCGCCGTCACGGTGATCCTGGCCGAGAACGGGAGCGTTCGTCTGCGGACCATGAACGACGCCACCCACCTGTGGGCCGGCCCGCAGCCGGGGCCGGAGGGCACGGTGATCGGCCTGGCCCGGCACGGGGAGAGCGAGGCCAACCTTCACGACGTGTGGCACGGCGTCACCGACGGCCCGCTGAGCGAGAGGGGTCTCGGCCAGGGCGCCGCGCTGGCCGCCCGTTACGACTCCGTGGCGCGCGTCTACACCTCCCATCTGCAGCGCGCCCGGCTCACCGCCGCCGCCTTCTCGGCCGGCGGGGAGTTGGAGCCCGTCGTGCGCCCCGACCTCTACGAGATCAATTTCGGGGCCTGGGAGGGGCTGACCACGGCGGAGATCCGCGAGCGCTTCCCCGAGGAGTGGGCGACCACCCACGAGCAGGGACACGACCTGCCGCGCGGGGGCACGGGAGAGACCCTGGCCCGAGCGGCGGCGCGCTTGCGGGGGGCCATCGAGGAGATAGCGGCCGCCCACCCCGGCGAGCGGGTGCTGGTGTTCACTCACGGCGGCATCATCCGGGCCTGCGTGGGGTCGGTCATCGGCCTGGGCTTGGAGGTGCGGGACCTGCTCGAGGGCCCGGTGAACACCTCGGTCACCCACCTGCGCATGGGACGGCCGGGCCCGGTGGTCGTGGACTACAACCTCGGGGTAGCGTGATAGCCCGTGCGCGTGCTGCTCATCACCAACGACTACCCACCCAAGCCCGGCGGCATCCAGCAGTACCTAGGCAACCTGATGGCGGCCTTCGACGGAGAGGTACGGGTGGCGGCCCCGGCCGACGAGGGCGACGACCCTCGCGTCGTGCGGCACGAGAAGACGTTCCTGTGGCCCACCCGTGCGGTGCGGGGGTGGCTGGAGGAACAGATCGGCGATTTCCGTCCCGACGTGCTGCTGTTCGGGGCGCCTCATCCGCTGGCCCTGGGCGGGCCCGCCCTGCGTGAAGCCACCGGCGTCCCCTATGGGGTGATCTGCCACGGGGCCGAGGTCACCATCCCGGCCGCTTTGCCCGTCGCCCGCCAGGTGCTGCGCCGCCCCCTGCACCGGGCCGACGTGGTCTTCGGGGTGAGCCGCTTCACCTGCGGCCGGGTGGAGCGCCTGGCCGGCCGGCCGGTCCGCTATCTGGGAGCCGGGGTGGAGGCCTCCTTCACGCCCGGTGAGCCGCCCGTTTCCCCGGTGGTGGGCTGCGTCAGCCGCTTCGTTCCCCGCAAAGGCCAGCGGCGGGTTCTGGCCTCGGTGGCCCGTCTGCGGGCCGAGGGGCGTGACCTGAGCGTGCTGCTGGTTGGCAAAGGACGGGACGAGGAAGACCTGCGCCGCCTGGCCGACCGGCTGGGGGTTCCTACCCGCATGGAGGTGGCGGTGCCCTGGGAGCGCCTGCCCGGCCTGTATCGGGAGATGACGGTGTTCGCCATGCCCTGCCGGTCGCGCTGGTTCGGCCTGGAGGTGGAGGGCCTCGGCCTGGTCTTCCTGGAGGCGGCGGCGGCCGGTCTGCCGGTGCTGACCGGCGACTCGGGCGGCTCGCCCGAGACGGTGGTCCCCGGGGAGACCGGCTTCGTGGTGGCCGATGATGAGGCGCTCGACGAAGGTCTGCGGATGCTGCTCGACGACCCCGTCCGGGCCCGCGAAATGGGCCGGTCCGGCCGGGAGCGGGTGCTGGCCGAGTACACCTGGGAAGCGGTGGCCGGCCGCCTGGCCGAGGGTCTCGCCGCCGCCGCGGAAGGGCGCCGTCCCGGGCCGTCCGCCGGGTGAGCGTCTTGACAGCAGGCGGGGGGTTGGGTCATCCTCTGGGCGTCCCCCCGTCCTGCCGGCGGTGGTCTGCCGCCGGGTGAGGTCCCATGTCCTCCAAGCTTGTCATCGTTGAGTCACCGGCCAAGGCCCGCACCATCGCGGGGTTCCTGGGTAGCGGCTTCGTGGTGGAGTCGTCCATCGGCCACGTGCGCGACCTGCCCCGCAATGCCTCCGAGGTGCCGGCCAGCCATCGCGACCGGGATTGGGCCCGCCTGGGGGTGGACGTGCAGAACGAGTTCGCTCCCCTCTACGTCATCCCCAAGGAGAAGCAGGCCCAGATCGCCAAGCTGCGCCGCCTGCTCAAGGAGGCCGACGAGCTCTACCTGGCCACGGACGAGGACCGGGAGGGTGAGTCGATCGCCTGGCACCTGCTGGAGGTGCTGCGGCCGCGGGTTCCGGTGCGCCGTCTGGTCTTCCACGAGATCACCCCCAGCGCCATCGAGCGGGCGCTGGCCGAGCCGCGCGATCTGGACCGGCGCCTGGTGGACGCTCAGGAGACCCGCCGCATCCTCGACCGGCTCTTCGGCTATGAGGTCTCCCCGGTGCTCTGGAAGATGGTGCGGCCCGGCTTGTCGGCGGGCCGGGTGCAGAGCCCGGCCATCCGCATCGTGGTGCAGCGCGAACTGGAGCGCATGGCCTTCCGGGCCGCCTCCTTCTGGGATCTGGAAGGGACCTTCGCCACCCGCTCCCCCGAGCCGGGGCGCTTCGGAGCCACCCTGATGTCGCTCGACGGGCGGCGGGTGGCCTCGGGGAAGGACTTCGACGCGACGGGCCGTCCCCGCAGCGGGGACGGCCTGGTGCTCGACCGGGCGGCCGCCGAGGCCCTGGCCGCCGACCTGACCGAAGCCGACTTCGCTGTCCGCACGGTGGAGCGCAAGCCCTATAGGCGTTCCCCGTACCCGCCCTTCCGCACCGCCACCCTGCAGCAGGAGGCGGGCCGCCAGCTGCGCTTTTCCGCCCAGCGCACCATGCGGGTAGCCCAGCGGCTCTACGAGAGCGGGTACATCACCTACATGCGCACCGACTCGGCGGCCCTCTCCGACACGGCGGTGGCCGCCACCCGGGCGTTGATCGCCGCCCGCTTCGGCCGGGAGTACCTGCCGGACCGTCCCCGGGTGCACTCCGGCCGGGTGAAGAACGCGCAGGAGGCGCACGAGGCCATCCGGCCGGCCGGGGAGATCTTCCTCGACCCCGAGGAGGTGGCCGACCGGGTCCCCGCCGACGAGGCACGCCTGTACGAGCTGATCTGGAAGCGCACGGTGGCCTCGCAAATGGCCGATGCGGTCGGGGAGAGCGTGGCGGTGCGTCTGGGGGCGCACAGCGCCTCCGGGGCCGATGCCGAGTTCTCCGCCGCCGGCAAGGTGATCTCCTTCCCCGGTTTCCTGCGAGCCTACGTCGAGGGGTCTGACGACCCCGACGCCGAGCTCGAGGACCAGGAGCGGAGGCTGCCCCCGCTGGCCGAGGGGGAGCCGCTGGATGCCGAGTCCCTGGAGGCCAGGGGCCACGAGACCAAGCCGCCCCCCCGCTACACCGAGGCCTCACTGGTGCGGCGGCTGGAGGAGCTGGGGATTGGGCGTCCCTCCACCTATGCCTCCATCATCGAGACCATCCAGGAACGGGGCTACGTGTGGAAGAAGGGGCCCGCGCTGGTTCCCACCTTCACCGCCTTTGCCACCGTGCGCCTGCTCGAGAGCCAGTTCACCGACCTGGTGGACTACGAGTTCACCCGCCGCATGGAGGACGACCTCGACCGCATTGCCACCGGCGACCGGGAGCCGCTTCCCTATCTGACCGATTTCTACTTCGGCGACGGCCACCGGGGGCTGGTGGACCTGGTGGCGCGCAGCCTGGCGGAGGCCAATCCTCGGGAGATCAATGCCATTCCCCTGGGCGGCGAGGAGGGCGGCCTGGTGGTGCGGGTGGGGCGCTACGGCCCCTACCTGGAGGTGGAGGGATCCCGGGTGAGCGTCCCGGAGGACCTGCCCCCCGACGAGCTGACGCCCGAGAAGGCATCCGCCTTGCTGGAGGAGCCCAACGGGGACCGGGTCCTGGGCGCCGACCCGGCAACCGGGCTGGCCGTGCTGATTCGCCGCGGCCGCTTCGGGCCGTACGTGCAACTGGGGCGGGCGGAGGAGGTGGAGGGCAAGCCCCGGAGCACCTCGTTGTTCCCGGGTATGGCCCCGGATGAGGTCACCCTGGATGAGGCGCTGCGGCTGTTGTCCTTGCCCCGGTCGCTGGGCATCGATCCCGACACCGGCGAGGAGGTCCTTGCCCGTTACGGCAAGTACGGCCCCTACCTGGAGCGAGCCGGGGAGACCCGTAACCTGGAGACACCGGAGCAGCTGTTCGCCGTCACCCTCGAGGAGGCGCGTCGCCGTTTCGCGGCCCCCAAGACCCGAAGAGGCTCCGGCCGGGCGGCAGCCGGGCCCGTGCGTTCCCTGGGAGCCGATCCCGCCACCGGCTGCCCGGTCGAGGTGCGGGAGGGCCGCTTCGGGCCTTACGTGACCGACGGGTCGGTGAACGCCTCGCTGGGCCGGACCGACTCGGTGGAGGGCATCACGCTGGAGCGCGCGAGTGCCCTGCTGGCCGCCCGGCGTGAGCGCATGGCGGCCGAGGGCAAGGAGATCAAGCCCTGCCGGCCCGCCGCCCCGGCGGGGGAAGGCCCGGCCCCGGCCTGACCCCGGCCGGGGAGGGCAGCCCGGCGCCCTCTGATACGCTCGCGCCGTGACCGAAGCGCCGCCCCGCAGCACGTGGGCCCTGATGAAGTCGGGGCCCTTCTCCCGCCTGTGGAAGGCCGGCCTTATCTCGAGCACCGGCGACTGGGTGGCCATCCTCGCCACGCTCTCCCTGGCCGACGACCTGGCCGGCGGCAGCGGCATGGTGCTCGCTCTGGTCTCCCGGATCCTGCCCGGGCTCTTCTTCGCTCCGCTGGGCGGGGTCATCGCCGACCGGGTCAATCGCAAGTACGCGATGGTCGCCTGCGAGATCGGGCGGGCGCTCCTGGTCTTCTCGCTGGTCTTCGCCCGCAGTATCACCTTCCTGGTGCTGGTCAGTCTGGCCATGGAGGGCCTCACCCTCATCTTCCAGCCGGCGCGCGAGTCGAGCGTCCCCAACCTGGTCCAGCGCAACGAGCTGGTGAAGGCCAACAGCCTGTCGCTGAGCGCGGCCTACGGGACGTTCCCACTGGGGGCGGCATTCTTCCTGGTGCTCGCCCCGATTAGCCCCAGGGTCACCCTGGGAGGCCTGCTCCCGGGCTCGGCGGAGGGGCTGGCCTTCATGGCGGACGCGGGCACCTTCCTGGCCTCGGCGGCGATCGTCTGGACCATCCCGTTGGCCGGCCACTTGCTTCCCCAGGAGCGCAGGCGCAGCGGGCGGCTCAACCTGATGGCGCCGCTGCGCGACCTGCGCGACGGAGTGGTCTTCGTGACGAGCCACCGCCGTATCCGCCTGGTGGTCGGTGCCATGGGGGTGGCCCTGGCCGGCGGGGGCATCATCACGGTGCTGGGAAAGCCCTTCGCCACCGGGGTGCTGCAGGCGGGCGGAGCCGGGTTCCCGGCGCTCCTGACCTCCTTCGGCCTGGGCACCGCCCTGGGCATCGTGGTGGTGACCGTCTTCGGCCAGCGCATCGTGCACAAGGACGTGGCCTTCTCCCTGGCGCTGCTGGTGACCGGGGCGGGCCTGGCCGCCGCCAGCCTGGTCAACACGCTCCTGGGCGGGGTGGGCTGGATGGCGGTCATGGGTGTCGGCACCGGGGGCGCCTACGTCCTCGGCTTCTCGCACCTGCACGAGCAGGTGGTGGACGAGGTGCGGGGGCGGGCCTTCGCCGCCCTGTTCTCCTTGATGCGCATCGGGCTGCTCCTCTCTATGACGGTGGCCCTGCCCTTTTCCCGGCTGTTCCACGGCCTCATCCCCGGGCTGCTCTCCGAGGGGTCGCGGGTGGTGCTGCTACTGGGGGGCCTGACCATCTTCCTTGCCGGGCTGGCCACGCTGTGGCGGGTGCGGCGCCTGCTGGTGCAACTCGGCCATGCCGACCGCCTGGCCGACATGGAGGCGGTCACTCACGCCTTCCGCAGCTACCGGCGCTCGGTGTCGGGTGAGCAACTGACCGGGGAGATCGACCTCACCGCCGACAAGGAGCGGGGAGGCGAAGAGAGGTGACCCGGCGGTACGTTGCGTTCGAGGGAGTGGACGGGGCGGGCAAGACCACGGTGGCCACCCGGGTGGCCGAGCGGCTGGCCGCCCGGGGCCTCGACGTGGTAACCGTGCGCGAGCCCGGCGGCACCCCCACCGGGGAGGCGATCCGCCGCATCCTGCTGGACCTGGGAGGCGTGGTGGGGGATTGGGCCGAGGCGCTGCTCTTCGCCGCCGCCCGGTCGCAGTTGGCGGCCGAGGTCGTGGGCCCGGCCCTGGCCGCCGGCCGGGCGGTGATCAGCGACCGCAGCGTGTATTCCTCCCTGGCCTACCAGGGCGGGGCCCGGGGCCTGGGCATCGAGTCGGTGCGCCGGGTGAACGAAGCGGGCCTCGGGGGCGTGTGGCCGCAGACGGTGGTGCTGCTGCGTCTCGATCCCTCCCGGGGCCTGGCCCGTGAAGAAGAGACCAACCGGATCAGCGAGGCCGGCCTGGCCCTGCAGGTCAAGGTGGCCGAGTCGTACGACCGGCTGGCCGCGGCCGAGCCCGACCGTTTCGTAGTGCTGGACGCGACAACAGGCCTCGCGGCGGTGGTGGAGGCAGCCGAGGCCGAGGTGCTGCGGCGGTGGTAAGCGTCTTCTCCGAGGTCATCGGGCATCGCCCGCTGCTGGCCCTGCTCGAGCGGGAGGCAGCGACCCCCACCCAGGCCTACCTGTTCGTGGGCCCGGCCAGCGTGGGCAAGGCCACCGTCGCCCGGCGCTTCGCCGCCCTGCTTCTCTGCGGGGGGGACGAGCCCGGCCGGCGCCGGGTGGTGGCCGGCCTGCATCCCGACCTGACCCTGGTGGAGCCCGACGGGCGCACCTCCCTGACCGTGGACCAGGCCCGGGCCACCGTGGCCCGGGCGGTGCTCGCCCCCGTGGAGGCCGATCGCAAGGTGATTCTCTTCGAAGAAGCGGGGGTGATGACCGAGGAGGCGGCCAGCGCCCTGCTCAAGTCGCTGGAGGAGCCGACCCCGACCACCGTGTTCATCCTGGTAGCGGAAGCCGAGCACGACCTGCCCCCGACCATCGCCAGCCGCTGCCGGACGGTGCTATTCGGCCGGGTGACCGACGACGAGCTGGTGGCCGCCCTCCAGGATCGAGGGGTGGAAGGTGAGCAGGCGCAGCGGGCCGCCGCCGCCTCGGGCGGCCGTCCCGGGCTTGCCCTGCTGCTGGCCACCCGTCCCGAGGTCGCCGCCTACCGGCGGGCCTGGCTGTCGGTCCCCTCCCGGCTCAGCGCGCAACCAGGGAATGCCTTCCGTCTGGCCGAAGAACTGGCGGCCGCGGCCGGACCGTTGCTGGCGGCCATCGACGAGCGACAGCGCGCCGAACGCGAGCAGGTGGAGCAGGAGAGCTCTCTCGGCCGCACGCTCCAGGAGCGTCAGGAGCGCGAGCGCAGGCGGGCGGTCGGGGTGCTGCACGTGACCGGGCTGGAGATCCTTGCCTCCTGGTATCGGGATGCCGCGGCCGCCCAGCTCGGGGCGCCGGTGCGCAACCGCGACATCCCGGCTGCCGGCCTCACCGCCCTCACCCCGGCGGCGGCGGTGGTCGCCGCCGGGCGAGTGCTGGCCGCCATCGCCGCCCTGGAAGCCAACCAGCGCCCGCAGCTGGCCTTTGCCGCTCTCTTCTCCGATCTTGGAACCGCGACTTAGCCCCGGCTTCCCCTGGGGGGGGTACACCGCCGCGCTCGGGACGGTCGCAGTCGGCCGTCGCCTGCTCGGCCGGTTCTTCCCGTTGACCTGTGAGGGCCGGGAGAGGGTCCCGCCGGGCCCGGTGGTGGTGGCCGCCAACCACTTCTCCCACCTGGACCCGGTGCTGGTGGCGGTGGCGGTGGGACGACCCATCCGCTACCTGGCGGTGGACGAGCTTTACGGGCGCTCGGCGTTCTTCGACAATCTCACCCTCTGGCTGGGCGCCATCCCGCTGCCCCGGGGAAGCGTCCCGATCGGTGCTCTTCGGGTGGGCCTGGCCGAGTTGGAGGCCGGGGGCACCGTGGGCCTTTACCCCGAGGGAATGCGGGTGTGGACCTGGGGCGAGGTCGAGCCTCGCCGGGGGGCCGCCTGGCTGGCCCGCCGGGCCGGCGTACCCCTGCTTCCGGTAGCGGTGGCCGGGTCCGAGGAGGCCCTGGGCCGGGGCACCACCCGGGTGAGCCGGCAGCCCATCCACGTCACCGTCTGCGATCCCCTCGACCCGGCAGACTGGGACGGGACTCCCGACCCTCTGGGTGGGATCATGAGCGAGTGGCAGCGGCGAGTGGGGGAGGCTCTGGACCGGGCGCACGGCCGTACGACCCCGTAGCATTTCGGCGAGGGAGGAAGCTGTATGCGCATCGTGATTGCCGGGTCGAGCGGGCTCATCGGATCGGCATTGGCGGCGACGCTGGCCGGGGAGGGGCATCAGGTGGAGCGCCTGGTGCGCCCTGGTTCGGATGGCGGGCCGGGCATTCCCTGGGACCCGGCCGCCGGCCGCATTGAGGGGGCGGCCCTCGAGGGTGCCGACGCGGTGGTGAATCTGGGCGGGCGGGGCATCGGGGAGCGGCGCTGGGACGAGGTCGAGCGAGCGCTGATCCGGGACAGCCGGGTGGTGCCCACCCGGCTCTTGGCCCAGGCGGTGGCCGGCCTGGCTCGGCCCCCCCGGGTGCTGGTCAACGCCTCGGCGGTGGGCTACTACGGCAACCGCCCCGGCGAGCGGCTCACCGAGGAGAGCGGCCCCGGGGAGGGCTTTTTCGCCGGGGTGTGCCGCGATTGGGAAGCGGCCACCCGGCCGGCGGCAGAGGCCGGCATCCGGGTGGTGTGCCTGCGCAGCGGCCTGGTGCTCTCCGGGGAGGGCGGTGCCCTGGGCCGGGTACTGGCCCCCCTGGGGCCGCGCTGGCTGAGCCCCTACCGGTGGGGCCTCGGGGGCTGGCTGGGCGACGGCACCCAGGTGTGGTCGTGGATTGCGCTCGAGGACGAGGTGCGGGCCATCGTCCATCTGCTCGCCTCCGACCTGGCCGGCCCGGTGAACCTCACCGCCCCCGACCCGGCCGACAACAAGCGCTTCATGAAGGCGGTGGGGCGCGCTCTGCACCGCCCGGTCCGGCTGCCCATCCCCCGCTTCGTTCCCCGGCTTCTCCTGGGCCGGGGCCTGGCCGACGCCACTCTCTTCGACAGCCAGGCGGTGTACCCGCAGCGCCTGCAGGCGGACGGTTTCGCCTTTGGACAACCCCGGCTGGCGGATGCCCTGGCCGCAGCTCTCGGGCGTTAGCAGGCCCGGCAGGGGCTTTGCAGGATTGTTCAACCGGGTTTAATATCAACGCGGTTACGAGTAGACAGCTGCCTCACGGGGGTGTGCTTCGTGGCAGGGCGCGCTGAGACGCTGGAGGTCATCCACAACCTTCTCGCCGGCGCGACCATCTTCGTTTCCTCCTGCTACGAGCTGCTCGACGCCGAGCTGGATGCGGTGGCCGATCACCAGGTCACCTTCACCCAACTGCGGTTACTCCGTCTCGTGGCCCATCAGGTCAGCCTCACCATCGGCGACGTGGCCGAGTTCCTCGGGATCAGCAACGCCGCCGCCAGCAAGGCAGTGGACCGCCTGGTACGGGCCGGCTTCCTGCGCCGGGCTGAGTCGGCCGACGACCGCCGGGCCACCGAGGTCTGGGTCACGGAGGAAGGTACCGCTCTGCTCGAACGGTTCGACGCCGGCAGCAGCGAGATGCTGTTGAAGGTCATGGCGGGTTGTGACCTGCACCACCTGCGCGAGCTCACCACAGGCCTCGATCGCCTCTCCGTGTCCCTGGTGGGGGCCCAGGACCAGGCTCGCATCGCCTGCTTCCGGTGCGGCCTCTACTTCCGGGGCGACTGCTTGCTCCGAGCGCTGACCGATCGCCGCTGCTACCTGGACCTGGGGGCGGCGCTTGAGGACAAGGAGAGCCCGTTGCGGCCCCGCCGCAGACCGGGGGACCGGGCGGCAGCAACGACAGAAGGGAACGGCTGATGGCCCAGGCGACGGTGCTGGAGACACCCGAGATCACGCTCGACGGCCTTCTCGAGACCGCGGCCGGCAGGGCTTTGCTCAGCTGCATTCAGTGCGGCACCTGCGCCGGCACCTGTCCTTACGGGGACGTCATGCGCCACACGCCCCGCCGGTTGATCGGCCTGCTTCGTGAGGGGTTCATCGAAGAGGCCCTCGCCAGCGACGATCTGCTCTCCTGCGTCACCTGCTACGACTGCTGGGCCAAGTGCCCTCGGGGCCTTCGCCTTACCGATGTCCTGCTTCCGCTGGTCAAGGAGCAGGTCCTGCTGCGGCTGCCGCAGATGCCGGCCGAGCTGCAGGATGCCCTCTCCAACACCCTGCGCTACGGCAACCCGATGGGTGAGTCGCCGCGGAAGCGAGCGGCGTGGGTGGAGAGCGCAGGCGTGCCGGTGCCGCTGCTGAGAGACCTGGGCCGGCCCGTCGACGTGCTCTGGGTAGTGGAGTGTTACGCCTCCTACTACCCGCGTGGGCAGGACAACGCCCGCGCGACCGCCCGGGTGCTCAACGCCCTCGGCGTCGACTTCGCCATCCTGGGCGCCGAGGAGAAGTGCGCCGGGGAGTGCGCCCGCCTCGTGGGGGAGAAGGGCCTGTTCGACACGCTGCGGGAGCAGAACCTGGCCACCTTCGGCAAGTACGAGTTCGGCTCGTTGCTCACCTCGGACCCCCACGCCTTCGACGCCTTTGCCTATGTGTACCCGATGCTGGGCTTCGACCGGCCGGTGGAGCACACCACCCCCTTCGTGGCCGCCCGCCTGGATGCCCTCCGCCCCCGGCTGACCCGGGAGCTCGGATACCGGGTGACCTACCACGACTCGTGTGTGCTCGGCCGACACAACCACCTGCACGACGAGCCCCGGCAGATCCTGGAGGCACTGCCCGGGGTGACCCTCGTGGAAATGACCCACAATCGGGACAACACGATCTGCTGCGGCGGGGGCGGGGGCGGGATGTGGCTCGACACCTTCTACAAGGCCAAGGACCATGAGCGCCTGTCCGACCGCCGGGTCGAGGAGGCCCTGGCCACCGGGGCCGACGTGCTGGCGGTTTCCTGCCCCTACGAGGTGCCCCGATTCGAGGACTCTCTCAAGGTGTTGGGAGGGGCGGAGCGGATGGTGGTTAGGGACGTTATGGAGTTGGTCGCCGAGGCGCTGGCCGAGTAGAGGGCCGGCGCGCCAAGAGAGATCGCAGCAAGGAGGATGGGCTGGCGCCATGAAGATCCTGGTACTGCTGAAGATGGTGCCCGACATCGTGGAGGAGCTCGAGGTGGCCGCCGACGGCACCTCCCTCTCCCGCGAGTTCCTGCGCCTCATCATCAACGAGAGAGACGAGAACGCCCTCGAGCAGGCGCTCATCCTCAAAGAGCGGCATCAGGGCACGGTGATCGTGATGGCTCCGGATCTACCTGAGGTCGACGATGTCCTCTACACGGCCCTGGCCCGCGGGGCCGACCGGGTGCTCAAGGTCACCGGCATCGAGGAAGGGCTGGGGTCGCGAGCCACGGGGGCGCTCCTGGCGGACACGGCCTCTGCCGTCCCCGACCTGCTCCCGGTCGACCTGGTGCTCACCGGCTGCCAGGCCATCGACGACCTCGACGGCCTGGTCGGTCCGCTGGTGGCAGAGCGGCTCGGGCTCCCCTATCTAGGGATCGTCACCGGGCTCGACGTCGACGCCGCCAACCTGGCCCACGCCTGCCGCGAGTATCCCGGGAGCGTGCGCGGGAAGTTCGAGTTGGAACTGCCGGCGGTGGTGGGCATCCAGAGCGCCGAGAAGCCCCCTCGCTACGTGCCGATCGCCAAGGTCCGGGCGGCGATGGCCTCCGGCGCCATCGAGTCGGCGCCGGCCGGGGGTGCCCGGGAGGACTCGCAACTGGACGTCGTGGAGATGAGGAAGCCGGTGGTCGCCGAGCGGGCGGAGATGATCACCGGCGACGCGGACGAGATCGCCGCCAGGATCTGCGAGATCCTGGCCGGACGGGGATTGCTCTAGGAGAAGCCATGGCAGGAGCTGTTTGGGTACTGGCCGAGCAGTGGCGAGGAACCGTTTCCGACGTCACCTATGAGCTGCTGGCCCTCGGCCGGCAGGTGGCCGATGGTCTGGCCGTCCCCCTTGAGGCGGTGCTGCTGGGCCACGGTGCCGAGGAGCTGGCCGCATCGTTGGGCATGGCCGACCGGGTTCTCTATGCGGATGATGCCTCACTGGCCGAGCCGGTGGGGGAGTCGGCCAGCCGGGTGGTGGCGGCACTCGCCGCCGAAGCCCGGCCGGGGGCCATCCTGGTGCCCATCACCAACGTGGGCTGGGACCTCCTCGGGCTGTTGCCGGTGCGTCTGGGGGCAGGGCTGGTCAACTTCTGCACCGACGTGCGGGTGGTGGAGGGCCACCTGGAGGCGCTGTGCCTGGTGTTCGGGGGGAAGATGGAGGTGCGGGCGGTGCCTCGCGGGGAGACGGCGGTGCTCGGCGTGCTGCCCGGGGCGCGCGCCGCCGATGAGGGCCGGTCGACGGAGGCCCCGGAGGTGGCGAGGGCGGCGGTGCCCGCGGCCCCGGCAGAACGCGTGCGGCTTGTCTCCTACGAGGACCCGGAGGCAGGCGACGTGGACATCACCCAGCAGGAGGTCCTGGTATCGGTGGGCCGGGGATTGCAGGGGGAGGCGAACCTCGACCTGGCCGAGGAGCTGGCCGAAGTGCTGGGCGGGGCGGTGGCCGGCTCCCGGCCGGCCATCGACATGGGCTGGCTGCCTATGACCAGGCAGGTGGGGAAGTCCGGCATGCAGGTGAAGCCCCGCCTCTACCTGGCCCTGGGGATCAGCGGGGCGCCCGAGCACGTCGAGGGGATGAAGAGCTCGGGGTTGATCATCGCGGTGAACACCGATCCCGACGCTCCCATCTTCAACGTCGCCCATTACGGCGCGGCCGAGGATCTGCTGGAGGTGGTACCGGCGCTGATCGACAAGGTCAAGGAGCGGAGAGGGGCATGAGGTGATCCTTGCGATGCAGGCGGAGCCGGTCTCCAGGCCGGTCTTCTACTCGCTGTCCCTGTGGTTGGTCGTCACCTTCTATGTGGTTAGCGCTCTGACCCTGGTGGTCTTCTTCGTCAACGCCACCCGCAAGGTACGCCGCTATCGCGCCGGCCGGCAAGATCCGGGCGACCGGCCGTCGCTGCGCCGTCTTCCCGGCGCTCTCCTGGGAGTGTTTAGCAACCGGGGGATCCTGCGGGGCAACTGGTATGCCGGCCTGGCTCACCTTGCGGTCTTCTGGGGGTTCGTCGGCCTGTTCGTGGGCACCCTTTTGGTGCTGATCGACAACGACATCCTGCACCCGCTGATTCCCGCATGGACCTTCATGAAGGGTGACTTCTACCTGGTCTTCTCCTGGCTGGCCGACTTCTCGGGGGTCTTGCTCATCGTCGGGCTGCTGATGTTCATGTTCCGGCGGGCGGTGCTGCGGCCCCGGGAGCTGCGGCCGGAACCCCGCTCCGACACCCGGTTCTACCTCCGGTTCCCGGCCGTGCGTTGGGAGGACTGGGTGTTCCTCCTCCTGCTCTTGGTGGCGGGGATCGGCGGGTTCTTCCTGGAGGCATTGCGGATCCGTGCCACCCAGCCATCTTTCGAGGGGGTCTCGTTCACCGGTTGGCTGCTGAGCGGGTGGCTGGGGGACGCCGGGCTGGGGCCCGCCGGTGCCGATTCGGCCTTCGCCTACCTCTGGGTGTTCCATGCTCTCAGCGCGCTGGTCCTCATCGCCTTCATTCCCAGCTCGAAGGCCTGGCACATGCTGGCAGGGTGGTACACCCTGGCGGTGAAGCCGGCTTTGCCCGGAGAGGTGCCGGCGACGGCTCCCGGCGAGAGCGGAGGCTATGCCCGTCTGCAGGACCTCAGCCGTCGCGAGCTGGCCAGCCTCGATGCTTGCGTCCGGTGCGGCCGCTGTCACAAGGCCTGCCCTGCCGCCGAAGGGGGGTTCCCCCTTTCACCTCGCGACTTGATCCTGGCGCTGCAGGTAGGCGCCAGGCGATTGCTCCCCGGACCGCGACCGGCCCCGGGGATGGCGGCCGCCCTGCCGGCCCTGGCCGGGGACATCATCCCGGAGGCGTGGCTGTGGTCCTGCACTTCGTGCCTGGCCTGCGACGAGGTGTGCCCGCTGGGCATCGAGCACCTGCCCTTGATCTTGCAGATGCGCCGGGACCTGGTGGCGCGCGGGGAGATCGGCGACAAGGTCCAGGAGACGCTCACCAACGTCATGCGCTATGGGAACTCCCTCGGCCAGTCGCCCCGCAACCGCGCCCGCTGGACGCGCGATCTTCCCTTCGAGATCAAGGACGCGCGCAAGGAACCCGTCGAGTACCTCTGGTTCGTCGGCGACTACGCCTCCTTCGATCCGCGCGTCCAGGCAGTCACCCGGGCGGCCGCCCGGGTCTTCCAGGCCGCCGGTCTCGACTTCGGCATCCTTTACGAGGCCGAGCAGGGCACCGGCACCGACGTGCGCCGGGTGGGTGAGGAGGGCCTGTTCGAGATGCAGCGGGAGAAGGTTCTCGCCGCCCTGGGCAAGGCGCAGTTCCGCAAGATCCTGACCACCGAACCCCACACCTATCAGTCGATGCGCGTCGAGTACGGCAGCATTAACGGCGGCGGGGTGCCGGTGCTGCACCACACCGAGCTGCTCGAAGCTCTCTTGGGGG
The DNA here is from genome assembly GCA_964548475.1 of uncultured Acidimicrobiia bacterium. GTDB lineage: Bacteria > Actinomycetota > Acidimicrobiia > Spongiisociales > UBA11373 > VGBK01. The sequence goes on from CAZJRF010000005.1 coordinate 30,336, forward strand.
ACGGGATCCTCAGGGTGGAAGTCGGACGGCGGGAGCGCCTACCACGACCCCTGCTATCTGGGGCGGTACGGGCGAGTGTTCGACCCGCCGCGCCGGGTGCTGTGGGCTCTCGGCGCCGACCTGGCTGAGATGCCTAGGAATCGGGAGATGGCCTTCTGCTGCGGGGCGGGCGGGGGCAGGATCTTCATGGACGACGTGGCGGGTGTCAGGGAGCGCCCGGCGGAGAGCCGGGTGCGCGAGGCGGCCGCGCTCGAGGGGGTGGGCACGATGGTGGTGGCCTGCCCCAAGGACCTGGTCATGTTCCAGGACGCGCTCAAGACCACCGGTCTGGATGGGGTCCTCGCTGTACGAGATATCGTTGAGTTGGTGGAAGCGGCCCTCGGCCCAACACAGAGGAGTGACACATGAACCGCGCCGGGACGGAAGGCAACGGCCAGCCCAGGATCGGGGTGTACGTCTGTCACTGCGGCACGAACATCGCAGCCACGGTGGACGTCGAGGCGGTGGCCGAGTACGCCGCGACCTTGCCCGGGGTCACCGTGTCCAAGACCTACAAGTACATGTGCTCCGACCCCGGCCAGGAGTTGATCAAAGAGGATATCCGGGCGAACGGCCTGGAGCGGGTGGTGGTGGCCGCCTGCTCCCCCAGCCTCCATGAGGCCACTTTCCGCCGGGCCACCGCGGAAGGCGGCATCAACCCGTACTACTTCCACATGGTGAGCGTCCGCGAGCTGGACTCGTGGGTGCACACCGACATCGCCGAGGCCACCGCCAAGGCCAAGGACCTCATCCGGGCCGCGGTGCATCGAGTCCGCTTCCACAAGCCCCTGGAGCGGGCGCGGGTTTCCGTCAACCCGGCCGTCATGGTGGTGGGTGGGGGAATCGCCGGCATCCACGCCGCATTGACCCTGGCCAACGCCGGCAAGCACGTGTACCTGGTGGAGCGGGAAGCTTCCATCGGCGGGCACATGGCCCAGTTGGACAAGACCTTCCCCACCCTGGACTGCGCGGCCTGCATCCTCACTCCGAAGATGACCGAGGTGGGTTCGCACCCCAACATCACCCTGTGGACCATGGCCGAGGTCGACAAGGTCGACGGCTACGTGGGCAACTACTCGGTGACGGTGCGCCACAAGCCCCGGTTCATCATCGAGGAGGCCTGCGTCGGCTGTCTCGAATGTATTGAGGCGTGCGTGTACCGGCGGGGCAAGACCCCCGACGAGTTCAACCTCGGGTTGAGCATGCGCAAGCCGATCTACATCCCCTTCCCGCAGGCCGTGCCCCAGGTGGTGGTCATCGATCAGGAAGCGTGTATCGAGTTCCGCACCGGGCGCTGCAAGAAGACCTGCGTCGAGGTCTGTGCCGAACGCAATGCCATCGACTTCACCCAGACCGAAACCTTCGACACGGTCGAGGTGGGGGCGATCATCATGGCGACCGGCTTCAAGACCTTCGACCCCAAGCGCACCCCGGCCTACGGGTACGGGGTGTACGACGGTGTGTACACCTCTATGGAGGTGGAGCGGCTGGTGAACGCGTCCGGCCCCACCGAGGGCCACGTCACCCTGCGCGACGGGCGCGCTCCCCAGACGATCGGGATCGTGCACTGTGTCGGCAGCCGCGACATCAACACCAACGAGTACTGCTCCCGAGTGTGCTGCATGTACTCGCTCAAGCTGGCCCACCTCCTCAAGGAGAAGACCGGCGCGGAGATCTACAACTTCTACATCGACATCCGGGCGGCCGGCAAGGGCATGGAGGAGTTCTACAACCGGGTGGCCGAGGAGGGGGTGCACTTCATCCGGGGCAAAGTCGCCGACGTGTACCCGGAGGCCGGTAACACCGGGAGGATGATCCTCCAGGCCGAGGACACCTTGCTCGGCCGGGTGCGCAAGATACCGGTGGACATGGTGGTGCTCGCCACCGGACTCGAGCCCCAGGCCGACGCCGAGGAGATGCGCCGCACCTTCAATATCACCTGCGCCGGGGGTGGGTTCTTCATGGAGCGCCACCCCAAGCTGGCGCCGGTGAGCACCTTCACCGACGGGGTCTTCCTGGCCGGATGCTGCCAGGGCCCCAAGGACATTCCGGACACGGTGGCCCAGGCCGGGGCGGCGGCCGCCGAGGCCCTGGCCCTGGTCGATAAGGGCTTCGTGGAGATGGAGCCCTACACCGCCTACGTCGTGCGGGAGGACTGCTCGGGGTGCAAGACCTGTATCCCGCTCTGCCCTTACACCGCCATTACCCGGGTGGACGGCAAGGCGGAGATCAACCCGGTGCTCTGCAAGGGCTGCGGCACGTGCGTGGCCGCCTGCCCTTCGGGGGCGATCCGGCAGAACCTGTTCGAGGACGAGGAGATCTACGAGGAGATCCTGGGGGTGCTGGCCGATGCCTGAACCGACTGAGAACCCGCAGGGAAGCGCCGACGGCTGGGAGCCGAAGATCGTTGCCTTCTTCTGCAACTGGTGTACCTACCTGGCGGCCGACCTGGCGGGCACTTCACGTATGAAGTACGCCCCTAACACCCGCGTGATCAGGGTCATGTGCTCGGGGCGGGTCGATCCCCAGTTCGTTCTCGAGGCTCTCGCCCACGGCGCCGATGGGGTGCTCATCGGTGGGTGCCATCCCGGGGATTGCCACTACCAGTCGGGCAACTACAAAGCGCTGCGCCGGTTCCGCCTGCTCAAGCGCATGCTCCTGGCTCTCGGCCTCGAGGAAGAGCGGGTTCGCCTGGAATGGATCTCGGCGGCCGAGGCCGACAAGCTGCGCGACGTGATCAACGAGATGGTGGCGCAGGTGAAGGCCCTGGGCCCGGCTCACCTGGAGACCCCGCCGGAGGACTGGGCGATCGGCCTCGAGGAAGAGGCGGAGGCGGAGGCGGAAGGGGTGACGGTCTGATGTCCGATAAGCCGAAGGTCGCCTTCTACTGGTGCGCCTCGTGCGGGGGCTGCGAGGAGGCGGTTGTCGATCTGGCCGAGAAGATCCTGGACGTGGTGGCGGCGGTGGACATCGTCTTCTGGCCGGTGGCGCTGGACTTCAAGAAGTCCGACGTTGAGGCCATGGAGGATGGCTCCATCCTGGCCGCCTTTGTGAACGGCGCGATCCGTACCACGGAGCAGGAGGAGATGGCCCGCCTGCTGCGGCGCAAGGCGAAGGTCCTGGTGGCCTTCGGCTCCTGCGCCCACCTGGGGGGCATCCCCGCCCTGGCCAACCTGTGGGACCGGGAGGCCATATTCGACACCGTCTACCGCACGACGCCCTCCACGGTGAACCCCGACGGGGTGCGGCCTCAGCCCACCTACCCGCACAACGGCGATCAGGTCCACCTCCCCGGCTTCTACAACACGGTACGGGCCCTGGACCAGGTCACCTCGGTGGACTACTACATCCCGGGCTGTGCCCCTACTCCGAACATCATCGCCGGGGCGGTGGAGACGCTGCTGAGCGGCGAACTGCCTCCGGCCGGCACGGTCCTGGCGCCCGATATGGCCCTGTGCGAGGAGTGCCCGCGCATCGACACCAAGCCGCAGGAACTGAGCATCGAGCGGTTCCGTCGGCCCCACGAAGTGCTGATCGACGAGGAGACCTGCCTGCTGGCTCAGGGCTTGCTGTGCATGGGTCCGGCGACCCGGTCGGGCTGCGGCCATCTCTGCATCAAGGGGAACATGCCCTGTACGGGGTGCTTCGGTCCCACCAGCAAGGTACGCGACCAGGGGGCCAAGTACTCGTCGGCGATTGCCTCCATGCTGGGGTTCGAGGATGAGGCGGCCATCGACCGGGCGCTGGACGGAATCCCCGATCCCATTGGCACTTTCTACCGTTACGGTCTGGCCGGTTCGCTGCTGCGCCGGCGCAAGATGTCGTCCGTCGAGGCCTGAGGAGTCCAGATCACATGTCCGAAGAGATGACCACCCAGGAGGCATGGCACAAGGGCTCCGAAAGGGCCAAGGCTGCCTACGCCCGCCGCCGCATCGTCGTCGACCCGATCACCCGTCTGGAAGGGCACGGCAAGATCGACATCTTCCTCGATGAAGCCGGGGAGGTAGATCGCGCCTTCTTCCAGGTGCCGGAGCTGCGCGGCTTCGAGAAGTTCGCCGAGGGCCGCCCGGCCGAGGACATGCCCCAGATCACCTCGCGGATCTGCGGGGTCTGTCCCACCGCCCATCACATGGCGGCCACCAAGGCGCTGGACGCGTTGTACCGGGTCGAGCCGCCCTCCCCGGCCAAGAAGATCCGTGAGCTGGTCTATTCGGCTTTCATGGCCGAGGATCATCTGCTCCATTTCTACTTCCTGGGAGGCCCCGACTTCGTGGTGGGCCCCGAGGCCCCGGCCGGCCAGCGCAACATCCTCGGGGTCATCGCCACCGTGGGGGAGGAGGTGGGGCGACGGGTCCTGACCATGCGGCGCCGCATCCGGGAGATCATCACCCTGGTGGGCGGCAAGGTGATCCATCCGGTGCTCGGCCTCCCCGGCGGGGTGGCCCGGCGGGTCACCGCCGAGGAGCAGGCCGTGATCAAAGAGACCGCCGCCGACGCGGTGGAATTCGCCCGCTTCACCCTGGACCTCTTCCGGAAGGTAGTGCTGGCCAATCCCGACTACGTGGACCTGATCACCTCGGATGCCTTCACCCATCGGACCTACTACATGGGTCTGGTGGATGAGAACAACCACCCCAACTTCTACGACGGTCGCATCCGGGTGGTCTCCCCGGAGGGCGGAGAGTGGGCCGTCTTCCCGGGGGCCGACTATCTCGACTACGTGGCCGAGCACGTGGAGCCGTGGTCCTACGTGAAGTTCTCCTATCTGAAACCGCTCGGCTGGAACGGCTTCGCCGACGGTGTCGACAGCGGGGTCTTCTCGGTAGCCCCCCTGGCCCGGCTCAATGCGGCGGATGGGATGTCCACCCCCGGCGCGCAGGAGGCCTATGAGGAGATGTACTCCATCCTCGGCGGCAAGCCGGTGCACCACACCCTGGCCAACCACTGGGCCCGGGTGGTCGAGGTGCTCAATGCCACCGAGCGCCTGCAACAACTGGCGAACGATTCGGAGTTGATCGACCCCAACGTGCGCACCCTTCCCACCGAGACTCCGCGGGAGGGAGTGGGCGTGGTGGAGGCCCCGCGCGGCACTCTCTTCCACCACTACCGCACCGACGAGCGCGGCATCATCGAGCAGGCCAACCTGATCGTGGCCACCCAGAACAACTCGGCCCGTATGGCGATGAGCGTGGAGAAGGCGGCCAAGGGGCTGATCTCCAAGGGGCACGTCTCCGAAGGCATCCTCAACAAGATCGAGATGGCCTTCCGTGCCTACGACCCTTGCCACGCCTGCGCCACCCACTCCCTGCCGGGGAGCATGCCTTTGGTGGTGGCGGTGCGCGGGCCGGGCGGTGAGACCCTGTCCCGGCTGCGCCGCGACTCCGATGGCAGCGTTCACCGCGAGTAAGCCCCCGGTACCGGCGGGGCCGACCCGGGTGCTCTGCCTGGGCAACGACCTTATTGCCGACGATGCCCTGGGGGTGGTGGCGGCCCGCTGGCTGTGCCGCCGGCTGGCCGGCCTGGGGGCGCCCCGGCCGCCGGGGCCGGCCTTCGATCCGGCGGCGACGATCCGGGCTTTCGAGCATCCCCGGGCCGGGACGGTGGAGGTGGTGGAGACCGCCCTCACCGGGATGTACCTGCTGGAGGCGGTGGTGGGCGCCGGCCGGCTGATCGTGGTCGACAGCGTGGTGACCGGCGCCGTTCCCCCGGGGAGCGTGCGGGTGCTGACCGAAGATGACTTCACCGGTCCCCGCGGCGGGTCGCCGCACTACGTGGGGCTGTTCGAGACCCTGGAATTGGCCCGCGGCCTGGGGCTGCCCGCCCCGCGCGAGGTGGTGATCGTGGCGGTGGAGGCCGAGGACTACCTGACGGTGGGTGGGCAGATGACCGCCTCAGTGGGGGCGGCGGTGCCGGTGGTGGTCGACCGGGTACTGGCCTTGCTGGAGGAGGCGGCCGCCCCCGTGGGCTGAGTGGTCTCGGGGTGGCCGGTGGGGGCCGGGCAAGCAAGCGGTGAGCCGCCGCCCGGTCGGATCACGGGCCGATTGCCGACATCGCCGGCACCCTTCTTCTACAATCACACCGGTGTAATTCCCGCTGAGGCGGGGGAGGATGTCGCTTCTGCCCGAGTCGCGCCGAGCCTGGCGGCGTCAGGTGACTGCCTATCTGGTGAGGCAGGTAGACGAACGGGGTCGAGCCCGCTTCGTCGGGCACACTATGGAGACTCGCCGTGAGATGCTCAAGATCGCCCGGCTT
>CAZJRF010000006.1:0-33435 GCA_964548475.1 uncultured Acidimicrobiia bacterium
GCCCCTCCCCGGCGCTGGTGCCTCCCGCCCCGCGGCCCCTCGAAGTGGAGTGGGACGAGGGCTCACCGGTGCGGGTGCGCCTGGGCAGCCGGTGGGAGCCGGTGCTGGCCTGGGCGGGGCCCTGGCGGCACACCGGGCGCTGGTGGGCGGGGGAGCAAGCCGCCGACCGCTACCAGATAGTCACCTCGGCCGGCGCCTTCCTCTGCGAGGTGCAGAGCGGCGCCTGCTACCTGGCCGGGGTGTACGACTGACCGGCGGCGGGGGTAAGCCCCACCGTCTACCCTGCCCGCATGGACCGCGACGACTGGAACCGGCGCTATCGGCAGAGAGACTTTGTCTGGTCGGTGGAGCCCAACCGGTTCCTGGTGGCCGAGGTGGAAGGGCTCAACCCCGGGCGGGCCCTCGACCTGGCCGCCGGGGAGGGACGCAACGCGGTGTGGCTGGCGATGCGGGGATGGTCGGTGACCGCGGTGGACTGGTCGGAGGCGGGCCTGGAGAAGGGCCGCCGCCTGGCCGAGCATCAGGCGGTGAAGGTGGATTGGGTGCCGGTCGATCTGCGGGAGTGGGAGCCGCCGGAGCAGGCTTTCGATCTGGTCGTCGTGCTCTACCTGCAACCTCCGGCCGACTTGCGCACCGTGGCCTGGCGCAAGGCGGCGGCGGCGGTGGCGGCCGGGGGGCGGCTGATCGTGATCGGCCACGACCTGGCCAACCTCACCGAGGGCTGGGGCGGCCCCTCCCATCGCGGCCACCTCTACACCGCCGACGAGGTGGCCGGGGTCGTGGGGGAGGCGCTGCAGGTGGTGCGGGCGGAGCAGGTCCTGCGGCCGGTGGAGACCGAGGAAGGCCCGCGGCAGGCCGTGGACAACATCGTGGTGGCGGTGAGGAGGTAGGGGGAGCGGGAGGGAGCGCCGACCGTCATCGGGTGGTGCTTCTCCCGATCGGCCTGGCGGAGGGCATCGGCCTGAAGCACAGCGAGGGCGCCGCGGCGAAGACACTCGGACCGAGTCACCGCCAAGTGGCCGGCGAGACGGCGAGGCGTTCCACCCAATTGTCATCCAGCTGCACCAGGACCCGCCTGCGGGGCATGAGCACATGGTGGACCCTATGCAGAGGGCCAGGACTGGGATCGCGCCCCCGCTCTGGGGACCCTACGCCATCCCGCCGCCGTCCACCACCAGCGTGGTGCCGGTGACGTAGGACGACCGGTTGCTCGCCAGATAGAGCACGGCCTGGGCGATCTCCTCCGGCCGGCCGTAACGCCCCAAGGGTCGCTCGGCGGCCTCGGCCAGGAACGCCTCCTCGGATCGGCCGAGCTGGCGGGCCTCTTCGCGCAGCATGGGGGTGTCGGCGTCGCCCGGGCAGACCGCGTTCACCCGGATGCCCTGGCGGGCGTGGTCGATAGCCATCGCCCGGGTGAGATTGACCACCGCGCCCTTCGAAGCGCAGTAGGCGGCCGCGGCCCGACCGCCCTTGAGGCCCCAGCCGGAGGCGATGTTGACGATGGCGCCGCCGCCGCGGGCCGTCAGGCGGGGGATGGCCTCCCGGCTCATGAGGAAGATCGACTTGACGTTGATGGCCATGACCCGATCCCACTCGGCCTCGCTGGTAGCCAGGATGTCGGCCCGCCGGATGATGCCGGCGCTATTCACAAGGACGTCCAGGCCGCCGAAGGCGGCCACCGTGGCCTCGACGGCACGCCGGCAGTCCTCTGCCCGGGTCACGTCGGCGGTGACGAAGAGAGCCCGGCCGCCGCCGGTCACCACCTCCTCCGCCGCCAATGCCCCTGCCGCCTCGTCGACGTCCACGATGGAGACGGCGGCGCCCTCCCGGGCGAAGAGCAGGGCCGTCGCCCGCCCGATCCCCGACGCGCCCCCGGTGATGAGGGCCACCTTGTCCTTCAGGGTGTGCATGGCGACCTCCTGTCGCGCTGTCTCCGGGACGCGGTCACGGCTGGCTGGCCAGGCCGCCGGCAATCTCCCCGCCGTCGATCACGAAGTACTGGCCGGTGATGAAGGCCGCTTCGTCCGAGGCCAGGAAGGCGAACAGCGCCGCCACCTCCTCCGGTGTGCCCAGCCGGCGCAGAGGGACCTTGGCCTCGAAGGCCCGGCGCATCTCCGGGGTGTACTCCGCTTCCTGCATGGGGGTCATGATGAAGCCGGGGCAGACGGCGTTCACTCGGATGCGGGGCCCCAGCTCCAGCGCCATCGAGCGGGTCAGCTCGACCACCCCGGCCTTGGAGGCGTTGTAGTCGGCGTAGAGGTGGTAGCCGGTGAGGCCGTTGGTCGAGCCCATGTTCAGGATCACCCCGCCGCCCCCGGCGAGCATGCGCCGGGCGGCCTCCTGGGCGACGTGGAAGACCCCGGTGAGGTTGATGCCGATCACCTGCTGCCACTCTTCAGGTGTGATATCCATGAAGGGGTGGCGGAGGCTGACGCCGGCGTTGTTCACCAGCACGTCGAGGCCGCCCCACGAGGCGTCGAGCCTCTCGAAGGCGGCCGTCACCGAGCCGCGGTCCGAGACGTCGGCCGCCAGCGCGTCGCTGAGCCCGGGCAGGTCGTCCCGGGCGCGCCGGCAGGCGGCGGGGTCCCGGTCCAGGATGGCCACCCGCGAGCCCTCCTCCAGGAAGCGCCGCGCCGTCGCCAGGCCGATCCCGCCGCCCCCGCCGGTGATCACCACTCGCTTGTCCTTCAGGCCGCGCACGGGGACCTCCTACGTCGCCTCGGGCTTTGGATTCTGGTCTGGCTCACCGCCGACCACCCGGTATACCGCCCTCTCCCGGTACCCGGTGATCACCTCCTGGTAGCCGGCGAGCCACCCGTCCACCTCCGGGTCGCCGGTGTCCACCAGCAGGGGGGCGCCTTGCAGGGCGGCCAGCTTGGCGGCCGGGCAGATCACCAGCAGGTGCTCCCGGCCCACCCGGCGCAGCACCCGGGGGCTGATCTGCTGGTTGCCCCGGCCGAGCAGGAACCCCTGGCCGCCGATGGGGGTGATGATGATCCCCAAAGGATGCCGCTCCTGCACCGCAAGGATCTGCGCCTCGCCCACGTCGGCGGCGAGCAGCTCCTCTCGGGTCATCAGGTCGACCCCCACCAGGGTCTTGGGCAGGCCGAGGCGCTCGGCCACGGCGCGGGTGGTGGTGCCCGGCCCCAGGGCGTAGGCCCGTCCCGGCTCCATCTGCTCGGCGACCGCGGCGGCGATCGCCTGCGCCTGAGCCGTCTCGCCGGGGGGAGTGGGCACCTTGCGGCCCTGCACCGCCCCGGCCCGGTGGGGCACCATCAGGTACCCGTACAGGGCGGTGACGATCTGCCCTCGCCGGTGCCACTCCTCGTCCAGGTCCACCACTTCGGCTTCCCGCAGGTGGGCCCTGCCACCCCGCAAGTACTCCGCTGCCAGGGAGCCGGCCAGAACGGGGGTCACTGCGTACACCGCCGAGTGGATCTTCACCCCGGCCGGGATCCCCAGCACGGGCAGGCCGGTCCCGACGGCCCGGCACATGTCCCGGGCGGTCCCGTCGCCGCCGGCGAAGAGGACCAGCTCGGCTTCGGCGTCGCGCATGGCCAGGGCGGCCTGCCGGGTGTCTTCGGCGGTGGTGGCCCCACCGGCGGCGGGCACCGGGACTACCCGGGGACGAAAGCCGACCCGACGGGCGACCGCCTCGCCCATCCGGCCGGCGGCGGCGAGCAGGTCGATCGCGTCCGCCATGTGGAGGAGTGGCTTCAGGGCCGCGGCGGCGCGCTCCTCGGCCCGCGGCTCGGCCCCCAGAGCGTGGGCTTGCTGCTGGATCTCGAGGCCGTCACTGCCTTTGAGCCCGACTCTCCCGCCGATGCCGGCGACCGGGTTCACGATGAGTCCCAGCCGTCGGCGGGGCATGTCTCAGTCTCTCTTCTGCCCCGTCTTACGCAGGTAGGCGCGCCAGGTGGCCGCCCACTGCTCGGGATCGTCGAAGGGTTCCAAGTGGGTCCGGTGCACGGTGCTGTTGTGGGGAGCGGTCCTCACGATCTCCGGGTCGGCGTAAGCCTCGTCCGACATCCGGCCGAGGACGGCGGCGTACTCGTCGAGGTCCTCCTGGGAGTAGGACTCGGTCGGCTCCAGCGTCATCGGCTCGGGGACCAGGAAGGGATGGTGGCTGGTCCAGTAGTGCATGCCGTAGTCGGCCGCCCGGATCTCGAGATCCTCGGTGTGGACCCCGGTCTCCCGGGCCAGCTGCTCCCAGCTGTAGCGGACCTGCTCGATGCGGCGTCGCCCCGGGGCGTAGGGGGCCGAGACCCCCCGGATGCGCAGCACCCGGTCGAGCAGGTAGTTGTTGTTGAGCACCGCGGTCTCGGCCACCCGGCGCAACCCCTCGGCTCCCAGGCTCATGATCCAGGCATAGGCCCGCACCAGGTTGGGCGCCACCCCGTAGAAGGGCCGCACCTTGCCGATGCTCTGGGGCCGGTCGTAGTCCAAGCGGAACTGGCCGTCTTGGCATTCCACCGTCGGGACGGGCAGGAAGGGGACCAGTTCGGCGGTGACCCCGCAGGCACCCGCCGCCGGGCCGCCGCAGCCGTGCGGGGTGGAGAACGTCTTGTGCAGGTTGAAGTGGCACAGGTCGAAGCCGGCCTCCCGGGCCCGGGTGATCCCCAGGACACCGTTGGCGTTCGCCTGGTCGTAGGCGCACAGCCCTCCCGCCTCGTGCACCACCCGGACGAACTCGGCGATGCGCGGGTTGAAGATGCCGGTGTCCTCCGGGTTGGTGACCAGCAAGGCGGCGGTGCGTTCCGAGACCGCCGCCCTGAGGGCGCCGAGGTCGGGGTAGCCGTCGGCGTCGGGGTAGAGGGTGATCACCTCGTAGCCCGCCACCCGGGCGACGGCGGCGTTCGACGGGTGGGAGAAGATAGTGGTGATCGCCTGGTCGCGGTGGCTCTGGCCCCGGGCGGCCTGGCAGGCGCGGATCATGCAGACGTTGGCGTAGATGGCCGCCGAGCCTGCCCCCGGCTGCAGGGTGACCCGGTCCATCCCGGAGATATAGCAGAGCATTTCCTCCAGCCGGTGCATCACCTCCTGGCTGCCCTGGACGGTGGCCTCGTCCTGCAGCGGGTGCAGCTCGGTGAGCCCGGGGGTGCGCACCAGCTGCTCGTTCACCTTGGGGCTGTACTTCATGGTGCAGGTGCCCTGGCCGACGTCGATGTTCAGATCCACCCCCAGCGTCTCCTGGGACAGGCGGGCGTAGTGACGCAGCACCTGGTTCTGCGACAGCTCGGGCAGGGCCGGCGGAAGGGTGCGGCGCAGGGCGTCGGGCAGCTCCCCGATCGGGTCGCCGACCTCGCGGCGGATCTCCTCTCCGACGGGGGGCAGGAGCACGCCGCGGCGGCCGGGCCGGCTCAGCTCGAAGATGATGGGTTCGTCCCAACGAGCCTGGTGGAACCGGCGGGGCAGGGGCTTGGGCGCGATGGGCTTCATCGTGTCACCTCCCCCAACGCGTCCACCAGGCGGTCCAGATCCGGCCGGGTGTGGAGCTCGCTGACGCAGATCAGCAGGCTCTGACCCAGGCCGGGGAACTCGGCGGAGAGGTCCTTGCCCCCGAAGATCCCTCGCTCGAGGAGGGCCCGGTTCGCCGCGGCCGCCGTCGGGCCGGCGGGGTCGAACTGCACGACGAACTCGGTGAAGTGCGGCGTCGCCACGAAGGGCACCCGCAGGCCGGGGAGCACCGCCACCCGGCCCATCAGGTATCGGCAGCGCTGCATGAGCCCCTCGCCGATCTCCCTCATCCCCTGCGGCCCCATCAGCGCCAGGTAGACCCCGGCGGTGATCCCCCACAGAGCGGCGGCGGTGCCCACCCACTCTTTGCCCTCCTCCCGGCGGGCGAAGGAGGTGCGCTCGTAGGCCACGTCGCCGAAGCCGTACTCGCCCTCCACCGTGGTGGGGGCGATCCCGAAGAGCCGGGAGGGGAACTCCATGACGAAGCGGGGATCGTCGGGCCCGGCGATGAAGCCCCCGTGGCCGCCCCCGAAATTCATGTGGATCCCCAGGCCCTGGATATCGCCGCAGGCGAGGTCGGCGCCGTAGTCCACCGGGGGCCTGATCACCCCCAATGAGAGGGGCTCGACCCCTACGACCGAGAGGGCGCCCGCCGCGTGGGCGGCGGCGGAGATCCGATCGGGACGGGTCTCGAGGGTCCCCAGGTAGCCGGGGTTCTCGAAGTAGACGGCGGCTACCCGGGGGGAGAGGGCGGCCTCGAGGGTGGCCAGGTTGAGCAGGCCGCTGGCCGGGTCGAGGGGGATGAGGTCGACGGCGATGTCCGGTTGCAGGTAGCCGTGCACCATCGACAGCTTGTCGGCACTCATGGCCGCCGGGAGGAGGACGGAGCCCCGGCCGGTCATGCGGGCCGCCATGCGCAGGGCGGTGGCCGCTGCCTGGAACCCGTCGTAGTTGGGGACGTTGACCACGTCCATGCCGAGCAGCTCGCCCATCATGCTCTGGTACTCGAACAGGGCCTGAAAGCGGCCGTGATCCTCGTAGGGCTCGCCGGCGTAGGCGGTGAGGAACTCGCCGCGCGAGTTGATCTCGTCGCATACCGCCGGCACCTGGTGCCGGTAGCAGCCCGCGCCCAGGAAGCTGAGCACCTGGCGGGTGGACCGATTGCGCTCCAGCAGTCCTTCGACGTGCCGGGTCAGTTCTGCCTCGGAGAGCAGCGGCTTGGGGAGATCGAGGGGGCGGTCGAGCCGTAGCTCCGCCGGGATGTCGGCGAAGAACTCGTCGACGGTCTGCGCCCCCACCGCCTGCAGCATCTCCTGCTGAACCCCGGGCACGGAGTTGGGTATGTAGGGGTGAACCACGGGCTCCCTGGCTGACATCACCTGTTCCTCTCGGCTCGCGTCCCCCGGCCGCCGGCAAGGCCGGGCCTACGCCTCCGTCCGGATCAGATGGTAGGTCTCCCCGATGATCCGGCGCGTCTGGTCGCGCAGGGGCTCGATGGCGTCTTCCCCGAGGCCTCTGGTGGGGATGGGTGGGTGGAAGACCATCCTGACCTTGCCCCCCTGCCACCACCACTGGCCGGGCGGCCAGACGTGGTTGGTGCCGGCGATGGTCACCGGGAGGATCGGCATCTGGTTCTGCACGGCGATGCGGAAGGCTCCCTTCTTGAAGTCGTGGAGCTCGGCATCGCGGGAGCGGGTGCCCTCCGGGTAGATGAGCACCGAGCGGCCCATGGCGATGACATGGGCCACCTGCCGGTTGATGGCCTCGTGGGCGGCGGCGGTGTGGCTCTGGCGGTCGGTCTCCACCATGCCGACGGCGCGCAGGGTGGCTCCGAACAACGGGATCTTGAACAGTTCCTTCTTGGCCAGGAAGCGGACCCCTACCGGCATCGTTCCCAGGTGGTAGGGGGCGTCGAGGTTGGAGAGGTGGTTGGAGACGACCACGTAGGAGGCCTTCCGGTCCACGTTCTCCAGCCCCTCGATGGTGTTGTCCACCCCGGAGAAGGAGTTGAACAGCCATCCCCAGCCGCGGGCGACCACCTCGGTGTGCCGAGTGTCCGGCCGGAACCGGGTGACGATCATCAGCCAACTGCACACCGCAATGGTGTAGAGGATGATCACCGGCCATCCGACGATGGTGCGGGCGGCCCAGCGGATGGTGTGTATCACGCCGGTAGGCTACCTGCGCCGTCAGCCGGAGGCAGCATGTCCGACGTCCTGTACCGGGTGGCCGAAGGCGTGGCCACCGTCACCCTCAACCGCCCGGAGCGGCGCAATGCCCTCACCCTTCCCATGCTCGACCACCTGGCCGAGGTAGTGCGGGTCGCCGACGCCGACCCGCAGGTGCGGGCCATCGTGCTGACCGGATCGGAGGAGGGCTTCTGCGCCGGTCTCGACCTGGTGGAGGCGGCCGCGCGAGGGCCGGAGACCATCGATGCACTGGGCGCCTCCTACCGGCCCGAGCGCATACCGGTGCTGGCCATGCACGAGGCCGACGCCCCCATCGTGGCGGCGGTGAACGGCGCCGCGGCCGGGTATGGGGTGGGCCTGGCCCTCAATGCCGACATCCGCGTCATGGCCCGGTCGGCCCGCTTCGTGCCCCCCACCCGGCGGGCCCTGCTCCCGGAGAGCGGAGACACCTACCTGCTGCCCCGTCTGGCCGGTTGGGAGGTCGCCGCCCGGTTCTACTTCCTGGGTGAAGACCTGTCGGCCGAGGCGGCCCTGGCCGCCGGGGTGGTCTCCGAGGTGGTGGACGGGGCCGACGCCTGCCGGGAGCGGGCCCAGGAGTTGGCCGCCCGCATCGCGGCCATGCCTCCCCTGGCAGTGCAGGCGGCGAAGCGCATGATGCGGGCCGCCCTGTCCGACAGTTACGTCGAACACGTGCCTCGCGTCCTGCTGCAACTGCTCCCGCTGTTCCGCAGCGCCGACTTCCTCGAGGCGACCGCGGCCTTCCTGGAGAAGCGCCCGGCGACTTTCGCCGGGCGGTGAGGACCCTCAGCCGGGGCACTACCCGGCGAATGGCGGTCGCCGCCCAGGGCCTGGCCGGGCCCCGGCCCCAGGGACGGGTAGACCTACGCCACCTGCGGTCGGTGTTCGCCCGGGTGGGCGCGGTGCAGCTCGACCCGATCAGCGCGGTGGAGCGAGCCCCTCACCTCACCCTGTTCGCCCGGCTGGGCGTCCACAACCGCGACCTCCTTTGGCGGGCCTACAACGAGCGTCGGGAGCTGATCGAGTACTGGGCGCACCAGGCCTGCCTTCTCCCGGTGGACGCTTACCCGCTGTTCCGTCATCGCATGGAGGGGGTGAGCCCGTGGCGGGCCGTGCGCGACCTGCAAGCGAAGCGTCCCCACTACCTGGATGAAGTGCTCGCGGAGGTCCGCCGCCGGGGCCCGCTCGCCGCGACCGAACTGGAGGAGCCCGGCGAGCGGCACGCTCCCTACTGGGGGTCCGGGTGGACGGCGGGGAAGCTCGCTCTCGAGTGGCTCTTCGTCACCGGGCGCCTGGCGGTGGGGGAGCGGCGCGGGCTGGTGCGCCGCTACGACCTGCCCGAGCGGGTCATCCCGGCGCAGTACCTGGCGGCACCGGCCCCATCGCGCGCCGAGGCTCAGCGCCTGCTCCTGCGGGGGGCGGCGCGCTCGCTGGGGGTGGGCACCGCCGCCGACCTGGCCGACTACTACGAGGTCCCGATCCGGGAGGCCCGGCCGGCGGTCCAGGAGCTGGCGGCGGAGGGGCTCCTGGAGACGGTAAAGGTGGAGGGCTGGCGGGAGGCGGCCTACCGGCACCCGCAGGCGGAGGCGCCCCGGCGGGTGGAGGCGGCGGCCCTGCTCTGCCCGTTCGACTCGCTGATCTGGGACCGCCGGCGCACCGAGCGCCTGTTCGGCTTCCGTTACCGCGTGGAGATCTACACGCCGGCGGCCCGGCGGGTGTGGGGCTACTACGTGCTCCCCTTCCTGCTGGACGATCGCCTGGTGGCCCGGGTGGACCTCAAGGCCGACCGGAGGCGCGGGGTGCTGCTCGTTCCGGGAGCCTTCCTGGAGGCGGGAGAGGACCCGGCCCGGGTGGCCCCCGCCCTGGCGTCGGAGATCGGCACCATGGCCCGCTGGCTCGGCCTCTCCGAGGTGGAGGCCGGGGAGCGGGGCAACCTGGCGGGCCCGCTGCGCGCCCTTCTGTCCACCCGGGTAGGCAGGCGATTAGTTTGGGAGGCGGCAGCAAAGGAGGCAGGGGAATGATCTCATTCGAGAACCGGGTGGCCATCGTCACCGGGGCGGGCCGGGGGCTGGGGGCGAACCATGCCCGGCTGTTGGCCTCTCGCGGGGCGGCAGTGGTGGTCAACGATCCGGGCGTGGCCGCCGACGGCACTGCCCTGGAAGCCACTCCCGCCGAGGAGGTGGTGGCCGAGATCAAGGCGGCCGGCGGGGCGGCAGTCGCCGAGCACTCTTCGGTGGCCACGCCGGAGGGAGGCGCGGCCATCGTGCAGAAGGCCATCGACGAGTTCGGCCGGGTGGACATCCTGGTGAACAACGCTGGCATCCTGCGCGACAAGGCCTTCCACAACCTGGAATGGCCCAACCTGGATGCGGTGCTGGACACCCATCTCAAGGGCAGCTTCTACGTCACCCAGCCCGCCTTCAAGCTGATGCGGGCCCAGGGCTACGGCCGCATCGTCATGACCACCTCGAACGCCGGGATCCTCGGCAACTTCGGGCAGGCCAACTACGGCGCCGCCAAGATGGGCGTGATCGGCCTGATGAACGTGCTCAAGCACGAAGGGGCCAAGTACAACATCAAGGTGAACACGATCGCCCCCACCGCCCGCACTCGCATGACCGAGGAGCTGTTCGGCGCGCTCATCGCCAAGTTCGAGCCCGCCTACGTCTCCCCGGTGGTCGCGTACTTCTGCTCGGAGGAATGCACCCTGAGCGGGGAGATCTGGTCGGCGGGCGGCGGGGCGGTGGGCCGCTTCTTCATCGGGCGGGCCGATGGCTACTTCAAGCACCCCGAGCGGGAAGGGACCCTCACGCTTGAGGACATCGCCGCCAACGTGGCCGCCATCCGAGACGAGACCGGCTACACGGTGCCCGCCAGCATCCAGGAGGAGCTGGGCAGCCTGGTCCCCAAGCTGATGTAGCCGGCGGCGCGAGCGGCCAGGCGGGGGTATCGTCGCCCCATGCCCATCGACGAGGCGCGGCGGGCGGCCGCCGAGGAGTGGATCGCCGGCGACCCCGACCCGGTGACTCGCGCCGAGTTGCAGGCCCTGCTGGACCGGGGAGACGAGACGGCTCTGGCCGACCGCATGAGTGGCACCCTGGCCTTCGGCACGGCGGGCATTCGCGGTGAGGTGGGGGCGGGATCGAACCGGATGAACCGGGCGGTGGTGATTCGCACCACCCGGGGCCTGGCCGACTACCTGTCCGCCACCCGGGCGGAGGTGGGCCCGGTGGTGGTCGGCTTCGACGGGCGCCTCTCCAGCCGCACCTTTGCCGAGGACACGGCCGGGGTGCTGGTGGCGGCGGGGATCCCGGTGCGCTACTTCCCCGAAGTGGCTCCCACCCCCCTGGTGGCCTACGCCGCCCGGGTCCTGGGCGCGTCGTCGGCGGTGGTGGTCACCGCCAGCCACAACCCCTCGCAGGACAACGGCTATAAGGTCTACGACGGCAACGCCGTCCAGATCGTGCCGCCGACCGACGAGCGCATCGCGGTCGCCATCGACCGGGTGGGAAGGGCGATCGACGTGCCCCGGGTGGAGCGGACCCTGGCCGGGGCGAGCGATCTGGCCCGGCCGGTGGAGGGCTCCCTGGAGGAGCGCTACGTGGAGGAGGTGCTGGCCCTGCGCCCGCCGGTGGCCGCCGACCGCGGTCTGCGCATCGCCTACACCCCGCTGCACGGGGTGGGGCGGCGGATGGCCGAGCAGGTGCTGCGGAGGGCCGGGTTCTCCGACCTGCACGTCGTGGCCGAACAGGCCGAGCCGGACGGGCGCTTTCCCACGGTGGCCTTCCCCAATCCCGAGGAGCCGGGGGCGCTGGACCTGGCGGAGGCCCTGGCCGCCCGGGTGCGCGCCGACCTGATCCTGGCCAACGACCCCGATGCCGACCGCCTGGCGGTGTGCCTTCCCCGGGACGGCGGATGGGCGATGCTCACCGGCAACCAGGTGGGCCAACTGCTCGCCGATTTCTTGCTGGAGCACGCCGGGCCGGGCCCCGTCCCGCTGGTGGTGAACAGCATCGTGTCGTCGCCGATGCTGGCCTCCATCGCCTCGGCCCACGGCGCCCGTTACGAGGCCACCCTCACCGGGTTCAAGTGGATCGCCAACGCCGCCCTGGACCTGGCGGCGGCGGAGGGGACCCGCTTCGTCTTCGGATATGAGGAGGCCCTGGGCTACACCGTGGGCGAAGTGGTGCGCGACAAGGATGGCATCTCGGCGGCCCTGCTCTTCGCCGAACTGGCCGCCCACTGCCGGGCCATGGGGAAGACCGTGTTCGACCGCCTGGCCGGGCTGTATCGGCGCCACGGCCTCTGGGTGAGCGTGCAGCACAGCGTGGTGCGTCCCGGCCGGCAGGGAGCGGGGGAGATCGCCTCCGCCATGGAGCTCCTGGGACGCCGGCTTCCGGCCCGGCTGGCCGGGGCGGAGGTGACCGGCGTCACCGATTTCCGGGAAGGAGCCGACGAGCGTCCCCGCTGGCTGGCGGCCACACCCCTGGTCGCCCTTGAGCTGGGCCCTTCGGGCCGGGCCCTGGTGCGTCCCAGCGGCACCGAGCCCAAGCTGAAGATCTACGTGGATCGGCGCGCGGCGCTGGCAGCAGGGGACGACGTGCGGCAGGTGGAGGAGGCCGCCCTGGAAGAGGCCCGGGCGGTGGCCACCGACCTGGCCCGCTTCCTGGGGCTCTGGTAGCCGACCCCTGCACCGCTACCCTGCCGCGCCATGAGCACGGCTCCGCCTCTGGAGGAGCGCGACCGGTTCATCGACCTGCTCCGGGTGGCCTGCATCATTGTGGTGGTGGCGGGCCACTGGGCAACCACCACCGTGGTCTGGGAGCCCGATCGGGTGCTCAGCATCAACGCCCTCTCGGTGATCGCCGGCACCCGGCCGGTCACCTGGCTGATTCAGGTCATGCCCCTGGTGTTCTTCGCCGGTGGGTTCGCCAACTCGGTGTCGCGGCGGCGCAGCTCCGGCTACCTCCATTACCTGGATACCCGCCTCGGCCGGCTTCTGGTCCCTACCGGCGTCTTCCTGGCCGTCTGGCTGTCGCTAGGTCTGGCGGCGGAGTTGCTCGGTCCCGTCTCGCCGGGAGAGGCCCGGGCGGCCGAGGTGGCCGCCCTTCCGCTCTGGTTCCTCGGCATCTATCTGGTGGCGGTGGCGCTGGCCCCGGCCATGGAGGCGCTGCACCGCCGCTTCGGCCTTTGGGCGGCCGGCGCACTGGCGGGGGCGGTGGGTGTGATCGACTTGATCTCCATCGGCCTGGGAGTGGAAGGGGTGGGAGGTGCCAACTACGCCTTCCAGTGGCTGTTCGCGCAGCAACTGGGGTTTGCCTATGCCGACGGGACGCTGGTCCGCTGGGGCCGGCGCGGCGCCGTGCTGATGGCCGGCAGCGGGCTGGCGGCCCTGGTGCTGCTCACCACCGTGGGCGGCTACCCGGTGAGCCTGGTGGGAGTGCCTGGGCAGGATCGCTCCAATGCCCAGCCGCCCAGCCTGGCGATGGTGGCCCTCACCCTGTGGTTGGTGGGACTGGCCTTGCTGCTCCGCCCGGCCGTCCAACGGTGGATGGCCCGCTCCGGCGCCCGGCGCCGGGTGCAGTGGTTGCATTCGGTGCTGCTCACCACCTTTCTCTGGCACGTGACGGCGATCACCCTGGGGGGGGCAGCGGCCCGGGGGGCGGGGGCACCGGAGCCGGCCATCGGCTCGGGTTTGTGGTGGGCACTGCGGCCGGCCTGGCTGGTGTGGCTGCTGCCCTTCCTGCTCGTCCTGATCTGGCTGTTCCGCCGGGCCGAAGTGCACCCGCCGGGCCGCCCTATCGCCGATCACCCTTTGGCGGCGGCGGCCGCCGGGTTCGGGGTGTTCGCGATGGCGGTGGGGATCTTGGGTTTCGGGGAGACGGGCTTCCTCCCCCTCGCTCCCGAGAACGGGGAGTTCATCCTCATGTTCACCTTCAACCCGCTGCAGAACCTGGTGCACGTGCTGGTAGGAGGAGCAGTGCTCGGCGCTCTGGGCCGAAACCGGGGCGCGGCAGCGAGCCTCACGGCGGCCGGGGGTTTGCTCTTCATCCTGCTGGGGTCGCTGCGGCTTTCGGGGGCGGGGGCGGCCCGATGGCTGGGGATGGACGAGTTCACCGCGTGGGCGCACGTGGTGGTGGGGGCGGCAGCATTGGCCGCCCTCTCGATGGCCGGTATGGCGGCGGGCAGGCGATTTCGTTTCCCGGACCGGCGCACCACAATGGGGACGCACAGCTAAGGAGAGCGATGACCGACAGGTTCGATCCATGGGCCGAGGAAGACGCCCCGATTCCGCCCAAGGGGGATGGGCCCTCGCGCCTCTTGGCCGTAGAGCTCGATGACGCTCTGCGCGCTCAGGAGGCGCTGCTCGCCTCGCTCCGCCTGCATCAGCGGGAGGCGATCCGCATCGAGGATGCTGCCATCGTGGCGAAGGACGCCCGGGGGCGCATTCGCATCCACCAGACGCGCGACGTCACTACCGGCCAGGGGGTGATGGCGGGGACCTGGCTGGGCATGCTGGCCGGACTGATCTTCATGGTGCCCCTGGTGGGCGCCGCGCTGGGGGCGGCCATCGGCGGCATCTGGGCGCGACTGCGCGACATCGGTATCTCCGACAAGGAAATGAAGGAGATGGGTGAGGACCTGCCGGCCGGCTCCGCCGCCCTGTTTCTGCTCTTTGAGCCGCTGGCGCCTACCACGCTGGTGCGGGAGATGCATCGCTTCAACGGCCGGGTGCTGCGTTCCACCCTTCCCGAAGAGCTCACCGAGGAGATCGCCGGCGCCCTGGCCGAGCTGGTCTGAGAGTCAGGGTTCGGTCAGGAGCGACACCCCCTCGGGATCCACCGCGAGACGGATAGGCTCTCCCACCGCGGGGGCGCTGGGAAGCAGGGCGTCGATGATCAGGCCCCCCACCGCCACCTCGACCGCGTAGTCACTGCCGCGGAACACCCGGCTGGCCACTTCCCCCGCTACGCTTCCTGCTGCATCGAGGCGGAAGGCGGCCGGGCGCACCACGAGCCGGGCCGAGCCGGGGAGAGTGCCGGCCGGCACGGGGATGGTGCCCACCGGGGTCACCGCCAGGGTCCCTGCCACCGTTGCCGGGAGCAGGTTGCGCAGCCCGAGGAAGCGGGCCAGCTTCTCCCCGGCAGGGGAGCGCCAAACCTCTTCGGGAGTGCCGATCTGCAGGGCGCGCCCCTCGTCCACCACCACCACCCGGTCGGCCAGGCCGAAGGCCTCTTCCTGATCGTGGGTTACGTAAAGGGCGGTTACTCGCAGCCGGGCCAGGAGCATGCGCAGCTCGCCGGTGAG
This sequence comes from uncultured Acidimicrobiia bacterium, assembly GCA_964548475.1. GTDB lineage: Bacteria > Actinomycetota > Acidimicrobiia > Spongiisociales > UBA11373 > VGBK01. The sequence continues at coordinate 14,973 of CAZJRF010000006.1, forward strand.
CCGTTCCCGCAGTGACCGGTCCAGCGAGCCGAGCGGCTCATCGAGGAGCAGCATGCGGGGGCCCGGGGCCAGGGCGCGCGCCAGGGCGACCCGCTGGGCCTGCCCGCCGGAGAGGGTGGCCACCGGGCGCCGCTCCAGGCCGGCCAACTCCACCCGGGCCAGCGCCTCCGCCGCCCGGCGTCGGCGTTCGTCGGGCGCCATCCCCTGCATGCGCAGACCGAACTCCACGTTGCGCCCCACATCGAGGTGCGGGAACAGGGCGAAGTCCTGGAACACCATCCCGAAGCCGCGGCGGTGGGGGGGTACCCCCTCCAGATCTTCTCCGTCCCACAGGATGCGGCCCTCGTCCAGTGCTTGCAGTCCCGCCACCGCCCGCAGCAGCGTGGTCTTCCCCGAACCGCTGGGCCCGAGCAACGCGACCACCTGACCGTTGTGCACCGTGAGGCTGAGACCATCGAGGGCGGCCAGGCTCCCGAAGCGCACCGCGACTCCCTCCACCTGGAGCATCAGAACTCCCCCAGGGAGGGTGGGCGCAGCCGGTCGAGGAAGGCCACCGCCGCCGCCGTGACCGCCATGAGCACCACGCTCATGGCCATGGCCCGGCCGAAGTTGAGCGCCCCCGGCTGCCCCAGGAAGCGGAAGATGGCCACCGGCATCGTCAGGGTCTCAGGACGGGCGAGGAAGGCCGTGGCCCCGAACTCGCCCAGGGACACCGCAAAGGCAAACCCGGCGCCGGCGGCGGCCGCCCGGGAGACCATGGGCAGGTCCACCTCCCGCCACACCCGGCGGGGGGGCGCCCCAAGCACGGCGGCTGCCTCGCGCAGCCGGGTACGGACGGACCGCATCACCGGCACCACCGTGCGCACCACGAACGGGACGGCGACCAGGGCGTGGGCGATGGGGACGAGCACCCCGGCCGCCCGCAGGTCGACCGGGGCGTCGAGGGCCACCAGGAACCCGAATCCGATGGTCACCGCCGACGTGCCCAGGGGCAGCATGAGCAGGGTGTCGAACCACCGGGACGCCCGACCCCGGCGGTAGGCGATGACCACCGCCGCCGTCAGGCCCACCGTCAGGGCGATCAGCGTGGCCACCGCGGCGAAGGCGGCCGAGTTGCCCACCGCCGGCAACGGCTCCACCAGGCGGGCCCCGGTGCGCCCCGGCTCACCGAGAGCCCGGTAGGCCTCCAGGCCCCAGCTGCCGCCGACGTGCAGCGAGCGCACCACCAGCAGGACGGGCGGGCCGGCGAGCAGCAGGCCGGTGCCGGCCAGGGTGCCACCCACCAGGGCCCGCTCCCGGACCGACCGGGGCCGGCGGGCGACCTCCACCGCCGGCCGGAGGCTCTGCTCTACCGAGCGGCGCTCCTGATAGCGGGCGTAGGCCAGGAGCACGGCGGTGATCCCCACCATCTGCACCAGCGCGAGCACTGCGGCCAGGGGCAGGTCGAAGAAGGCGGTTGTGTGCCGATATATTTCGACTTCGAGGGTGCGCAGCCCCGGCCCGCCCAGGATGAGGACCACCCCGAAGGAGGTGAAGGTGAACAGGAACACCAGCGAGGCGGCGGCTGCCAGGGCGGGGCGGAGCAGGGGGAGGGTGACGCGGGTGAACACTCGCCAGCGGCCCGCTCCCAGCAGGCGGGCTGCTTCCTCTAGGCGGGGGTCGAGATGTGCCCAGAGGCCCCCCACCGTGCGCAGCACCACCGCGTAGTTGAAGAAGACGTGGGCGGCCAGGATCGCCCAGATGGTCCCGTCGAGGCGCACCCCGAGCAGCCCCCCCGGCCCGAGCAGGGCGAGGAAGGCGGTGCCCACCACCACTGTGGGGAGGACGAAGGGGACGGTGCTCAGGGCGCGCAGCAGGCGCTTGCCCGGGAACTCGTACCGGGCGAAGACGTAGGCGCCCGGCAGGGCGACCAGCAGAGTGAGGGCGGTGGAGGCGGTGGCCTGCCACAGGGTGAACCAGGCCACCCCGGGCAGCCCCCCGGACAAGGCCCGGCGGAAGGGCTCCAGGTCCAGGCGGCCGCCGGGGGCCAGGCCGGTGGCGATGATGGATGCCACCGGCCACGCGAAGAAGGCCAGCAGGAAGACAAGCGGGAGGAGTGCCAGCAGGACGGTGCCCGGACGCGGGCGGCGGGTCACGGCTGCACGATCGAGGCCCATTCCTCGATCCAGCGCTGACGGTTGGCTTCTATGGAGGCGGGATCCAGGGACAGCGGAGCGGAGGGCAGCCGGGTGTGCTCGACGAACTCCGCGGGCAGGTCGGCAGAGGCCAGGGCCGGGAACACGAACATGTTAAGGGGGATGTCCTCCTGGAAGCTCTCCCCCAGCAGGAAGTCGATGAGCAGGGCGGCTTCCTCCGGGTAGGGGGTCCCGCGCAGGATGCCGGCGAACTCGATCTGACGGAAGCACCCGTCGGTTATCACACCGGTGGGGGCCTCGGCCGGCGGTTCCAGGGCGTACACCACCTCAGCGGGAGGGGAGGAGGCGTAGGACACGACGAGGGGGCGGTCTCCCTCTCCCGACCCCCCGGAGAACAGGCCGTAGTAGGCCGCCTCCCAGCCGGAAGCCACCCGGACGTCGTTGTCGCGCAGGTCGGCCCAGAAGTCCTGCCAGGTGTACGGGCCGGTCTCCCCGAAAGCGGCGATAGTGGCCAGCAGGAACGCCAGCCCGGGGGAGGAGGTGGCCGGGTCCTCCACCACCAGCATGCTCCGATAGGCGGGGTCGGCCAGGTCGGCCAGCGTCTGCGGCGGGGGAAGGCCGTCGAAAGCTGCCTTGTCGTAGTTGAGACACACATCCCCGAAGTCGATGGGGGTGACCCGGTGCTGCGGGTCGACCAGCAGCTCGGGCCGCACCCCGGAGAGGGCGGGGCTCTCATAGGGCAAGAACAGGTCGGCTTCCAGCGCGCGCGACAGGAAGGTGTTATCGATGCCGAACAGCACGTCGGCCACCGGGTTGCCGGCGGTGAGGACGGCCTGGTTGACCATGGCACCGGCGTCGCCGGCGCTGAGCAGCCGTATCTCCAGGCCGGTGGCAGCGGTGAACTCGGCCAGCACCTCGTCGGAGGCCAGGAACGAGTCGTGAGTGAGCAGACGGATCGCGTCGGGTGCGCCTCTTCCCCCGCACCCGGCGAGGAGGGCGGCGGCCAGCACGAGAGCAGCGGTTCTTTTCATGGTTGTCTCCCGGCGTGCAAAGTGAGGACGACCCCCTGCACGACAGAAACGGTGGCACGGGAGGCGTCCATCTCGTTCGACACTCCCCGGGTGGATCCGGGGGCCAGCGTTTCGGCGCGCAACGGCCAGCGCAGACCGGAGGTGGTGACCCCGGTCGCCGGGCCGCTTACTGCCAGGAGGGTGACCAGGTCGCCGGGACGGCCCTCGATGTCGAGATGGTCGTGCACCGGGACGACCTCTGTCCCTTTCACCCACCAGCGGAGATGCAAGGGGGCGTAGCGAGGGGAGGAGACCAGCAGCACGTTGGCCAGCAGGTGATCCAGGCGGTCCCAGCCGGCTCCTCCCAGCACCAGCACGGGGGAGCGGCCGAGGCGGAGCGCGGCTTCCAGGGCCAACTCCAGGTCGGTGGCGTCCTTGGCGACCGGGTGGCGCTCGAGGGTGGTCCCGTCGGCGGCGGCGGCGGCGACCGAGGCGGGGTCGGCCGAATCAAAATCGCCCACTACCAGGTGTGGGGCTACCCCCAACCGCCGGGCGACGTCGAGCCCGGAGTCGGCGGCGATGACCAGGGCCCCACGGGGGAGGAGAGCGCGCACCGAGCCGGGCACCGGGTCGCCCCCGGCGAAGACCACCGCGGGTCCGTTGCTCTCCAAGTCTCCCTCCGCTGGCATTACCCAGATCAGGTTCCACGGGTCGGCGGCACGGCCGCCCCGGCGGCCAGCCACCCTCTCAGCTCGGCTCACCCGAGCTCCCCGGAGTCGCCCATTCAGGGTATCACGGTGGATCGCAGAAGCCACTTGACAACGTGACATCAGTATGACATCATGCAGACATCAGATTGCTGTCAAGATGGGAGGAGCGGAGATGATGACCATGTGGGCCCAGGGAGGCCTGGTCAGGGCCCTCCAGCAGACCCGGCTGGCCGAGACGGAGACCCGGCGGCCGCGCCGGGCCCAGAGGGCCCGCCCGACGCCGGTGGCCGGGAGCCTGCGCCCGGCCCCGGCGCGCTGAGGAGGCGGCGGTGGACACCACGATCGCCCTTACACGGTTTCAGGGGGCCATCGATCAACAGATGACTCTGGCCGGCGGGGATCAGGCCGTCGAGGCGGCCGGGCTGGCCTTGCTGGCCGCCGCCCAGCCGGCGGTGCGGGTCCTGGCCTTCGAACTCGCCGAGCAGGCGGCCGCCGAGGTTCGGGCCCAACTGCCCGGTCACATGGTCGAGGTGATGCTCGACCAGGGTGAGCCGGTGCTGCGGGTAAGCCCCCAGGAAGCACCCGCCGGGCGCGGGCCGGCCGACGAGTCCGCCGATGCCCGCGTCACCCTGCGCCTGTCACCGCGCCTCAAGGAGATCATCGAAGAGGCGGCGGCCGAGACCGGCGAGTCCCTCAACTCCTGGCTGGTGAGGACCCTGTCCGCCCACGGTGTGCGCCCGCGCTCGCGGGGGCACCGGATCGAAGGGACGATCGAGACATGAGCGAGCGAGAAGAGGTCTTCCAGGTCGCCGGGTCGCCCCGGCTGGTGTTGCGCAATCCCGCGGGCAGTGTCCGACTGGTGACCGGCCGGCCGGGAGAGGTGGTGGTGCGCTGCCGCGGCGCCGAGCGGCACCTGAGCCGCTTGCTGATCGAGAAGGAGGGGCAGACGGTGAGCATCGGGCCGAAGGAATCGGGCTTCGGGCATTGGCCGCCCATCGATGTCGAGGTGGCGGTCGGTGCCCCGCCCGAGGTGCGGGCTCGCTTCGGCTCGGCGAACCTGGTGGCCGAGACGGACCTCCAGTCCCTCGAGGTGGCCGGGGCTTCGGGCAATGTGACCGCCGGGGCCGTGGCCGGTTCGCTGAGCGTGCGTCTCGCTTCCGGCGACCTGGAGGTGGGCTCGGTGGAGGGCCGGGCCGAGGTGGCCACGGCGTCGGGACGGGTGCGCCTGCGGCGAGCAGGCGGGTCGGTGGAGGCCAAGACCGCGTCGGGGGATATCGCCCTCGGTGAAGTGGCGGGCGACTGTACCGCCCGGAGCGCCAGCGGCCGGATCCGGGTAGCTTGCTTCGACGGGAGCCACATGCAGGCCAAGACGGTGAGCGGGGACGTGCGGGTGGGGGTGCCTGCGGGCCGGCGCTACGCGCTGTCGTTGCAGACCCTGTCGGGCAATGTGACCACCGAGTTCCCGGTCTCGGGAGAGGCCGGAGCCGCTCCGGCGCGTCTGGTCGTCGCCTCGGTGTCGGGCGACATCTGCATCGGAGCGGCCGGAGAGCGCTAGGCGCCGGGGTGGTCCCGGCCGCGGCCGAGAGCAATGCGGTAGGCGGCCTCGAAGGCGGCTGCGGAAGCGTCGGCGAAGACGGCGTGGCCGGCCGCCGAGGCGTGGAACTGGTCGGCGGCGAATAGCGAAGGATCGGCTCGGAAGGCGGCGACCATGATCCCCCGGGCATGCACCTTGATCGTGCGGGGGTGGGCGACCGCCACGCCGATGCCGGCCCGGTCGAAGGTGCGCGAACGCCGGGTCAGATACGGACGCAGCGCCGGGGGCAGACGGGGAATGGAGCCGAGATCTCCCATGCCGAGCAGGAGCACCGCCCCCGAGACCTCTTCGAGACGGCGGACGATGACTTCGAGGGCGGCGGCGTAGCGGCCTACCGGTTCGGTTCGGATGGCGTCGTTGGAGCCCACGGTGACCACCGCGATGTCTGGTCGCAGCGCTACCGCCGCGTCGAGCTGCCCGTCGAGGACGTCGCGAGCCCGGGAACCACCGACTCCCAGAGAGATCAGCTCGACGCGATGGTGAGCGGCATAGGAGAGGACGAGCCGGCGGAGCCAGACATCGTCGGCGTCGTCGACTCCCGGGCCGGTGAGGGAGGAGTCGCCTACCGCGACCACGCGCAGCCGCGGGGCCTCCGGGTCACCGAAGATGCCCGAGATGTCCTGGTTGCCGAACGAGGGGAGATCGGGCCGGTGGGCGGCCCGGCGGATCTGCACCGCCACATACCCGGCTCCCAGCAGCGGGAGGGCCGAGAGAACCGCCATGATGCCTTCCGGGCCGGGCATGGGCCGGGATCGTAGCCCTGCTCTAGGGGTCGGGGGAGAAGCGTGGACCGGCCGGGGAGGTAGCGGCCGCGTAGTCGGACAGGTACCAGAGAAGGCCGGCGCCCACGAAGCAGATCGCGCCCCATATCGCCCACCAGTAGCTGCCGGTGGCCGCCGACCAGAAGATGAAGCCCGCCCCGGTCAGCGCCGCCAGGATGCTCAGCACCGCCGCCGGCCGGGCCAGCCATCCCGGTATGAGTTCCAGCAACCGCAACTCAGCCTCCCGAAGACGGGCAAACGTTAGCCCGGCGAGGCGACCGGACGCACTCCGGTCGACCGGGCCAATGGGCAGAAGCGCTCCTGCCGATCTGTCGCGCCGCCGTTCCGGTAGCGTCGGCCTGCAATGAAGATCTCCAGGCAGCTGGCAGGGGAGTCGGGAGCTCTCCTGGCCGGATCGCTGACCAACGGCCTGGCCGCCTACGGCTTCATCGCCCTGGGGACCCGCGCCTTGGGGGCCGCCGCGTTCTCGCCGGTCGCCATCGTCTGGGTGTTCTGGGCCTTCTCGGCCGCCTTGCTGACTTTCCCCATCCAGCATTGGCTGATCCGCCAGATGGCAGTCGATGGCCACGCGGGCGGGGTGCGGGCGTCGCTGGGACGGGTGGCGGCGCTGGCCGGGGCGGTGGTACTCGCGGAGGGGACGGCCGCCGGCCTGTGGAGGGGGCGGCTGTTCGGGGAGGAGAACTGGGCCTGGCCGCTGGTGGTGGTGGGGGTGGCCGCAGGTTCGGCCCTGCTGGGAGTGGTGCGGGGAGTCCTGGCCGGGGCCGGGCGTTACCCTGCGGCCGGCGTCGTGATCGGCGGGGAGAACGTGGCCCGGCTGGCAGCAGGCGCCATCGTCCTCGCACTGGGTGGGGGCCCGCTGCTGTTGGCTGCCGCCCTGACCACCGGCCCAGTGGTGTCCTTGTTGTTCCGGAGCGCCCGGCATCTCGACGGGCCGGCGGCAGCCCGAGCACCGACCCGGCTGGTAGGTGCGGCCGGGCTGAGCGTGCTGCTGGCCCAGGTGGTCCTCAACAGCGGCCCTCCCCTGGTGTCTTCGCTGGGCGGGGCCGAAGCCGAAGTGACCGCCCTGTTCGCGGCCCTGGCCCTGTTCCGCGCCCCCTATCTGGTGGCACTCGGGCTGACGGTGCGCGCGACCCACCCGCTCACCCGGCGGGTGGAGGAGCAGGGCCGTGCCGGCCTGCGCGGCCCGGCGGTCGTCACGGCCGGCGGGTCGGTGCTGCTCGCCGCCGGGGCCTTCGCCCTCGCCTGGCCGTTGGGCCCGCCGCTGATTCGAGCCCTCTTTGGGCCGGGCACCGATCTGCCGGGACCGGCCACCGGGGCGATCGCGGCGGGCTGTGTGCTGGCCCTGGGTGGCCTGGTCCTGACCGTGATACTGATCGCCGCCTCCGCCCGGGGCGCCCTGGCCGGCTCATGGATCTTCGCGACGGCAGTGGGCTTGGTGGTCCTGGCCCTCGGCAGCGGGCTGGGGCCGGTGGATCGAGTGGCGGCGGCGTTCGTCGGGGCCGAGCTCGGCGCGGTCCTGGCTGCCTCGGCCGCGTTGGTGCGGGCGGGCCGCGGCTAGGAGGGCGGCGGGTCCGAAGCTCGCATCACCCGCCGGACACTCCAGCGCGGAGGCCGTCGCACTTCCTGGATCATCAGGCCGACATACTCGCCCAAGAGACCCAGGCCGAACAAAGCGACGCCGCCGAAGAAGACGGTGGCCAGGAAGACGGAGGTCCAGCCGGGGGGCGTGTCGGCTCCGGCCAGCCAGCGGATGAGGAACACCAGGGCCAGGACGAAGGCCGCGGCCGCACACAGCAGGCCGAGACGGCTGAGCAGCCGGAGGGGCAGGGTGGTGCCGTGGATCAGGTTGGTCCTTACCGAGGAGGCCGCCCGGCGGAGGGAGACGGTGGACGCTCCGTGCGGTCGAGAGTGGTGGGCCACGGGGACGTTGTGGACTTCACCGGACAGCTGCGTGAGCAGAGGGCCGAACAGCGGGGTGCGGCTCTCGTGGCTGAGCAGGGCATCCACCAGGGGGCGGCGGATCACTCGGAAGGCGGTGTGGCGGAAGCCCCGGGGTGTTCCGTGGGCCAGCCGGTCGACCCGGGCGAACAGCCACGACCCGGCCGCCCGGATGGGGCCGTGGTCCCGGGGCCAGGCGCCGACCACCGCGTCCCAGCCCGGATGCGCGGCCAGGGCCTCCAGCAGGCGGGGCAGCTCCTCGGTGGGGTGCTGCAGGTCGTCGTCCATGGTGGCCACCAGGTCGCCGCGAGCATGGGCCAGGCCGCACAGGGTGGCCAGCGCCTGGCCCCGGTTGGCCAGCAGGTCGACCGCGACCAGTTCCGGGTGCTCCGGCGCCAGTGCCTCGAGGCGGTCCCAGGTGTCGTCGGGGGAGGCGTCGTTCACCACTACCACCTCGTAGTCGACGCCGGCCATGGCGCGGCGAAGACGGTCGAGGAGCTCCGCGAGCGCCGGGGCGCTGCGGTAGGTGGGGACGACCACGCTGAGGAAGGGCATTACCACCCTGGCGTCGAGGCGGCGTCAGTGTAGGGGCAGGCTCCCGGCCGGCGCGCCTGGCCGGCGTCTCAAGGCCGGGGAGTCCGGAAGAAGGTGAGTTCGATCCGGTCGAGGCGGCGGCCGGTCAGCAAGTGGTTGTGGATCACGGGCCAGTTGCCCAGCTGCGTGGTGTTGTCCACCCAGAACAGGTCGGTGGGCATGCCGTCGAAGAGGGCCGTCTGCAGGAATAGGTGGGCTTTCTGGCCGCGACGGGCGTCCTCCACGGCCGCCAGGCTGCTCTTGTAGAAGGGCAGGCCCTCCCGGTCTTCTTGCCGGCGGTACCCGAAGAAGCCCTCCACCCGGCCCTCGATCCGCCACACCGCCAACCGGCTACCCGGATCGGCCAGGTCGTTCTCCACCCAGGCGGCGAACCAGCGGGTGGCCTCCTGGGGAGTGAAGTAGTCCCGGTCCTTGTAGCGGGAGTGGAATCTGGGATTGTGGGTGAGGCGACGGTGGGCCAAATCGAGCAGAGCCGGAAGATCTCCGGGCGAGGCCGGGCCCACGTGGCCCAGCGGCGGCTCGTAGCGAACCAGCGAACGACGGTCGAGCCTCGTGACGAAACTGATGCGGGTGTCGACCAGCCGGAAGCCGGCCTCCTCCAGGGCGGGGGCCAGGGGGAGGCGGCGGACGTCCAGATGTACCTGCACCAGGTCGTAGGAGTCGGCCTCGGCCGCCGCCAGCGAGACGGCTTCCCGCCACCCCCCGGGGGAGAGAGCGGCCGCCGCTTGGGCGACGACCGATAGCCTCCCCAGACGACGTCCGAAGAAGCTGGTCTCCCACTCGTTCGGCTCGAGGGCGGCGACCGTCGTGCCCGCCTGGTCGACTGCGGTCCACCGGAAGCCCTCCCGCACCGAGGCGACTTCTCTCACGACGCCGACTTCCGCACCGGTGGCCCGGCGGTGCGGCGGGTGGTAGCCGGGTAGCGCAACATCGGGGCTCAACCGAGGGCTCGGAGGAGAGCCTCGACAACCCGCTCCAGATCCGGGGTGGTGAGGGCGTTGTGGAAGGGAAGCCTCAGCAGGCGGCTGCTGACGTCATCGGTAACCGGGCACTCGGTTGATCGAGCGGAGAAGCGCCGGCCGCCCGGGGAGCTGTGCAGCGGCACGTAGTGGAAGGTGGCCATGACCCCGGCCGCCCGCATGGCGGCCATCGCCCGGTCGCGGGTCGCCCGGTCGGGCAGGAGGACGTAGTAGAGGTGGTAGCCGGGAACATCCCCGGCCGGCACGCGCGGCAGGCTGAGGCCCAGCCGGGCGGCGTGGGGCTCGAGCAGCCGGGCGTATCCATCGAAGACGGCCCGCCGCCGCGCCAAGATCTCGGAGCGGGCCTCCAGCTGGGCCAGCAAGTAGGCGGCGTTGAGGTCGCAGAGGCCGAAGGACGACCCCAGGTCCTGCCAGGAGTACTTATCGACCTGGCCGAGCAGGAAAGCGCGGCGGTTGGTCCCCTTGTGGAACAGCACGTGGGCCCGGGCGACGTCTTCTTCCCGGTTCAGGAGCAGCGCCCCTCCCTCGCCGCAGGTGAAGTTCTTGGTCTCGTGGAAGGACAAAGTGGCCAACCGGCCGAAGGTGCCGAGAGTGCGCCCCCGAAAGGTGGCGAACAGGCCGTGGGCGTTGTCCTCCAGGAGGTCGACGGGCCGACCGTCCAGGGCCTCGTGCAGGCCGGGCAGGTCGGCGGCGATGCCGCCGTAGTGGACGACCACCACCGCCCGGGTGGTGTCGTCGACCAGCTCCGCGACGTGACGTGAGTCGATTCCCAGGGACGCGGGCTCGATGTCGGCGAACACGATGCGGAACCCCTCGCGGGCGAAAGCGAGGGCCGTGCTGACGAAAGTGAAGGAGGGGATGATGACCGTATCTCCCCGGCGAGCGTCCAGGAGCATGGCGGCCATCTCGAGAGCATCGGTGCAGGAGGTGGTGAGCAGGACGTCCGCCGCCCCGTGGGCTTCGCGCAACATCTCGGCCGCGCGCCGGGAGAAGGGCCCGGCCGCCGAGGTGTGGCCCTGGTCCACTGCGCGGCGAACGTAGTCCAGCTCGCTGCCGACCAGGGTGGGGACGTTGAACAAGATGGGCGGCTCGGATTGGGCCATGGTCGGGCTCCGTTGTTGTCGGGCGCATGATGGCAGGTAAGGGCCGCCAGAGAGCGTCGCGGGGACGGGGGCCGACCGGGGCGGCGGCTACTGTTCCGCCGAGCGATCAGACGGTGGCCATGGCGAGCGTTGCCTCGATAGAGCCGGAGGAAGATCCGCTCCCGCGAGTGAGCTGGGTCGACCTCGGCCGCACGCTGTGGAGCCCGGCTTACCGGCGGGCTTTCGCCTGGGCGGTGCCCGCCCTGTTGCTTGCCTACGGGTTCGCCATGACCAACTTCACCCTGGCCGGCGACGACTGGTTTGCCGTGTTCCCGGAGGCCACCATGGACACCCACTTCGCGCTGGTGGCGGGGCGGTGGCTGATGCCGCTGGTGTGGGCGGCAACCGGTCACGGCGCCTTCGTGCCCTTCTTCTCCTTCGCACTGGCTCTGGGGCTGCTGGCGGTGGCCGGCCTGGTAGCGGCCGCGGCCTGGGGTTGGGTGCGGGCCTGGGCGGTCTTTGCGGTGGTGACCCTCTTTGTGGTCAACCCGCTGTTCACCGACTCCTTGAACACCAAGCCCGGCCACATCTCCCTCCCGCTGGCGATGATCTGTGCCGCGCTGGCGGGGTGGGTCCTCCTGCGGTGGAAGGGGGCGGCCGTCTGGCGCGGTGTGGTCTCAACCATGCTGCTGGTGCTGGCCCTGGCCTCCTATCAGCCGACCGGGCTGGCCTTCGCGGTGGTGATCATCGGGGGCGAGATTGTCACGCTGGGCTGGGGAGGTAGCCGTTATCTGCGCCGGGCCTGGCCGCACTGGCTGGAGATCCTGCTGGTGGCGTCGGCCGCGATCGGCGTCTACGCGTTCTCGGTACAGATTGCCTGGTGGATCACGGGCACGGATCCTCAGACGGCGCGGTCCACCTATTTGCTGACCGGGGGGTACCCGTCGACCCCAAGCGAGTTGGCTCACTCCCTCGGTTACGGGCTGCGAATGACCGCCCGGTTCTGGCTGGGCGGGACCACGTTGTATCCCGCGGCAATAAAGGCGGTGAGCCTGGCCCTGGTGGCGGTCGGGGCGGCCGGCACCCTGGCCGCGGTCCGACGCGAGAGCCGAGGAGCGCGCGGGTGGGCCTGGGCCTGGCTGCTCGTGCTGGGCCTCGGGTTGCTGATCGTGCCGTTCGCCGTCCTCTTCATGCGGGAGCAGCCGAGCATGCGGGCCAGCATCTTCACGACGGTGGGGCTGGTGGTGGGCTTCTGGGCCGGGTTGCTGCTGGAGCGAGGCGCGAGCGGGCACGGGGGGGCCAGGCGCTGGGTGACCATCAGCGCCGCGGCCCTGGTGCTGGCGGCGGTGCTGGGCTCGGCCCATCAGATCAACAAGGGTTACTTCGGTCTCCATCTAAGCAACCAACGTGACCTGGCCAACGCCAACCGCATGCTCTCCGTCATGGAACAGATGCCGCAGTTCGGCGACGGGCAGGAGGTGAGGGTGGAGATGGTCGGGTTGGTCCGCTTTTCGGTGAGGGACGAGCCGTTCGCGAGCGCGGTGGCAGGTAGGCCGGGGGCGAGCATCGTCAACTGCTCCGGCCTCTCCTGCCAGAACCGTCTGGTGAACATCCTTAATCTGATCGGCGGCGGCAACCACTCCTTCGTGAGGGCCTCGGTCTCGCGCGATCCGGAAGTGCAGGCAGAGATCGAAGCCATGCCCAACTGGCCGAAACCGGGGAGCATCCGCTACCTGGATCGCACCTTCGTCATCAAGGGTGGCTAGTGCACACCGCCGGGGCCGTTCCGTGACGCCGGCCGGTTCCCGGCGGGAAGCCGTATTCGAGGTGATCGGCGGCGGCGACCTCGACGCGCTGGTGCGGTTGGTCGACGCGCTGGCCGGGGCAGAGGACTGGGAGGGGCTTCTGTTCCTGCGCGATCGATCCCGGGCCGCCCTGGAGCGGGGCCTGCAACTGTGGCCGGCCGCCGAGTATGCCGAGTACCGCCTGGCGCTGGAAGCCCCCGGGGCGTGGGCCGGGCCGCTGGTGGTCGAGGGGGCGGGGCGTTTCGCCCTCGGCCCGCTGTGGGAGGTAGCGGCCAGCAGCCATTCGTGGGACGAGCTCCGCGAGCACGTGCCTCCGGGGCCGGCCCGTTCCCTGGCCGCTCACGAGAGGGTGGTGCGGGGGGAGAATCTGGCCGGAGAGGTCACCATCGATCCGGGGGTGCTCGACCTCCCGGCGGTTCTTCAGGATTGGGAGCCGGCCTACCCCGTGGCCGTGTTCCATGCCGATCGGGCGGACTTCCCGTCGCCCCCGCCGCCGGTCCTGCAGTTGCGGGCGCTGCCGCTGGCCGGGCAACCGGTGGAGGACGACGAGTCGGTGGAGGCGCTGGTTGCCCTCGCCCGGCCCTGGGCCGAGCAGTCGAACGGCCGGGCGGAGGCAGTCCTGGTGGAGGGGGGCGCCGGGGAGGCGATCGCTGCCCTCGGCCATACACAGGTGCCGGCCGCTGAGATAGAAGGGGCCGCCGCCCTGGCCTGGATGGCCTGGGCGGCGGCCAGCGGCGGGGCGTATGCCCGGCGGCGAGGCACCGCCGCTGGGCGCCTGGCAGCGTGGTGGGCGGCGGCCGTTGTGGCCGGCCTGGAGTGGCCCGTGGAGCCGGAGGAGCTGGGCGAGGCCCTGGCCGCGGTCCGATGGGTGGCCTGGCAGCCTCCCGGCTTCACGGGCGGCTGGGGCCTCCACCTGGCCGGTGGGATGCCCGCCGAGGGTGTCGGCTTCGCGGTGGCGGCCGCGGACTCCCGCCGGGAGACGGAAGAGCAGGGCCCATCCGGGGACGGGTGAGGGCCGGTCGTCGCGCCGGGCTCCATTGCGCACACGCCGGGGCCTGGGGGGAGTATCTATAGGGGCGGCAAGCGAAGGGATGACTGTGCGGCGGCTCTGTTTGGTACTGGTCTTGGCAGTTCTGGCCGCTACCGCCTGCGGTGATGAGGCGAGCCCGTTCGGCAGCACCCGGCCGGACGAGACGTCTTCCACCGGGGCCTCTACGACCACCGAAGGAACGACGACCACCGAAGGGAGCAGCACCACGGCCGGGTCGACCACCATCGCGGGCACGACCACTACTGCGGAGACGACCACCACCACGCCGGCCCCGTCGGCCACCGACCCATTGGCGGCCTTCTTCGCCGCCGCCGAGCAGTTGGACGCGGACATTCGGGCGGCGGCTGTCGTGTTCAACGCCGGGTTCGATGCCGACGCAGGCACCCTTGACCCGGGGGTGGCCCCGGTCGTGGAGGCCCTCGACGCCGTCCCTCTCGGGTTGCTGATCCCCGGCGGGCTGTCGCTGGGCCTGGAGACGGCGGTCTTGCGGGTCTTCGCCGATCTTGACGGCCGGATAGCGGCTCTCTCCGGTGGGATGTACTTCCTGGACTGGGACCCGGTGGCGGCCATGGAGTGCCTGACCGGGGCCGGCCCCTTCGCCAACCGCTTCCCCGCCGACTTGGCCGATGCCCGGGAGCAGGCCGCGCTGGAGCCGCCTCCAACCGCGGCTGCCGACTCCCAGGAGGCGGGCAGCCTGGCCGTGCGCCTGGCGGCCATCCACTCCATGAACTGGGGATGCGAGTCCTGCGGGGTGCTCGACTACGACGCGCCGCTACCGGTGGACTGGGCGGGAAGAACGGTGTCCGGAGTCGAGTTCGAGGCCAGCTTCAACGGTGTCTCCTGGGACGTCGTGATCTACGCCTGTTGAGAGGGCGGGCCCCCCGGTCCCGCACCGGGCGGACGGCAAGGTCAAGCCGAGGGTTAGTACCCCAGGCGGCGCATCTGGTGCCGGCAGATGGTCTCGACCCGGGTCACCTGGGCTGGGTCCAGGTCGTTGCGCCAGCGGCCCAGGCTCCCGGTGAACGGCTCGCGGCCCACCGCCGGGGCGTTGTTGTGGCGGGTGCGGTGAATGCTGGCCTTCGACTCCCAGTAGCGGCGCGCCTCGTCGCCGTAGGAGAGGCCGAGCAAGCCGAAGATGCGGGCATACTGGGGTTCAGGCTCGGTGACGAGATCTTCGTATCGGACCAGCAGGGCACGGCCGGGGTGGAGACGGGCGAACAGCTCGAAGCGCCGGTAGTAGTCGCGCCAGTCGGTGGCCATCTTCTCGAGCGAGCGCTCGAAGCCGCGACCCATCTGGGAGGCCACCACATCGCGCGGATCGCGCACGATGGCCATAAAGCCGCTGTCGGGGAAGAGGCGCCGGAACGTGCCGAAGCGGGAAGTCTGCACTTTGTAGCCGGTGAGGGCGGTGCCTTCCTTCTCCCGCTTGCGCTCGACGACCGCCATCGCCAGGCGGGCGTGATCACGCAGGGCGCGCACGCTAGTGGCTCCTCCTGCCGCCCGGCTTTCCAGCAGGCCCAGCAGCTCGGGCGGGTCGACAAGGGCCCAGGAGGCGTGGAGGACGAAGAGGCCCAGGCCCCGGGTGGCCGGGTCGGCACGGAGCACCGCGTCGGGTGGCTGCCCGCCGGCTTCTATGGCCCGGCGGAGGTGGCCGATGGCCTCGGGCAGGGGTGGCAGGCCGGCGGGGAGCAGTTCGTAACCCATGGAGATGGCGGGGTGGGAGTCGAGGATGGTGCCGAGCAGGGTGGTCCCCGAGCGGGAGTACCCGCAGACGAAGGCGTGCCGCATCGTTCCCATGATGCCAGGCGCGCAGAGCCGCCGGGCCGGTAGGGTGGGGCGGTGCTCCCGGTGACCTTTTCGCAGGTGCAGGCGGCGGCCCCCGCCCTGGCCCCGCATGTGCATCGCACCCCGCTCGGCGCCAGCCGTACTCTTTCGGAGCGGCTGGGCACCCGGGTGTCCCTGAAGCTGGAGGTGTTCCAGAAGACCGGATCGTTCAAGCCCCGGGGGGCCTTCTGCCAGCTCCTGAACCTCACGTCGGAAGAGCGGCGCCGGGGGGTGGTAGGGGTGAGCGGGGGCAACTACGCCCAGGGCCTGGCCTACGCCGGCCGCGAGCTGGGGGTGCCGGTGCGCATCCTGGTGCCGGAGGGGACCCCGGCTCACTACCTCTGCGCCACCCGCGGGTACGGGGCCGAGGTGGAGATCGTCCCCGACATCGCCCGGGCTTTCGCCCGGGCCGAGGAGTACGCCGGGCAGGGGCGCACCGCCCTGCACCCGTTCGACGATCAATGGATGATGGCGGGCAACGGGACCCTGGGGCTCGAGCTGGTGGAGGATGCCCCCGATGCCAGCGACGTGTTCGTGAGCATCGGCGGGGGCGGTCTGATGGCCGGGGTCGCCACCGCGGTGAAAGCGCTGCTACCCGATGCCCGGGTCTGGGGGGTGGAGACGCTGGGCTGCCACGCCATGCGCCTGGCCCTCGATGCCGGCCGACCGGTGGAGATGCAGCCCTCCTCCATCGCCAAGACTTTGGCCGCACCGTGGGTCTCCGAGGGGACCCTGGCCGCCGCCCGGGAGCACCTGGAGGAGGTGGTGGTGGTCCCCGACGCGGCGGCAGTGGAGGCTCTGGTGCTCATCCTGGAGAGGGCCAAGGTCCTGACCGAGCCCGCCGCTTCCTGCACCCTGGCCGCCGCCCAGATGGTGCGGGAGCGCCTGGGCGAGCACGTGGTGCTGATCCTCTGCGGCGGCAACGCCTCACTGGCGGACGTGGCCGCCTGGCGGGAGCGCTTCGGCGTCTAGGCGGGATCGGACCCGGCGAGCCCGGCCGCCGCCGGCAACGAGGGCCGGGTGGTGGTGGTCGCCGGCGGGGCGTGGCGGGGGGAGCAGGTGGAGAGCAGGGTGAGGGCCAGGAAGGATCCGGCGGCGAGCAGGGCCAGCACGACGCGCGGGCCGCGCCGACGCATCCACGGGGTCTGCCCTCCCCAGGGGTCCTCGCCGTTGGGCTCCACCGGCGCGAGGGTAGGCAGGCCGCGCTGCGTCTGCTCTGCCTAGGGGGCGGTTACGCCGGCGGGGAGGTCGGGGAGTTGGTCGGGGATCTCCTCCTCGAGGCGGCGGACCCGGGGATGCAGCCAGCCGGCGGCGGCGATCAGCATTGTGCCCAGGCCGGCGAGGATGAACATGAAGGCAATCCCCCGCCCCGGCCCGGTGGCGATGAGCCGTCCCACCGATCCGGCCAGGGCGCCATCGGCCGCCAGCCAGGGCTCGAACACCCCATCGGCCAGGGGCCCCGCCAGGACGATGCCCAGTGGTGAGGCGGCCTGGGAGACCATGCGCCGCAGGGCGAAGACCCGCCCTTGCATCTCGGGAGCCACCTTCAGCTGCCAGACCACCTGGCTGGTGGTGTTGACCACCGGCATTCCGAGCATGAGCAGTACCGAACCGGCGGCAATCAGCGGCAGGGAGGGTCGCAGTCCGGTGATGATGACGCAGAGGCCGCCCACCGCGATGCCGCCCATGATCCACGCGATTCGCTGCCGCTTCGGCCCGCCCCAGGCGCTCATCACCAGGCTGCCCACCAGCATGCCGGTTCCGGCCGCCGAGAGGATCCCGCCGGCAGCCGCTTCGGAGGCGAAGGAGACGATCAGGGGTATCAGCAGCACGTTGGCGAAGACGAGGACGAAGTTGATCGCCGCGTAAGTGATCAGCAGCCAGAGGAGGCCCATTCGGTCCCGCAGGTAGCGCCAGCCGGCGACCACATCGGCTCGCAGGGACCCGGTGGCGGCGAACTCGCCCTTGGGGGTGGGTGGGAAGCGCACCACGATCAGGGTGGTCACCGCCACCAGGAAGGTGGCCACGTCGGCAAGCAGCACAGCCCCCAGGCCGATCGTGGCCAGCATGGCCCCGGCGATGACCGGGGCGGCGATCAGCGCCACCGCTTCGTTGGCCTGCACGAGGCCGTTGGCTCTTCCCAGGTGCTTCTTGGGCACCAGTAGGGGGATGGCCGCCATCCAGGCCGGGGCCTGGAAGGCGTTGCCCAGCGCCCCCACCCCGGCGAGCAGGTAGAGGTGCCACACCTCCAGGCTGCCGGTGAAGTAGAGGGCGGCGATCACCAGAGTGGCGGCTCCGGCCAGTACATCGGCCCCGAGCATGGTGAGCCGCCGGTCCCAGCGATCCACCAGTGCCCCGGCAATGGGAGAGACCAGCACCGAGGGGAGGGCGAAGGCCAGGGTCACCATGGCCAGACGGGTCACCGACCCGGTCTCCAGGTACACCCACACCTGGAGGCCGAAGCCGGTGAGAGTGGTTCCGGTGATGGAGACCAGCTGTCCTGCCCACACCGTGAAGAAGGCGCGCATGCCCATGGACGCCGGGACTGTGGGCGAGTGGTCGCTCATGAAGGCCGCACGCTACTGCGGGGGAGCGAGTGGCATCGGTGATCGAACATATGTTCGACTACACTGCCCATTCCCCTATGGCGCGCTACGCCGAGCTGCACTGCCATACCAACTTCTCCTTCCTCGACGGGGCGTCGCATCCCGGCGATCTGGTGCGCCGCGCCGCCGAACTGGGGTACACGGCTCTGGCCATCACCGATCACCACGGCTTCTACGGTGCACCTCGCTTCCGGCAGGCGGCGGAGGAGGTGAAGCTGCCCACCGTGTACGGGGTGGAGGTGGGGTTGCCCACCGTGCTCCCTCCCCCGCGACAGCGGGGGAGGGCGGGGAGGGGGGGCTTCGATAGTTCGGCTTCGCCGGGAGGGGGTGCGTCCTGCACGACGGGCACGGG
>CAZJRF010000007.1:0-32029 GCA_964548475.1 uncultured Acidimicrobiia bacterium
CGATGGGTCGGTGGCATCGAGCACCTTGGACCCCGCCACGGAGGCATCGACCCGGGCCCCGTCGCGCACCAGCGCCTCGAGAGCATCCGGTCGGGGCCGCGCCCGGTCGCGCAGCAGCCAGACGAACATCGTCTCCGGGGCGAGAGCGTCGAGGGCGCCTCGCAGGTACGGGCGCCAGAGCACCCCGTGCTCGTTGGCGACGGTCCGCACTCCCTCCCTGCCGCCCACCACGAACACCTGGGACGGGACGTACACTTGCCCCGCGACCGCCCTCAGGCAGGCCTGCAGTCGTTCCGCCGACTCAGCCACCACCACGGTGGCCACCGCCCCGAATGGTTCGGGCCGGTCGGAGGCGGTTTGGGTGGTCATCGGTTTCGCCATTGTGGAGCCTTGGTGGAAGAACGGCAATCTTCTCCGCCGGTGGTGCTTCTCTCCGGGGGGGTCGGCGGCGCCCGCCTCGCACGCGGCCTGGCCGCCGTGCTCCCCCCTTCCGCCCTGACCGTGGTGGTCAACGTGGGGGACGACGACGAGATCTACGGCCTGCACATCTCGCCCGACCTGGACACCGTCGCCTACACCCTGGCCGGATGCCCGGGCCCCCAGGGATGGGGGCGGGCGGGCGACACGTTCCGGGTCATGGAGCATCTGGCCGAACTCGGGGTGGACACCCGCTTCCGGGTAGGTGACGCCGACCTGGCCACCCATCTGTGGCGCACCGCCGCCCTCCGATCCGGGGAGACCCTGACCGCGGCGACCCGCCGCCTGGCCGCCGCCCTGGGAGTGCAGTGCCGCCTTCTCCCCGCCACCGACGACCCGCTGCGCACCCGGGTTCGCCTCGCCTCGGGCGGGTGGCTCGCATTCCAGGAGTACTTCGTGCTGCGCGGGTATGCCGACGAGGTTGCCGAAGTCGTTTTCCGTGGAGCCGGGGCCGCCCGGCCGGCCCCGGGGGTGCTGGAGGCCATCTCGGCCGCTTCTCTGGTCGTTATCGCCCCCTCCAACCCTCCCCTCTCCATCTGGCCGATCCTGGCGGTGCCCGGGCTCCGGGAGGCGGTAGCGGCCGCTCCCCGGGTGATCGCGGTGAGCCCGCTGTTCGGGGGGAAGGCTCTCAAGGGCCCCGCCGACCGGGTGATGGCCAACCTCGGGCTCCCGCCGGGGAATGCCGGGGTGCTCGCCGCTTACAAGGGTCTCCTCGGCCGACTGGTGGTGGACGCCGGCGACGCCCGCGACTTGGATGCTCTGGGAGGCGGGCCGGTTCGCCTCCACGCTGCCGACACTCGCATCACCGAGCCCGCCGCCGCCGCCCGCCTGGCCCGGGAACTGATGGAGCTGCCATGACCATCTCCATTCATCCCGTGCCCGGCTTGCCAGAGATCAGCCGCGACGACGACCTGGCGGGCCTGCTGGCCGCCGCCCTCGCGCAAGCCGGCCTGGGCCCCGAGCCGGGAGACGTGCTGGTGGTCACCCACAAGGCGGTCTCCAAGGCCGAAGGAGCACTGGCCCCACTGGAGGGAGATGAGGACGCGGCCTACCGGCACCTGGTCGAAGAGCAGGCCGTGGAGATCCTGCGCCGGCGCGGCAGCCTGGTGATCGCCAAGACCCGCCACGGCTTCATCTGCGCCAACGCCGGGGTGGACCGCTCCAACACCGCCCCCGGCACAGCCGTGCTGTTGCCCGCCGACCCCGACCGTTCGGCTCACAGCCTGCGCCTGGCCTTGCGCCGGCTCACCGGAGTGGACGTGCCGGTGGTGGTGACCGATACCTTCGGGCGGGCCTGGCGGCGGGGGCTGGTGGACGTGGCCGTCGGCGTGTCCGGCCTGGAGGTCATCCTCGACCTGCGGGGGTCTCGCGACGCGCAGGGACGGGAGCTCAAGGTGACCGAGGTGGCGGTGGTCGATGAGATCGCCGCTGCCGCCGACCTGGTCATGGGGAAGGCAGCCGGGGTCCCCGCTGCCCTGCTGCGCGGGCTGGCCGTGCCCCGCGGGGAGGGACGGGTTGCCGACCTGGTCCGCCAGGCCTCCGAGGATATGTTCCGTTAGGCGGACGAGACACCATGCCCGAACTGCCCGACGTGGTCGTCTACTGCGAGCGCCTTGCCGCCCTGGCCGGAGGCACCCCGCTCGAGCGGCTGCGCCTGGCCAGCCCCTGGGTGCTGCGCTCCGTGGATCCCCCGCCGGGCGAGATCGAGGGCCGGCGGCTCACCGGAGTCAGGCGCATCGGCAAGCGAGTGGTGCTCGAGCTGGAAGGCGACTACTTCGTGGTCATTCACCTTATGGTGGGCGGGCGCCTCCGGCGCCGGCCGCCGGGCACCAAGGTGCCGCATCGACGCGGCCTGGCTGCCTTCGACTTCCCCGCCCACACCTTCCTGCTCACCGAAGAGGGCACGGCCAAGCGCGCTTCGATCCACCTGGTCCGGGGAGAGGCCGCCCTCGCCGCCCACGATCCGGGCGGGGTGGAGCCCCTGGCAGCAGGGGTGGCCGAGCTGGCCGCCGCCCTCACCCGGGAGCGGCACACCCTGAAGCGGGCCCTCACCAACCCCGCCCTGGTCTCGGGCATCGGCGGTGCCTACGCCGACGAGATCATGCACCGGGCCCGCCTGAGCCCGCTGGCCCGCACCGACACTCTCGACGACGCCGAGCTTGCTCGCCTGCATGCCGCCGCCCGGGAGGTGCTCATCGAATGGGTCGAGCGCCGGCGAGCGGCGGCCGGCGACGGCTTCCCCGAGAAGGTCACCGCCTTCCACCCCGAGATGGCGGTGCACGGGAAGCACGGGCAGCCCTGCCCAATCTGCGGCACCCGCGTGCAACGCATCGTCCACGCCGACGCGGAGACCAACTACTGCCCCCGCTGCCAGACGGGGGGCCGCCTGCTGGCCGACCGGGCCCTCAGCCGGTTGCTCAAGGAAGACCGGCCGCGCCGCATCGAGGATCTGGAGGACTGAGCCGCTCGCGCCGCCCGGGCCTCTCAGGAGGCGGCCGGCGGCACCGTCCCCTCCCCCGGCCACCGGGCCCGCTGGCGGGAAGCCATGCGCCGCACCAGGGCCACTGCGGCCGGGTCGTCCTCCTCCGCCGGCACCAGCGTTATCCAGCCGTCGCTCTCCATGGCGGCGAGCAGCCGTTCGGCTCGCTCGGTGCGCACGATCACGAACGTCCGGTCGGCGTGGCGCCCGATGCCCCCGAGGGAGAGATCGGCATGCCCGGCGGTGAAGTCGGGGCAGTACCGGCAGCCCGGACGGTCGAAGGGGTCGCAATCCCGCAGGGGCAGCTCGAAATCGGGAGGCGCCTCCCGGTCGGGCGTGGACCACACCTGCAGCCGGCCCTTGATGTTCATCCGGGCGATGGCCTCCCGGCCGATGCCCGGGCGCGCCTCCAGCAGATCCGAGAACAAGCGGTCGGTGAAGGTGCGAGAGCACAGCAGGCCGACGACCAGGGCAAAGCGACGAGCTACTCGCGGCACACCCCGCGCCCCGGCCACCGCCGGCACCGAAGCCTGGCATCCCACCCCGACCAGGCCCAGCCGATGGGCCCCCAGGTCGGCCGCCTCCGTGAAGGCCGTCGGATTGGCCGAGTAGGTGTAGCGGGAGCCGGCGGCGGCCAGCAGTTCGGTTGAGCTGCGCGCCACGCCCGGCCGTGGGCGCATCCCCGGGTCGACGTAGCTGACCAGCGCGGCGTCGATGACTTCATGCTCCAGGGCGTAGGCCAGCACCGCGGTGGCCACGCCCCCGTCCTGTCCGGCGGCGGCCATCCGGGGGTCGGTGGCCGAGGCCAGCCACATCGCCCGCCAGACGCCCAGTACCTCACCCTCGTCTCGCGTACGACCCAGTGCCGCCCGGTCCCCGTCACGCTCCCAGTCCCCCAGGCGTGGGCAGGCGCGCGCACAGACGGTGCAGCCCCGCTCTTCGTGCACGCAGCGCCCCGTGTCCGCAACCCGGGCCGCCGGATCCAACCGGGGAGCCCAGGACTCCGTGTCCAACGAGAGCACGCCCCAGGGGCAGGCGATCACGCACCCGCCGCATCCGCTGCAGCGCCCGGGATCGATGACGGCCGCCTCCAGATCGCCCCAGGCCGCCCGCCACCTCTGCGGCCCCGGTGGTCCCGGCGAAGGCCCGGTCTCAGCATCCATGCGGTTCACCCCGACAAGCGCGCCGGGCAGCCATGCTACGAGCGTGGCATGATGGCCGTACCCCTCGTCACCCGGGAAGGACCGCGATGAGCCCCAGCATCAGGATGACCTTTCGGGTCCGGGCGGTGGACGGCGAGTGCCAGCCCGTCCCCGGCCTGGAGATCGGGGCCCGCTTCCGCTACGCCGCTTCCCCGTCTACGTGGAGCACGCAGACCACCGACGGGGAAGGCTATGCCTGCTTCGACGACGAGCACCCGGAGACACCGCAAGAAGCCTGTCTCTTCGCCGGGGGCGAGCAATGCGGCACCATCGCCCCGGTCGAAGCGGGGAGCTGCCACATCCTCGAGCTCTGAACGGGCAAGGTGCTATCCGCCCGGGGCGCGGAGCATGGTGAGCAGCAGTCGGGCCGGCTCCTCGGCCACCAGCGAGTGCGGCTCGTGGGCATCGAGGAGCAACCAGTCCGACGGGCCCATCGGGAAGGTGTCCCCGCCGGCGGTGACCTGGAAGCGTCCGGAGAGCACCTGCAGTACCGCCGGGATGCTGGCCGTGTGCTCGGTGAGCTCCTGGCCCGTATCGAAGGCGAAGAGGACCAGCCGAAGGCAGCCGTCGTCGTGCAGCACCCGGCTCAGCGTGCCCTGCTCGGGGATCTCCGCCCGACCGAGTAAATCGGGGATGAGGGTGTGGGGCATGAGAGCATGATGGGCACGGCGTGCTCGCTATGCCTCGGCCGTCGCCCGACCGGAGCCTTCCCCGCCCGCCGGGCTCTTGCATCGCTTCAGCCCCCCGGCCGGCCCCGGTACCAGTCCACGGTGCGCCGCAGGCCCTCCTCCAGGGGAGTCCACGCCTCCCAGCCCAGCGCCGCCTTGGCGCGAGCCGGATCGAGCACCGACCGCGGGATGTCGCCCGGCTTGGCGGGGGCGAACTCGGGAGGCAGCGGGTAGGCGGTGAGACCGGCCAGGGCCTCGTACAGCCGGAGCACCGTCGTCTCCCGACCGCTGCCGATGTTGAGCAGCAGGCCGCCGCGCGAGTCGGCCGCCCGTAGGAACGCATCCACCACGTCCTCCACGTACACGAAGTCGCGGCTCTGGCGGCCGTCACCGAAGATGGCGGGGCGCCGACCCTCCAGCATCGCCCGGGCGAAGATGGCGGTGACCCCGCCCTCCAGCCCGGGGTCCTGGCGGGGGCCGTAGACGTTGGCCATGGCCAGGAGCACGTAGGTCACGCCGTACATCTCGTCGAACCAGCGGAAGTAGTCCTCCACCACCTTCTTGCTGATCCCGTAGGGGGAAGACGGCCGCTTGGCCGTGCGCTCGGTGGCGGGCAAGCGGGCCCCTTCCCCGTACATCGCCCCTCCCGACGAGGCGAACACCACCCGCCGGGCATCCGAGCGCACCGCGGCGAGCAGCACGTTGATGGTGCCCAGGATGTTGACCGATGCATCGAGCACCGGGTCCTCCACCGAGGGCCGCACCTTGGATTGCGCGGCCAGGTGGAAGACCACTTCCGGAGCGAAGCGCTCGGCGGCCGGCGCCAGTTCCGGTGCCCGTACGTCCATCACCAGCACCGACACCTTTCCCCGCCGTCGCGCCCCCGCGATGTGGTCCAGATGGCCCGAGGACAGATCGTCCACCACCAGCAGCTGCCAGCCGCGGTCGACGAGGAGATCCACCAGGTGGCTGCCGATGAACCCGGCCCCGCCGGTGACCATGGCCTTGCGACTCACCCCAGCCTCCTCCCCGGGGGCGGCGCCGTGTAGAGAAGCTCAGCCGCCCGCGTCGGCCCCGACGATAACCACCACGTCGGCGCCGTCGGGCACCCGGCCGACCTCGGCCCGGCCGTAGCCGAGGAAGGCGACCACCGCCTCTGCCTGCAGCAGGAACCGGGGCCGGGCGACTACCAGTGTGGTCGCGTAGTCCTCCCGCTCGCTGTTGGTGGTCGCCACCACCTCCCAGCCGGCGGCCCGCAGCCGATCGGCCACCACCCCGGCCGAGCCGGGCACCCCGTTGCCGTTCTGCACCTCCAGCCGGCCTTTGCCCTCCACCGCGGCGGTGAGCGGCTCCCCGTTGCGGAAGGCGGCCAGCGCCGCCCCCGCCTCCGGCTCATGGGGTACCACGTAGGAGACGCCGTTCTCCTCATACAGGTCCACCGGCAGGGTGAGGGCGTCGAAGTCGTCCGCCCCCACCGAGCGCATCTCCCAGGCCAGCTGGATCAGCTCGTCCTCCCCCAGCGAGTCGTCGGCGGTGACGAACCGGCTCAGGCTGTCCACCAGGCTGTTGAAGCCCCCGATGGACGAGGGCCGGTCGATCTGGGTGAGCAGGGCCATCAGCAGGTCCTGCTGGCGCCGGGTGCGCCCCAGGTCGCTGGCATCCACGAACACCCACGCCCCCTCCCGGAACTCCTGATAGTGGCGGGACCGGGCCAGGGCCAGGGCGGTGCGCCCGTCCAGGCGTTGCACGCCGGCGGCCACCGTCAGCTTCGACTTGGTGTCGCGCGCCGGGTAGGGGAAAGTCATCTTGATCCCGCCCACCGCGTCCACCATGCCGGCGAAGCCGGCGAAGTCCACCTGCAGGTAGTGATGGATCGGCGACCCGGTGAAATCCGACACCGCGGCCAAGATGGCTGCCGCGCCGTTGTTGAAGGCGGCGTTGATACGGTTGGTCTGCCCGTTGATGGTCACCCGCAGGTCGCGGGGGATGCTCAGCATCTGCAGCGTCCCGCCGTCGGGCAGGATCTTCACCAGGATGATGACGTCGGCCCGCTGTCCTCCCGAGGCCCCGAACCCCGTCCAGTCCTCGGGAAGATTGTCCCGGCTGTCGCTGCCGATGAGCAGGAAGGTGCGAGGGTCGCTGAGAACACCGGGCGACTCGGCCAGTCCCAGCCCCTCCGAGGGCAAGGTCGCCACCGAGGAGGTGACCTGCCGGGCGGCGTACCACACGGCCCCCAGCGCGCCGAAGATGCCCAGATTGGCCACGACCAGGAAGATGATGAGCAGACGCTTGGGCCACTTGCGCGTCCGGGCCGGGGGCGCCGGCAATTGAGGGGCGAGGGGAGGGGTCGGACCTTGCGTCATGCGAGCTGTTCTTCCCGGGTTTATACCAGGGAATGGAGGCTGCGCCGCCGATCGGGCCCGTCGGCGCTGAGGCCTTCACAGCCGACGGCCGCCACCGGGCCCCGGTCGACCCCGGTCCCAATGGGGCCACTCGCTCCCGGCC
Organism: uncultured Acidimicrobiia bacterium; assembly: GCA_964548475.1. GTDB lineage: Bacteria > Actinomycetota > Acidimicrobiia > Spongiisociales > UBA11373 > VGBK01. The sequence continues at coordinate 7,332 of CAZJRF010000007.1, forward strand.
GACGCGCTAGCGTCCCGGCCGACGTCGACCGATCGGAGCCAACAGCATGGATGCCCTGATCGCGGCCCGATGGCAGTTCGGGATCACGACGATCTACCACTTCCTGTTTGTACCGCTCACCATCGGCCTGGCGGTGGTGGTGGCGACCCTGGAGACGCTGTGGGTGCGCCGGCGCGATCCCAAGTACCTGCGGGCCACCAAGTTCTGGGGGAAGCTGTTCCTGATCAACTTCGCGATCGGCGTGGTGACCGGCATCGTGCAGGAGTTCCAGTTCGGCATGAACTGGTCGTCCTACTCCCGGTTCGTCGGCGACATCTTCGGCGCCCCACTGGCAGTAGAGGGCCTGGCCGCCTTCTTCCTGGAGTCGACCTTCCTGGGCTTGTGGATTTTCGGCTGGGACCGCGTCGGCCCCCGGCTCCACGCCGCCTTCGCCTGGCTGGTGGCGGGGGGCACGATCCTCTCCGCCTTCTGGATCCTGGCCGCCAACGCCTGGATGCAGAACCCGGTCGGCTACCGGCTGAACCCGGTGACCGGGCGGGCCGAGCTAGAGAGCTTTCTCGACCTGATCCGCAACCCGGTGGCCTGGCACCACCTGGGTCACACCATCCTGTCCGCGCTGCTCACCGCCGGGGTCCTGATGTTGGCCATCAGCGGATGGCATCTGATCCGCAACCACTCGGACGAGGTCTTCCGCCTCTCCTCGGCGCTGGCGGTGGGGTTGGTGCTGGCATCGGGCGTGGCGGTGGCCACCAGCGGCCACTTCCAAGGCCAGAAAACCGCCGAGGTCCAGCCGATGAAGCATGCCGCCGTTGAGGCGCACTGGGAGACGGAGGGGCCGGCCGCCCTGTCGCTGTTCGCCATCCCGGACATGGAGCAGGGGCGCAACCGGGTGAACATCGCCATCCCCCACGGCCTCAGCCTGCTCACCCATCACTCCTGGACTGCCGAGGTTGAGGGCATCAACCCCCTGCAGGCGCAGTACGAGGCCACCTTCGGGCCCGGCGACTACCGGCCGCCCGTGGCCACGGTGTACTGGTCCTTCCGGGTGATGGTGGGAGTGGGCTTCGGGCTGATCGGGCTCGCGGCGCTGGGGGCCTGGCTCCTGTATCGGCGGCGTTTCTACCAGGCGGCCTGGTTCCATCGTGCCGCCCTGGCCACTCTGATCCTGCCTTTCCTGGCCAACATCACCGGCTGGGTGGTCACCGAGATCGGCCGCCAGCCCTGGAGCGTCTACAACGTGCTGCTCACCCGCGATTCCGTCTCCCCGTCGGTGGGGACCGCTTCGGTCCTGATCACCCTGATCGGCTTCACGCTGCTCTACGGGATCCTGGCGGTGATCGACGTCTACCTGATGGCCAAGTACGCCCGGGCCGGGGCCGGGGAAGAGACGACCTCGGCAGAGGTCGGCGCCGGACTGGCCTACTGAGGAGGAGGACCCGATGATCGAGACCGACCTCAACTCGCTCTGGTTCCTTCTGATCGCGGTCCTCTGGATGGGCTACTTCTTCCTGGAAGGATTCGACTTCGGGGTGGGCATCCTGCTCCCCTTCGTGGGCCGCGACGACCTCGACCGGCGGGTGGCCATCCGGGCCATCGGCCCGCACTGGGACGGGAACGAGGTGTGGCTCATCGTGGCCGGCGGGGCCACCTTCGCCGCCTTCCCCGAGTGGTATGCCACGCTGTTCAGCGGCTTCTACCTGCCGCTGTTCATCATCCTGGTGGCCCTCATCATCCGGGGGGTGGCCTTCGAGTTCCGCGCCAAGGACCAGCGCCCCCAGTGGCGGGCAGGGTGGGACGCGGCCATCTTCGTCGGCAGCCTTCTCCCCGCCTTCTTGTGGGGGGTGGCCTTCGCCAACATCGTGCGCGGGGTGCCCATCGACGCGGCCGGCGAGTACACCGGCACCTTGTGGACTCTGCTCAACCCCTACGCCCTGCTGGGAGGGCTGGCCACCCTGCTCCTGTTCACCCTGCACGGGGGCACCTTCCTGGGCCTCAAGGCGGCGGGGCCGGTGGCGGAGCGGGCGCACGCCGCCGCCGCCCGGCTGGCCCTGCCGACCGCCCTGGCGGCCGCCGGCTTCCTGGCCTGGACGCTGGGGCAGGCGGCCGGCGCCGAGCGCGGGGACCTGGGCCTGCTGCCGCTGGGGGCCTTGATCGCGGTGGCCGCTCTGGCCGCCGCGGGGGTCCTGGCCGCGGCGCCCCTGCTGCAGGCCAAGCGTGACGGCTGGGCGTTCGTGACCACCGGGCTGACCATCGTGTTCGCCGCTCTGGTCCTGTTCATGGACCTGTACCCCCGCGTGATGCCCTCGAGCACCGACCCGGCGCACACTCTGGACATCTACAACGCGGCATCGACCCCCACCACCCTGCGGGTGATGAGCGTGGTGGCCCTCATCTTCGTGCCGCTCGTGCTGGCCTACCAGGCGTGGTCCTACTGGGTGTTCCGCAAGCGCGTCACCCGGGAGCAGCTGTCACCGAGCGGCTGAACCCTGCGACGGCGCGGCGGCCCACCGTCGACCGGCGCCTCTTCCGCCTCGGGCGGGGAGCCCGGCCCTTCCTGGCTGCGGCCGTCGTACTCGGCCTGGTCGGAGCCGGGCTGGTCATCACCCGCGCCGTTCTCCTTGCCCGCGTAGTTGCCGCTTCCTTCGCGGGTGCCCGGCCTGAGGAGTTGGCCGGTCCTCTGGCCGGGCTGTTGGGGGTGGCCGCCGCCGCCGCCCTCACCGCCTGGCTCACCGAAGTGGCCGCCCATCACAGCGCGGCCGGGGTGCGCTCCCGCTTGCGCTCGGCCCTTCTGCAGCAGGTGGCTTCCCGGGAGGGAGCCGGGGAACGGGCCGGCGCCCTGGCCGCGGCCGCCGGCCGGGGCATCGAGGCCCTCGACGCCCACTTCGCCCGCTACCTCCCCCAACTGGCGCTGGCGGCGGCCGTGCCGGTCTTCGTGCTGGCTTGGATGTTCCCCCTCGATCCCCTGGCCGGAGTGATCGTGGCGCTGACGCTTCCGCTCATCCCACTCTTCGGAGCGCTGGTGGGGGCCGCCACCCGGGCCCGGGTGGCCCGCCGCTGGCAAGCCTTCTCCGACCTGAGCACCGGGTTCGTGGAGGCACTGCGCTCCCTGCCCACCCTGAAGGTGTTCGGACGCAGCCGCGAGCAAGTGGCCGCCTTCGCCGCTCTTTCCGATCGGCATCGCCGGGAGACCATGGGCACCCTGCGCATCGCCTTCCTGTCCGCCTTCGTCCTCGAACTGGCGGCGACCATCTCAGTGGCGGTGGTGGCGGTCGCCGTCGGCCTCCGCGTGCTCGACGGCGGCCTCGGCCTGGAAGCGGGGCTCACCGTGCTCATTCTCGCCCCCGAGGCCTACCTGCCTCCCCGGCGCCTGGCCGCCGAATTCCACGCCGCGGCGGAAGGAGTCCAGGCGGCTTCTGAGATCCTCGACCGCCTGGACGCCCCCGGGCGGGAGCCGCCCGCCCCGGGCGGCCGCCCGGCGCCGCCCCGGCCGGCCCCGCTCGCCGTCGAGGGTCTCACCATCTCCTACGCCGGGCGGCCCGGGCCGGCGCTGGCCCGCCTGTCCCTCGAGATCCGCGACGGCGAATACCTGGCCGTGGCCGGGCCCTCGGGGTCGGGCAAGAGCACCCTGCTCGGGGTGTTGCTCGGCCTCGTTCCCCCAACGGAAGGCCGGATTCGGGCGGCGGGGATCGACCTGGCCTCCGTCGACCCGGCCGAGTGGCGCCGTCTGCTGGCCTGGCTTCCCCAGCAACCCCGCCTCTTCCACGGGACGATCGCCGACAACGTCCGCTTCGGCGCGCCGGACGCCGGAGAAGACCGCATCGGGCGGGCCCTGGCCGAGGCCGCCGCCGGCTTCGTGGACGACCTGCCCCGGGGGATCCACACCCCGGTGGGTGAGGGCGGCGCCCGCCTCTCCGCCGGGGAACGCAGCCGGATCGCCCTGGCCCGGGCCCTCGTGCGCCGCGCCCCGCTGCTGTTGCTCGACGAGCCGACCGCCCACCTCGACCCTCTCACCGAACTGGCCATCCTCGACGCCCTCGACCGCCTGCGCGGCTCCACCACCATCATCCTGGCGGGCCACCGCCCCGGGGCCGCCGCCCGGGCCGACCGGGTGCTGTGGCTGGAGGCCGGGCGGCCCGTCGCGGCACCGGGGGGCTCGGCGTGAGGCCGCTCCTCGCCCTCCTCAAGGAGACCACCGGCCGCTTCGCAGCCGCCACCGCCGCCGGGGCGGGCACCGTGGCGGCCGGGGTGGGCTTGCTGGCCACCGGGGCCTACCTGATTGTGCGGGCCGGGGAACACCCCGGGGTGCTGGAGCTGACGGTGGCCATCGTCGGGGTGCGCTTCTTCGGCATCTCCCGGGCTGTGCTCCGCTACCTCGAGCGTCTCTCCGGCCACGACGCCGCCCTGCACCTGGTGGCCCGCCTCCGCACTCGTGCCTTCGCCACCGTGGAGCGCCTCAGCCCGGCCGGCATCGAAGAGGAGCGGGCCGGCGACCTCCTCCTCCGCCTCACCGAGGACCTGGAGCAGATCGAGCAGGCGCTCGTTCGCTCGCTTCTGCCCGTGGCAGTCACCGGCCTCGCCGTGGCCGGGGCCGGCGCCGCCGCCTGGGCCATGCTGCCCGCGGCCGGGTACACGGTGGCGGCCGCCCTGGCGCTCACCGCCGTGGCGGTGGGCATCGTTGCGCTCGCTGCCGGCCGCGCCCGAGCCGGGCGTCTGGCTGCGGCGCGCGGCGACCTGGCTGTGACGGTGATCGACCTCGTCGAGGGGGCCGCCGAGGCAGCCGTCTTCGGACGCAGCGCCGATCTGCTGGCCGCGGCCGCCGCGGCCGACAACCGTCTCACCCGGCTCGCCCGCCGGGCGGCCTGGGTCGCCGGTACCGGCTCGGGGCTGGTGGCCCTGGGCAGCGGGCTATGCCTTTGGATGGTTGCCCGGGTAGGAGTAGAGGCCGTGGCCGCCGGCTCGCTGGACCGGGTGGCATTGGGGGCCCTGGCCCTGCTGGCGGTGGCCGCCTTCGAGCCGGTGGCGCTGCTCCCCCACGGCTTGCTCCGTCTCGACGAGGGAGCGGCCGCCGCCCGGCGCCTCGCGGCCCTCGAGAGCAGCCCCGACCCCGTCCCCGATCCGCTGGGGCCCGGTGAGGCGCCCGCCGGAGCCCGGCTCGAGTTGAGGGGAGCATCACTTCGCCATCGCCCGGACGGGCCCTGGGCGCTGCGCGGGGTGGACCTCTGCCTGGAGCCGGGGCGCCGGGTGGCGCTGGTGGGCGAGAGCGGGGCGGGCAAGTCCACCGTGGCCCAGGCGCTGCTGCGCTTCCGCAAACTGGACGAGGGCACCTATCTGGTGGGCGGGGTCGATGCCCCCCGGCTAACCGGGGAGGCCGTCCGTTCCCTGGTCGGCCTGGCGGCCGAAGATGCAGCCCTGGTCGCAGGGACTCTGCGCGAGAACCTGGCACTGGGACGGCCCGGCGCCGGAGAGAGCGACTTGTGGCGAGCCCTGGCTCAGGCCCGCCTCGATCGGTGGGCGACCGCCCTCCCCGAGGGCCTGGATACCCGGGTGGGCCCCGGCGGAACCGACCTGTCGGGCGGCGAGCGGCGCCGCCTCTCCCTGGCCCGGGCCCTCCTGGCCGGCTTCCCGGTGCTGGTGGCCGACGAGCCCACCGCCGGCCTCGACCCGGAGGCGGCTTCGGGGGTGGTGTCGGCCTTGCTCGCCACCGGCGAGGAGCGCGGCCTGCTGCTCATCACCCACACTGCGGAGGGCCTCGAGGACATGGATGAGATCGTCGTGCTCGATCGAGGCCGGGTGGTGGAGCGGGGATCCCACCACCGGCTGCTGGAACAAGGAGGTCGCTACGCCGCCTTTCGGCAGGCCCGCGCCCGGCCCGGTCGGTAGCCGAGGGCGGCCCGGCCTCAGCCCGCCCGGGTGCCGTCGGGTACCGGTTTCTCCGGCACCGCCAGCACCGGCGTGATCCCATCCGGATAGCCCAGATCGAAGAGCATGCCCTCCGACATCTCGCCACGGATGGTGCGCGGCTCCAGGTTGACCACGAACAGCGCCTGGCGGCCCCGGATCTCCCCGGGGTCCTCTCTCTCTTTCTTCAGACCGGCAATGATGCGCCGGCGGTGGTCCCCGAAGCCCACCACCAGCCGCACCAGGCGGTCCGACCCGGCGATCTCCTCGACCTCCTCGATGGTTCCGACCCGCACATCGATCCTGTCCAGGTACGTCGACGAGATCGGGGGCTTCACCGGTCCGGGCATGCTTCCCTCCCCTTCCCGGTCACGCTAGCCGCCCCCTCGGGCCGGTTGCGGGCGTTCCGCTGCTAGGTTCGGACGGGCCATGGCGACCATCCTCCTGCCCGCCTTGCTCCGCCCCCACGCGGGCGGAGTCGGCTCGCTGGAGGTGACCGGGAGCACCATCGGGGAGGCGTTCGAGGCGTTGTTCGCCGCCCACCCCGGCCTCCGCCCCCGGATGCTCGACCCGACCGGGCGCTTCCACCGCCACCTGCTGGTCTTCCAGGGGGACCGGCGGGTGCCGCGGGCCGACTGGGCGACCCTGCCTCTCGCTCCCGGCGATACCCTGCGCCTGCTGACCGCGGTGGGAGGAGGGTCCGAGGACGTGCGCATGCGCGGCTTCCGCCGCCGCGCCACGGTGGCCGAGGCCCGCGCCGCCGCCCTGTCGGGAGTCGCCCCCCTGCCCGCCGAGGAGGTACCCCTGGCCGAGTGCACCGGGCGGGTGGCGGCCCGCGCGGTGACCAGCGAGGTCGAGGTTCCCCCCTTCCCCCGGGCTACCATGGACGGCTACGCTCTGCGGGCCGCCGATACCTTCGGTGCCACCCCCTACGACCCGGTGATCCTCGCCGTCGGGGGCGAATCGATGCCCGGCCGGCCGGCCATCCCTCTGGCCGCTCGCGCCGCCTGCCGCATCATGACGGGCGCCCCCCTCCCGCCCGGAGCGGACGCGGTGCTGCGCGCCGAAGACGCGACCGAGACGGAGGGCCGCCTGGAGGTCAGGGCAGCCCTGGCCGCGGGCCGCAACGTGGGCCGGCCCGGCGAGGATGTGCGCCGGGGCGACCTGGTCGTGCCCGCCGGCCGCCGCCTCCTTCCCCAGGATGTCGGCCTCCTCTCCAGCGTGGGATGCTCGCGAGTGGCTGTCCATCGGCGCCCCCGCGTGCGCGTCATCGTGTCGGGGAACGAACTGCTGCCCCCCGGTGAGCGGCCCGCCGGGCACCGCATCACCGACAGCAACGGGCCGATGCTGGCCGCCCTGCTGGAGCGCGACGGCGGGGTGGTAGAGAGCCTGCTCCGCCTGCCCGACGACCGTGATCCCCTGCGCTCAGCTCTGGCCGGGCCGAGAGCCGACGTTATCGTGACCGCCGGGGCGGCCTCGGTAGGCCGGGAGGACTGGGTGCCCCTGCTCGTGGCCGAGCTGGGAGAGCTGCTGGTGCACGGGGTGGCGATGCGCCCCTCCTCCCCCACCGGCATCGGCCGCATCGGCCCTGCACCCGTTCTCCTCCTCCCCGGCAACCCGGTCTCCTGCCTCGTGGCCTACGACTTCTTCGCCGGGCCGGTGGTGCGCACCATGGGCGGCCTCCCCGCCGCCTTCCCCTACCCCGTGGCCTCCCTGCCGCTGGCCACCCGCCTGGTATCCCAGATCGGGCGCACCGATTACGCCCGGGTGCGGGTGCGCTCCGGACGGGTGGAGCCCGTCGCCATCGGGGGAGCCTCGGCTCTGTCCTCGGTGACCTCGGCCGACGGCTTCGTCATCATCCCGTCCGGCTCGGAGGGCCTCCCGGAGGGAGCGGAGGTCGAGGTCCACCTGTACCGTGCACAAGCGGAGGCAGACTGGTGAGACAGCGGCAATTCCTGGACGTGGTGGATGAGACAGAGGCCCACCGCCGTTTCGATGCCGCCTGCGCCCATCTCGTCCCGGGCGAGGAGTGGGTGCCACTGGCCGAGGCGCACGGGAGGGTGCTCGCGACCGACGTTGCCGCCCCCGTCGACGTGCCGGCTTTCGATCGCAGCAACGTGGACGGGTTCGCGGTGCGCGCGGCCGATACCTCCGGGGCCGAGGAGTTGCAGCCGGTGGCCCTGCGGGTCTCCCCCCTGTCACTGGCCGCCGGCCGAGAGCCGCCTCCGGGGTTCCAGGTGGAGCCCGGCTGGGCGGTGCCCATCGCCACCGGCGGGGTGGTGCCGCGCGGAGCCGACGCGGTGGTCATGGTGGAAAACACCCGGCCGGCGGAGGAGGACATCCACGTGCTGCGGCCGGCGGCGCCCGGCGACGCGGTCACCTTTGCCGGCTCGGATATCGGCCGGGGCGACCTGGTGCTGCTGCGGCGGCGAGTGCTCACCTCACAAGACACGGCGGTGCTGGCCGCAGCAGGACTGGACCGGGTGCAGGTGGTGCGCCGCCCGCGAGTGGCGGTGCTTTCCACCGGCGACGAGATAGTCCTCCCCGGGGAGCCCCTCCCCACCGGGTCGGTCTACGACTCGAATCAGCGCATGCTGCTCGACGCCGTGGCCGAGCTGGGCGGCAGCCCGGTGCCGGCCGGCGTCCTGCCCGACGACGAGCAGAAGCTGGAAGAGGCCTTGTCCCGCTTGCTCACCGGGAAGGATGCGGCCGACGTCGTGCTGCTCTCCGGCGGCACCTCCAAGGGGGAAGGCGATCTGAACGCGGCGGTGGTGCACCGGCTGGCCGGGCGGCTGCCCGGCTCGCCGGGAGTAGTGGTGCACGGGGTAGCCCTCAAGCCGGGCAAGCCCATCTTGCTGGCCGTCGTAGCCGGGCGGCCGGTGGTTGTGCTGCCCGGCTTCCCCACCTCGGCGGTCTTCACCTTTCATGAGTTCGTGGCGCCGCTGCTCCGCCGGTTGGCCGGGCGGGCCGAGGAGGAGGCGGCCGTCGTCGAGGCGGTGGTGCCGCTGCGCATCAACTCCGAACCGGGGCGCACCGAGTACGTGCTGGTGGACCTGGTGGAGGGCCGGGCGGGGCGGGCGGCCTACCCGCTGGGCGCCGGCTCGGGGAGTGTGACCGCCTTCGGGCGCGCCGACGGGTTCCTGCGCATCCCGGCTGCCACGGAGTACCTGGCCGAAGGGGAACGGGTGCAGGTGCGCCTCCTCCACCGGGGGGCCCCCCCCACGGATCTGGTGGCCATCGGCAGCCACTGCGTGGGCCTCGACTTCCTGCTCGGGCTGCTCGCCGACCAGGGCTTCGCCGTCAAGTCCATCAAGGTTGGGTCCACCGCCGGACTGGCCGCCCTGGTCCGCGGGGAGGGCGACGTGGCCGGCATCCACCTCATGGACGAGGCCACCGGCGAGTACAACCGCCCCTTCCTCCCCGCCGGGATCGGCCTGCTGCCCGGCTACGGGCGCCGCCAGGGAATCGCCTTTCGCCCCGGCACCCCCGGCCTGGAGGCGGCCGACCCGGAGGCCTTCCTTGCCGCCGTCCGGGCCGGCGGCTACCGCATGGTCAACCGCAACCCGGGGAGCGGCACCCGGGTGCTCCTCGACCGCTTGCTCGACGGCCTATGCCCCGAGGGGTACACCAACCAGCCGCGTACCCACCACGCGGTGGCGGCCGCCGTGGCCCAGGGGCGAGCCGACTGGGGCATGACCCTCGACATCATCGCCTCCGCCGCCGGGCTCCGCTTCCTCTTCATGCAAGAAGAGCGCTTCGACCTCGCCGTCCCCGACGAGCGCCGCTCCCGTCCGGCGGTGGCCGCCCTTGCCGCTCTCCTTGCCGACCCGGGCGTGCGCGACCGCCTGCGCGCTCTCGGCTTCAGCGCCTAGGCGACCGGTGCGGGGGCGCACGTCCCTTCAACGGGCGGCGACGGCGATGCTCTCGGCCAGGGAAGGGTGGGCCATGAGCGTCTCGGCCAGCACCCGCCGTCCCAGGCCGGCCCGCACCGCCAGGGCGAGGATGCCGACCAGCTCGCCGGCGTGACGGCCAACCACCGTCCCCCCGAGCACCGTGTCGGTGGCGGCGTCACTGATCAACTTGACGAAGCCTCGCGGTCGCGGCTGCACCAGCGCCCGGGGGTTGGTGGTGAAGGCCACCCGGGAGACCCGCACCCGCCGCCCCTGTGCCGCCGCCTCGGACTCCTGAAGGCCCACCCAGGCCAGCTCCGGCTCGGTGAACACCGACTGAGCCGCCCGGTGCGCCTCCACCGGCGCCGGCTCCTCCCCGAGCACCAGCCTCCCCACCACCACCCCCTGGGCGGCGGCCACGGAGCTGAGCATCAACCCGCCGGTCACGTCTCCCGCGGCGTAGATGTGGGGCACCGATGTACGCTGCAAAGCATCAACGGCCACCGCTTCTCCGGCCCGGGCCACCCCGGCCGCCTCGAGGCCCAGGTCATCGCAGACCGGCCGCAACCCCACCGCCAGCAGGGCGTGCGAGCCGGTCGCCACCCGGCCGTCCTCGGTGGCCACCTCCACCCCGCCGTCGATCCGGCGGGCCGATCTGGCCCGCGCCCCGCGCAGCAGGGTGACACCCCGCTCGATGAATTCCTCCTCGAGCGCTGCCGCCGCTTCCTCATCGTCGTCGGGCAGCACCCGACCGTGAGCGGCGAGCAGGGTCACCCTCCCTCCCAGGCTGGAGAAAATGTGCGTGAACTCGACCCCGGTGGCCCCGGCGCCGATCACCACCGGTTGCTCGGGAGGAGCGGGCAGCGTGTAGGCCTGGCGCGAGGTGACCACCCGCTCCCCATCCACCTCGGCCCACTCCGGGACGCGGGGCGCCGACCCGGTGGCGATGAGCGCCCGATCGAACTCCACCTCCCGTTCGCCGATGCGAGTGCTCAATGCCGCGCTGTTCGGACCGCTGAACCGGGCCCGGCCGGCCTCCAGGGTGACCCCCAGCGCCTCCAGCCGCCCTATCAGTGAAGAGGACAGCAGGGAGGCCGTCGACAGCCGCCGCTCGGCCAGGCGGGCGACGTCGGGCACCAGCGGGCCGGGGTCGGCCCGCCCGAAGTGCCCGCCGGCGCGAATCGAGGCCAGGTTGCCGGCGCTGGCCACCAGGGCTTTGGAGGGAATGCAGTCCCACAGTTGGGAGGCCCCACCCATCACCTCGGCTTCCACCAGGGTCACCTCAGCGCCTCCGGCCGCGGCAACCGCGGCCGCGGCGCCGCCGGCGGGGCCACCACCGATGACCAGGAAGCGAGTGCGCGTGCTCACAGGCCGGCACGGTAGCGCCGGAGAGCCTCTAGCACTCCGGTTCGCCCGGGCACGCCCGGCCGGCCGGTCCGGAGCGGTCCTTTCACAAACCGGGGCCATCGTTACACTGCCCGGCGAGGCCGGAAGCCGCGCGGGAACCGCCGGGCCGCCCGGGACGTCCGACGGGGTAACCGATGGAAATCTCCATTCACCAGGCCGAAAGATCGGATCGGCGTGGGAGGCGGTTGATCGCCCTCGCCGTGCTTGCGGGCGTCGCAGTCGTGGCCTCCGGATGGTTCGGCTTGCTCGCCTTCCTGGGGAGCAACGCCGCCTACGGCACCCTCGACGACCTGCGCCGGAACTGGATACCCAACGTCGCGTCCCTCCCCCTCCACCTGCCCGACCTGGGCCGTCTCTCCGAGGTCTACACCGCCGACGGGGTGCTACTCGGACTGCTTACCGAGCGCAACAGCCAGCCTGTGCCCTTCGAGGAGATCCCCGACCTGGTGGTAGCGGCCATCCTGTCGGCCGAGGACTCCAAGTTCTGGCTACACCCGGGCATAGACCACCGGGCCATCCTCCGGGCGCTGCTCGGCAACGTGGGCGGGGGGGCCACCTTCCAGGGAGGGTCCACCATCACCCAGCAGGTGGTCAAGCAGAACTTCATCGGCACCGAGCCCACCCTCCGTCGCAAGGCGTCCGAGGCCTCCATCGCCATGGAGCTCGAACGGCGCTACACCAAAGAGCAGATCCTCGAGTTCTACCTGAACTCCACCTACTTCGGGAACAACGCATACGGGGTGCGCGCCGCCGCCCAGGAGTACTTCGGCAAGGATCTCGACGACCTCACCATCGCCGAGGCGGCCGCCCTGGCCGTGCCCATCCGCAACCCCAGCCTGTACGATCTCAGGCGCCGGGCGGGCGATCCCATCGAGGCCCGCAACCGGGTCATCTACGAGATGCTCGACGAGGGCTACATCACCCCGGCCGAGGCCGAGGCGGCCGAGGCGGAGCCGCTGGTGACGGTGCCCCACCGGGAGTTCCAGACCCTCGCCCCTCAGGTGCTGATCGCCGCCAAGGAAGCGGTGCTCAACGACCCCTCTTTCGGCCTGGGCGACACCTACCTGCAGCGCAAGCGGGCCCTCTTCGGCTGTCCTGCCGACGACACCACCTGCGAGGGGGGCGGGGGCTTGAAGATCTACGTCACCGTGGACTACGCGCTGCAGCAGGCGGCCCAGGAGCTGCTGCAGCAGTGGTTCCCCCCCGGCGAGGACGGCCCCACCGGCGCCATCGCCATGATCGACAACCGCACCGGCGGCACCATCGTCATGGCCTCGGGCATCGAGTTCGGGGAGGACTTCCAGGCCGGTCAGCGCACTTACGACATTGCCACCAAGGGGAGGCGCAACCCGGGTTCGGCCTTCAAGCCTTTCGGCCTGGTGGCGGCCATGGAGAACGGCTGGCCCCTGCAGTCATACTGGGCCGAATCCTCCCCCCAGACCCTCGACTACGGGGGCATCGAGCCCTGGGTCTGCCGGGGAGGCCCCACCGACGGCACCATCCGCACGCTGGAGCGCGCCCTGATCGCCTCTACCAACTCCGTGTTCTGCCAGGTGGCGGTGGAGGTAGGAGCGGACAAGATCGGCGACGTGGCGCACCGTATGGGCATCAGGTCCCCGCTGGGATCGGTGCCGGCCATCGTGCTCGGCGCCTCGGCGGTCAGCCCCCTGGAGATGGCCGCCGGCTACTCGACCCTGGCCAACTACGGATGGCGGGTGGAGAACTACCTGATCGAGCGCATCGAGGATGCCGACGGGAACGTGGTCTACCAGCACGATACTGAGCGGACCCGGGCGCTGGACGGCGCCCTGGCCGCTGCGGTGGTGAACACCATGGAGCAGGTGATCACCAGCGGGACGGGGGGGAATGCCCGGATCGACCGGCCCCAGGCCGGCAAGACCGGCACCCACGAGGACCACACCGACGTCTGGTTCATCGGCTTCATCCCGCAGTACACCACCTCGGTCTGGGTGGGGTTCCCCGACCGCCAGGTGGAGATGCGCAACCTGGTCATCAACGGCACCTACTACGAGACGGTCTGGGGCTCGAACGTGGCCGCCCCCCTCTGGGCCGAGTACATGAAGATCGCCACCGACGGCCTGCCGGTGCTCGACTTCCCTCCCGACCCGGAGGGGGTCGAGCTGTACTACCAGACCCCGCGAGTGGAAGTGCCCGACGTGATCGGCATGGATCTCGAGGAGGCCACCGAGGAGCTGTACAAGGCCGGCTTCAACGTCGAGGTCGAGTACGTCAACTCCGACGAGCCGGAAGACCAGGTGGTTGCCCAGGACCCGGAGAACCCCGAACGCGTCAAGCAGGCAGAGGTAGTGAAGCTCGAGGTCTCCAGCGGCCGGCCCCCTGAGGTTGCCATGGTGGACCTGGTGGGCCTCAGCTCGGGAGAGGCGGTCGCCATCCTGCAGGCCCTGCGCCAGGCCACCGAGATCGACTTCGCCTGGCAGCTGGTGACCGTGCCGGTCTCCAACCCGGCCGAACGCGATCAGGTGCTGGCCACCAGGCCGTCGGCGGGGACCATGATCACCGAGGACACGGTGGTCGTGGTTCGCTACACCGTCTACCAGGCGAGCGGCTAGCCCAGGCTTTTCTTTCGCGCCCCCGGACCGGGACCGTTGCACGTAAGTGGTCTTAGTTGTATCTAAGTGCCATGACCGCCGCAGCCCCCGGGGCCCTCCGTCGAGACGCCCGTCCTCCCGTCTCCATGGAAGCCGCGCCAGTCCCGGGGGCGGCGGAGGTCATCCGCCTGCGCCCCACTGCCATCCCCCGTCCCTGGATCCGGCCTCGCCTGGCGGAAAGCAACGGACATCCCGCCCACGACCCCGACGACCCGGCGGTGCGCCGCTACTGGTCGGCCTTGATCGGCCCCGGCGCGGTGGCCGACCTCCTGCGCCTGGGCGTCGCCGCCCGGCGAGGCACTCACCTGCGCCGGCCCCTCCACTTGCCCAGCCTGCTGCGCGAGGGCCTGGTGGGGCGCGACGGCGGGGCCATCGTGGTCCCCGCTCGCATCCCTGCCCTCGACGACGGCCAGCAGCGCCGCCTCCACCCCAGCCTGCGAGCCGAGTACCGGAGGGTGATGGGGCTCTGAGACCCCGAGGGAGCCTGCTTCGGCCGACTCGCGCCGTCGCTAGGGTGGGCCCGTGAGCAAGGTCGCCACCATGCGGGAGGCCGTCGCACGGCTGGTGGCCGACGGCGACACGGTGGCCATCGAGGGCTTCACCCACCTCATCTGCCACGCCGCCGGGCACGAGTTGATTCGCCAGCGGCGCCGCAACCTCACCCTGTGTCGGCTCACCCCCGACGTCATCGGAGACCAGCTGGCCGCGGCCGGAGTCATCTCCCGGCTGGTCTTCTCCTGGATGGGCAACCCCGGTGCCGGCTCGCTGCATGCCCTCCGGCGGCGCATCGAGCGAGCCGACCCCGAGCCTCTGGAGATCGAGGAGTACAGCCACTTCGGCATGGTGAGCCGCTACACGGCCGGGGCGGCCGGGCTCCCCTTCTTCCCGCTGCGCTCCTACACCGGGAGCGACCTGCCCGCCGTCAACCCGCGCATCGTCTCCCTCACCTCGCCCTACGACGGGGAGACGATGCACGCGGTCCCTGCTCTCAACCCCGATGTGGCCATCGTCCACGTGCAGCGGGCCACCGCCGACGGCGACGCCCAGGCCTGGGGCCTGATCGGCTGTCAGAAGGAGGCCGCCTTCGCCGCCCGGCGGGTAATCGTGGTGTGCGAGGAGGTAGTCCCCGAATCGGTAGTGCGGGCCGACCCCAACAGCACCCTCATCCCCTCCCCCATCGTCGATGCCGTGGTGGAGGCGCCGGGGGGTTGCCATCCCTCCTTCGTGCAGGGCTACTACGACCGCGACAACCGCTTCTACCTGGACTGGGAACCGATCAGCCGTGACCAGGCGGTGATTGCCGCCTGGCTCGACGAATGGGTGTACGGCCTGGCCGACCACGCCGAGTACCGGGAGCGGCTGGGGCCCGAGCGCTGGTCCGCCCTGGCCCCCGGGGACGGCTGGTCGGCGCCGGTCAACTACGGGAGCTACCGGTGAACTGGACCTCCAATGAGCTCATGGTGGTGGCCGCCGCCAGGCGGCTGGCTGGGGAGCACGTGTGCTTCGTGGGGATCGGCCTGCCCAACCTGGCCTGCAGCCTGGCCCAGCGCACCGTGGAGCCCGGGCTGGAACTGGTCTACGAGTCGGGGGCGGTGGGATCCCGCCCCGAGCGGCTGCCCATCTCCATCGGCGACCCCTGCCTGGTCGCCGGGGCCCGGGCGGTGGCCTCCATGTTCGACCTGTTCGCCTTCTACCTGCAGGGGGGAAAGGTGGACGTCGCCTTCCTGGGAGCAGCCCAGATCGACCGGCGCGGGTCGATCAACACCACCGTGATCGGCCCCTACGACCGCCCCAAGGTCCGTCTGCCCGGGTCGGGAGGGGCCTGCGACATCGCCGTCCTCGCCTCCAAGGTCTTCGTCATCGTCCCCCAGTCGGCTCGCTCGTTCGTGCCCCGGGTGGACTTCATCACCAGCCCCGGCCACTTCCCGGGCCGCCAGCTTCCCGGCGGCGGGCCTGCCACGGTGGTCACCCAACTGGGGGTGTACGGCTTCGTGGATGGGGAGATGACCCTCACCTCCCTCCACCCCGGGGTCACCCTCGCACAGGTGCAGGAGGCCTGCGGCTGGGAGATGGCGGTGGCCCCCGACCCGGCCGAGACCCCGCCGCCTACCGAAGAGGAACTGGCCACCCTCCGAGCGCTCGACCCTGAGCGGGTGTACCTGGGATGAGCCGGGTCTTTCGCCGGGCCGCCGACCCACCGGTGGCGGTGCGGGGAGAGGGTGTCTGGGTAGAGGACGCGGACGGTCGCCGCTACCTCGATGCCGCGGGCGGGGCCATCGTGGTGGGCATCGGCCACGGCGACCCGGTGGTGGTCGCGGCCATGGCGGAACAGGCGCAAGCCCTCGCCTACGTGCACGGCTCGGCCTTTACCACCGAGGTGTTAGAGGAGTACGCCGCCGAGCTGACCGCGGTGGCCCCCGTCCCCAATGCCCGGCTGTTCCCCGTCTCCGGCGGCTCGGAGGCGGTGGAGACCGCCCTCAAGTTGGCCCGCTCCTATCACCTGGCGCGTGGGGAGCCGCAGCGGCAGGTGATCGTGGCCCGGCACCTCTCCTACCACGGCAACACCCGCGGCGCCCTCGACGCCTCCGGCCGGCCCCGGCTGCGCGACCCCTACGAGCACTGGCTGGGGCACTCCGTTCACGTCCCCGCAGTGAACGAGTACCGCTGCCCCGCTCCCGGGCACCCGACGGGCTGCGGGGCGTGGCATGCCGGCGAACTGGAACGGACGATCGTCGAGATCGGCCCCGGCCGGGTGGCCGCCTTCCTCGCCGAGCCCATCGGCGGGGCCACCACCGGGGCCGCCGTCCCCACCGACGACTACTGGCCGGCGGTGGTCGAGGTGTGCCGCCGCCACGGAGTGCTGCTCATTGCCGACGAGGTGATGACCGGCTTCGGCCGCACCGGAGCCTGGTTCGCCGTCGACCACTGGGGAGTGGCCCCCGACATCCTGGTGGCCGCCAAGGGGGCCTCGAGCGGCTACTGGCCGCTGGGCCTGTGCCTGGCCTCGGGCGAGGTGCACGACACGGTCCAGGCGGGAGGCGGCTTTGTGCACGGGCTCACCTTCTCCCATCACCCGGTGGGGGCGGCGGTCGGCCGGGCGGTGCTGCGCCGCCTGCGCGAACTGGGCCTGGTGGAGGCGGCGGCGCAGCGCGGGCCCTACCTGCTGGCCTCCCTGGCGGCCGCCCTCGACGGGCAGGCGATAGCCGGGGACATCCGGGGACGCGGCTTGCTGGCCGCCGTGGAACTCGTCGGCGACCCCCGCACCAAAGCCCCCTTCCCTCCCGGCGAGCGGGTGGTGGAGCGGGTGGTGGCTGCCGCCCGCCGGCGCGGCCTGCTGGTCTACTCGTCCAAGGGCTGCGCCGACGGGGTAGCCGGCGACGTGGTGCTCCTCGGGCCGCCGCTCATCATCACCCCCGAGCAGATCGACCAGGTGGCGGCCCGGCTGGGGGAGGCCGTGGCCGAAGTAGCCGCCGGCCTCGATTGACGCCCCGGCCGGCCGTCCGTAGGCTCGCCGCCGGAGGTCACCCTTGCCCGCCAGCCCCTTCCCGGCAGTGTGGACCGAGCGCCACCGCCTGCACGACCCCGGGGGTGAGGTCTGGGTGGGAGTCCCTATACCCGGCACCGAAGTGGTGGCCCGCGGCGACCTGATCCGGGAGGCACTGGAAACGGCCGGCTTTCCTATCCTCCCGCCGGCCGCCCACGGGGCCGGTCACCTGCATCGGGTACACGAACCGGCGATGGTCGACTACCTCCGCACCGCTCACCAGGATTGGGTGGCGGCGGGCTACCCGGAAGAGCCGGGCCAGGACCGGGTCGTCCCCTACACGTTTGCCCTTCCGCAGATGGTGGCCGACCGGCCCTTCCGACTGCCGGTGGCCCCCTCGGCCCGGGCGGGGGTGTACATCGCCGACACCACCACTCTCATCGGGCGCGGCACCTTCGACGCCGCGGTGGCCGCCGCCGACTGCGCCCTCACCGCCGCCGAGATGGCGCTCGCGGGCACACCGGCCGTCTATGCCGTCTGCCGCCCCCCGGGCCATCACGCCGGCCGCTCGTTCTGCGGCGGCTCCTGCTACCTGAACAACGCCGCTCTTGCCGCCCAGGCCCTGCGCGACGGCGGGGTAGATCGGGTTGCCGTGGTGGACCTGGACGCCCACCACGGGAACGGCACCCAGGACATCTTCTACGACCGGGGCGACGTCCTCTACTCCTCGGTGCACGTCGACCCGGGAGCCGGCTGGTTCCCTCACTTCGTCGGCTATGCCGACGAGCAAGGCCGGGGGCCGGGAGAGGGCGCCAACCTGAACCGCCCGGTAGCGCCCGCCTGCGGCGACGGGCCCTGGCTGGAAGCCGTCGCCGACCTTTGCCGGGCGGCGGCCGCGCACCGGGCCGCTGCGCTGGTGGTCTCACTGGGGGTGGACGGAGCCGCCGGAGACCCCGAGAGCCCGCTGGGGATCAGCCCGGCCGGCTTCTGCCGGGCGGCTGAGGCCCTGGCCGGCCTCCGCCTCCCCACCGTCTTCGTGCAGGAAGGGGGCTACGACCTGAACCGCCTGGGCGGCCTGGTGGTGGGCACCCTGGAAGCGTTCGCGGCAGCAGGAGGCCAACCATGAGCGACCCCACCCCCTTCCTGGTCGGCAAAGACGAGCACGGGGGGCTGCCCAGCCTTCCCCGGCCCGACGCCCCCCGGGCTACCGCCTGGAGCCTGGAGGCGGTGGCCGCCGTGGAGCGTCCCCATCACCCCACCGCTTCCCCGGATGGTTCCTGCGTTGCCGTGCTCCTGGATCGCGACAGCTCCGACGTCTGGGCGGTGCCGGCGGCGGGAGGCAAGGCCCGGCGTCTCACCACCGGCCGTCCCCCGACTGCCTTCTGGGAGGATGCCGCCCCCGTCTGGTCACCCGACGGGACGCGGCTGGCTTACGGCGACGAAGGCTGGGCCCGGATCGTCCCCACCGCCGGGGGCCTGCCCCGCCGCCTGCTAGAGGCCGGGGTCGAGGCCTGGCCCGACGAAGGCCGCCTGCTGGTCACCGTGGAGCGTGACGAAGTCACCCGGCTCGCCTGCTGTGACCCCGACGACTCCTGGGCCCGTGCCCTCACCCCGCCCGCCTACTCGGTCGGGTCCGCCGCTCCCGTACCCGGCACCCCCCTCCTAGTAGCCGAGGGCCACC
The DNA here is from genome assembly GCA_964548475.1 of uncultured Acidimicrobiia bacterium. Taxonomy (GTDB): domain Bacteria; phylum Actinomycetota; class Acidimicrobiia; order Spongiisociales; family UBA11373; genus VGBK01. The sequence continues at coordinate 26,322 of CAZJRF010000007.1, forward strand.
CCCCCGACGACTTCGATCGCAGCGACCTGTGGGTGATCGACATGGAATCCGGCGAGGGCCGGCACCTGTCCGGCGCGCCGGGACGGCGCGACCACAGCCCCGCGGTGGACCCGGCGGGTCGGGTGGTGGCCTACGCCTCCGCGCGTGACGGGTGGGACCAGTTGTGCCTGGTGGGTGCGGACGGCACCGGCGAGCGGCCGCTCACCGCCGAGGCCGCCGACTTCGCCGAGCCCGCCTGGCGTCCGGACGGAGGCGCCCTGGCGGCGGTGCGCTCCCGGGCGGGCTGCACCGATCTGGTGCTGGTAAGCGCCGCCGACGGGTCCGTGTCCCGATTGGCCCAGGGCGGGCTGTGGTCGCGCCCGCAGTGGGTGCAGGATGGGGCCCTGGTCGCCGTCCATGAAGATCACCGCACCCCCCCGCGCCTGGTGCGGGTGGAGCCCGACGGGAACATCACCACCCTTCTGGAAGGGATACCGGCGGCGGTCGCCGCCGCCCCACATGCCACCCCGGAGCGGGTGCGCTATCAATCGGCCGACGGCACGCCCATCGAGGGCTTCCTCTTCAAGCCGCCCGCCGCCGGCCGACAGCGTGTGCCGGCCGTGGTCTACCCGCACGGGGGGCCCACTTCGTTCTACGGCGACGAGTGGGACGGGCACGCCCAGTACTTCATCGACAAGGGCTATGCGTGGTTCGCCGTCAACTTCCGGGGCAGCACCTCCTACGGGCAGCAGTTCGAGCGGGCCAACCGCGGGGTCTGGGGAGTGGACGACACCGCCGACTGCCTGGCGGCCGCCGATTACCTGGCCGGCTTCGACTGGGTGGATGCCCGGAGGCTGGCCATCTTCGGCGCCTCCTACGGGTCCTACCTGGCCCTAGCCTCCCTGGCCCTCGACCCCCGGCACCGCTTTGCCTGCGGGGTGGCCAAGTATGGGGATAGTGACATCGCCACCTCCTGGGCGCTGGGCGACCGGGTGGGACGGGAAGACCTCGAAAGGATGATGGGCCGTCCGGCCGACGCCCCCGAGGCCTACCGGTCCGGCTCTCCGCTGCACCGGGTGGCCGACATCGCCCGGCCCCTCCTGGTGGCGCACGGCGAGGGCGATGCCCGGGTGCATCCCGATCAGTCCGCCCAGCTGGTAGAGGCGCTGCGCCGGGAGGGCAAGACCTTCGAGTACGTCACCTATCCCACCGAGGGCCACGGGCTCCTGAGGCGCGAGCCGCAGCTGCATTTCTACCGCCGGCTCGAGAGATTCCTCGACTGGCACCTGATGTGACCCTAAGCAGGCCGTTTCTGCCGACACCGGGAGACCTCACGGAGTAGGGTCGCACCACCGGGACGCAATCCGTCGCCTGGGCGCATCCCCGCCCGGGCGGGGAGACTGGCGAGGTCCCCCCACGCGGCCGGGCCGCGTCGTGTTCAGGGAAAGGACGCGAGATGAGAAACCGGACATTGGCATTGCTGCTGGGACTGCTCATGATCCTGGCCGCCTGCGGAGACGACGACACCGCCACGTCGACCACCCAACCGGGAACAGAGACGACCGGCGGGGCATCGACCACCCTCCCGCCTGAGACCACGACGGCTCCCCCGGCCGCCGAGGGAGGGACCGTCCGCATCGGTTGGGGTGGGGCCCCGACTTCCCTCAACCCGGGCCTGGGGGAACTCACCGAGGACTACGCCGTCTACGAGCTCGTCTACAACACCCCGATCACCCTGGACATGGACGGCAACTACATACCCGAGCTGGCCACCGACTGGTCGGTGTCCGAAGATGAGCTGACCTGGACGGTGACCCTGGTGGACAACGCCACCTTCCACGACGGCACGCCCCTGACCAGTGAAGACGTGAAGTACACCCTGGAGCTTTACCGGGACTGCGCCGACTGGTGTGTGTACATGTCCTCCTACTTCGACGGGGACGAGGTGATCGAGGCCCCCGATCCCACAACGGTGACCATCACCATGAGCTCACCCACGGGCAGCTTCGAGGGCCGCATGGTCTTCATGTACATCCTGCCCAAGCACATCTGGGAGACGGTGGACGACCCCGGCGCGTTCGATAACACCGAGATGATCGGCTCCGGCTCCTTTACGCTCACCGAGCACCGACAGGGCGAGTACGTGCGGCTGGCCGCTAGCAAGGACTACTGGGGAGGCGCCCCGACCGTCGATGAGGTGATCTTCCAGACTCTCGAGAACGCCGACGCCCGGGTGCAGGCCCTGATCAACGGCGATGTGGACATGATCACCGAGTTCCCCGCCACCGCCATCGGCACCCTGGAGGCCAACCCCAACATCACCGTGGCCACCGGAGAGCCGCTGGCCCCGGATCTCACCGACATCATCTTCAACGTCACCGAGCCGGAGAACTGCCCGGCGGAGGACGGGGTGTGCTCGGGCCATCCGGCCCTGCGGGACCGGCAGGTCCGCCTGGCCCTGGCTCACGCAGTTGACAAGCAGCAACTCATCGACACCCTGCTGCTGGGGCTGGGAACCCCGGGCATCGCCATCGTCCCCACCGGGCTGGGTATCTGGTTCGACGACACGATTGTGGACTACGCCTTCGACCTGGAGGAAGCCAACCGCCTCCTCGATGAGGCCGGCTACGTGGACACCAACGACAACGGCATCCGGGAATGTCCGGCCTCCATGGATTGCGGGGAACGGGCGGAGTTGAGCCTCCGCATGAACTTCCCCGATGACTCCGACACCGGCCCCCGGCTGTCCCAGACCCTGGCCGACTGGTGGAGGCAGGTGGGAGTGGAGGTCCAGATCCAGGTCCTCGACCCCGACACGCTGACCTCGGTGTGCTGCCCTGGTTTCGACTTCGACGTGATCCTGTGGGGCTGGGGCTCCGATCCCGACCCGGGCTTCCTGCTCAGCGCGCTCATCTGCGACGAGATCCCCACCGGTCTGAGCGAGTCGGGATACTGCAACCCCGAGTACGACGAGCTGTTCTATGCGCAGCAGTCGGAAACCGACCTCGACACCCGGATCAGCATCGTTCACCAGATGCAGGAGATCCTGTGGGAGGACATCCCCTACATCATCCCCTACTGCGCGCTGTCCAGCCAGGCCTATCGCCACGACCGCTTCGTCGGCTGGATTGACGACGCCACCAAGCTGGCTCTGGAAGACCCGGCCAGCCTGAACGTGATCCGACCGGCCGGCTAAAGACGGAGACGGCCCGGGGAGGGGCGGTTTCGCCCCTCCCCGGGCCACCCTCATGACCCGAGGCTCGCTCTTCCTGCGCAAGGCCCTCTGGGCCCTGGTGACCATCTTCGTGGTCATCAGCTTCAACTTCTTCCTCTTCCGGGTGCTCCCCGGCGACCCGGCCAAGGCCGGGATCAAGGATCCCCGCCTGAGCCCCGAGATGGTGGCCGCCCTGCAGCAGCGCTACGGCCTGGACAAGCCGGTGCTGTTCAACACCGGGGAGGGCGGGCTCTTCGACAGCCAGTACTTCCGCTACCTGGGGGCCCTGGCCCAGGGCGACCTGGGCACCTCTTACGCCTATCGGAACCGCCCCGTGTCCTCTCTGCTCGGCACCGCCCTGGTCAACACCCTATGGCTGGTGCTCCCCGCCGACATCCTGGCCATCCTCCTCGGGGTGCTGCTCGGCCTGGTGGCCGCCTGGCGGCGGGGCACCAAGCTAGACGTCGGGGCTCTCATGTTCGCCCTGTTCACCTGGGCCTTACCCACCTTCTTCCTGGGCATCCTCCTGCTCTTCTTCGGGAGCCGCTACCTGGGGCTGCCCACCGGCGGCCGCATCACCATCGGGCTCGACCAGGGTTTCTGGGCGACGGCCGGTGACATCGTCCGCCATCTCATCCTCCCCACCCTGACCTTTGCCCTCGTGCTCCTCGGTGAGTACATGCTGATCATGCGCAGCTCGGTGGTGGAAGTCTTCTCCGAGGACTACATCCTCACCGCCAAGGCGAAGGGCCTCAACACCTTCCAGATCATCCGCCGTCACGCCTTCCGCAACGCCATGCTCCCGCTGGTGACCCTGATCGCCCTCAACCTGGGCTTCACCGTGTCGGGGGCGATCCAAGTGGAAACCGTCTTCTCCTGGCCGGGCCTGGGGAAGCTGACCGTAGATGCGGTGGCCCAGCGCGACTACCCACTGCTGCAGGGTGCCTTCTTGATGCTGGCGGTGTCGGTGGTGCTGGCCAATCTCGCCGCCGAGCTGGTCTACCTGCGCCTGGACCCGAGGGTGACCGAGGCATGAAGGCTCTCGATCGCTTTCGCCACTCCAAGATGGGGATGATCGGGATCATCATGCTGCTGCTCGCCATCCTGGTGGCCGTCTTCGCCCCACTCCTGGCACCCTACGACCCCTACGCCCCCTCCAGCCCCACCATTGCGGACATCTACGCCGCGCCGTCGTCGGCGCACCTCCTCGGCACCGACGACGGCGGCGAAGACGTGCTCTCGGGCCTCATCTACGGCGCACGGGTTTCCTTGATCGTCGGCTTCGCCGCCGCCTTCATCTCCCTGCTCATCGGCGGGATGATCGGCCTGGTAGCCGGCTACCGGGGAGGGCGCACCGGCAACCTGCTGATGCGCTTCACCGATTTCTTCCTGGTGATCCCCGACCTGGCCCTGCAGATCGTCATCGTTGCCATCATCGGCCAGAGCCTGCGCAACATCATCATCGTGATCGGGGTCCTGGGCTGGACTACCACCGCGCGCCTGGTCCGCGCCCAAACGCTCACCGTGCGGGAGCGCAAGTTCGTGCTGCGCGCTCGGGCGGTGGGAGGCTCCGACCTCTACATTCTGCGGCGGCACGTCATGCCCCAGGTGGTCCCGCTCATGCTGGCCAACACCGTGCTGGTGATCTCCCTGGCCATCCTCTCGGAGTCCACCCTGGCCTTCATCGGGCTGGGCGATCCCACCCTGATCTCCTGGGGGCAGATGCTCAACTTCGCTTTCAGCCGGGGGGCCGTGTCGGCCGGGGCCTGGTGGGCGCTGATCCCGCCCGGGCTGGCCATCGTCTGGGTGGTGCTGGGAACCACCCTCCTGGGGAACGCCCTCGAGGAGATGCTCAACCCCCGCCTCGGCCGCCACTACCTAGAGAGGGAGGTCGCGCCCACGCCCGAGCCCGGCCCGCCGCCCGAGCGGGCAGAGGTGCTCATGTCGATCCGCGACCTCAAGGTGAGCTTCGAAGTCGGCCGGGCGCACCTGCTGGCGGCGGACGGGGTCTCCATCGACGTGCATCGGGGGGAGGCCGTCGGTCTGGTGGGTGAGTCCGGCTGCGGCAAGACCACCACCATGCTGGGCGCCCTACGGCTGCTCCCCCCCGGCGGGGCCATCGCCGGAGGCCAGGTCTGGTTCGACGGGCGCGACCTGGTGGCCCTCAGCCCCGACGAGCTGCGCCCCTTGCGCTGGCGCCAGTTCTCCATGGTCTTCCAAGGAGCCATGAACGCCCTCAACCCGGTGAAGACGGTGGGATGGCAGATCGCCGAGGCCATACGGCAGCACGACCCCGGGGAGACCCGGGACGAGGCAGAGGCCCGTGCCCGCCGCCTGCTGGAGACGGTGGGTATCGGGGGCGACCGGGCTGATGACTACCCCCACGAGTTCTCGGGCGGCATGCGCCAGCGCGCCATGATCGCCCTGGCTCTCGCCTGCGGGCCCGGCCTGGTGGTGGCCGACGAACCCACCACCGCCCTCGACGTGATGATCCAGGCCCAGATCATGGACCTGC
>CAZJRF010000008.1:0-12466 GCA_964548475.1 uncultured Acidimicrobiia bacterium
AAGGCGTTCGCCATGCCGAAGAGGATCGCCCCGACCGCCCGGGCCACGCCGATCTCCCGGGAATGCTCAAGTACGGCACACACGACGCGCGTGACATCCTGGAGCGGGCGTCGGCTCGGGAGACGGCCGCCCGGACTGTGGCCGGATGCCTGGCCAAGGCGCTGCTGATCGAGGCCGGGGTCACGGTGGTGAGCCACGTGGTTGCGATCGGCGGCGTGGATTCGACGGGGCCGGTTCCCGGGGCGGGCGATCTGGAGCGGGTGGATGCCTCCCCGGTGCGCTGCCTGGACCCGGAGGCGGCGGAGGCGATGGTGAGAGAGATCGATCGCGCCGGGCGGGAGCAGGACACGCTGGGCGGGGTGGTCGAGGTGATCGCCTACGGGGTGCCGGCAGGCGTCGGCAGCCATGCTCACTGGGATCGCCGTCTCGACGGCCTCCTGGCCGGGGCGCTCATGTCGATTCCGGCCATCAAAGCGGTCGAGGTTGGCGACGGCCGGGCGGCCGCGGGCCGCCGGGGATCGGAGGCCCACGACGAGATCGGCTTCGGGGAAGAGGGGTTCACCCGGAGCACCGATCGGGCGGGCGGCATCGAGGGGGGGATGAGCACCGGGCAGCCCCTGCGAGTGCGGGCCGCGATGAAGCCCCTGTCCACCCTTGCCCGGCCGCTGCGCACGGTAGATGTGATCGGCAAGCAGGGGGCGGAGGCGCTGCGCGAGCGGTCCGACGTCTGCGCGGTGCCGGCCGCGGGCGTGGTGGCGGAGCAGATGGTGGCCTGGGTGCTTGCCGCTGAGATGGTGCGCATGTTCGGGGGGGACACCGTGGGCGACTTCCGGGCGGCCGCTGAGGCCTACCGCCGGCGCCTGGCCGGGTTCTAGGTGGCCACTCTCTGGCTCATCGGGATGATGGGAGCGGGGAAGTCCACCGTGGGGGTCCTGGTCGCGCAGCGCCTGGGCCTGCCCTTCGTCGACCTGGACGAGCGGGTGGCGGCGCTGGCGGGCCGCCCGGTGGCCGAGATCTTTGCCGCCGAGGGCGAGACCGGCTTCCGAGAGCGCGAGACCGCGACGGTGGCAGAGGCGGCGGGGGAGGAAGCGGTGGTGGCCTGCGGCGGGGGAGTGGTGCTGGCCGCGGAGAACGTCGCGCGCCTGCGGGAATCGGGCCTGGTTGTGTGGCTCGATGCGCGCGTCCCCACCCTGAAGAAGCGGGTGGGAGCCGGCGAAGGCCGTCCCCTGCTGGCGGCCGACGGCACCGGGGGATGCCTGGCGGAGATTGCTGCCGCCCGGGCCCCCGCCTACGCAGCGGCCGCCCATCAGCGGGTGGAGACGGACGGCCGGGCGCCCCTGGAGGCGGCCGAGGAGGTGGTCCGTCTGTGGAATCGGTACGGGTAGCCGGCGCCACTGTGGTGCTGGTGGGGCGGGGCTTGCTCGACGCGGCCACCGTGCTCGGAGAACGCCCGAGCCGGGCCCGGGTGGCGGTGCTCGCCCAGCCGGGCGTGCCCGCTCGCCTGGCCGAGGATCTGGCCCGAGGGTTCCGGCGCGAGGGCGTCGCTGCCGGGGTGCAGGTGTTGCCTGATGGGGAGGCGGCAAAGACGGTGGCGGTGGCGGAGAGCATCTACGGCTGGCTGGCCGCCCTGAAGCTCACCCGGGGCGACACGGTGCTGGGGGTGGGGGGAGGCGCCCTGACCGATCTCGCCGGCTTCGTGGCCGCGACCTTCCTGCGCGGCGTGGAATCGATCTATGTGCCCACCACTCTGCTGGGGGCGGTGGATGCCGCCATCGGTGGGAAGACGGGCGTCAACCTGGGAGCCAAGAACCTGGTGGGGGCTTTCCACCATCCGGCACGGGTGGTGATCGACGCCGATCTGCTGGATGGGCTGCCGGCCGCGCTCCGGCGGGAAGGATCGGCCGAGGCACTGAAGGCGGGCCTGGTGGGTGACCCGGCGCTGGTGGCTCTCTACGAGCGGGACGGCCTGGAAGCCGACCCGGCCGAGGTGGTGCTGCGAGCGATACGGGTGAAAGCGGGCGTGGTGGGGCGTGACTTCCGCGAGCAAGGGGAGCGGGCCTACCTCAACTACGGGCACACCATCGGTCACGCGATTGAGGTGGCGGCCGGCCTGTCGCACGGGGAGGCGGTCGCGGTGGGGATGGTGGCGGCCGGGCGGGCGGCGGCCTTGGCGGCCGGCTTCGGGGAGGAGGATCGGCAGCGAGAGGTCATCGCCCGGCTGGGGCTGCCGGTCGCGGCTCCCGGCGCGGGGCTGGAGGAAGTCCGTGGCCTGCTGCAACTGGACAAGAAGCGGGACGCTAAGGGGCTGCGCATGGTGCTGTTGGAAGGGGTGGGCCGGCCTCGCCTGGATCACGTGGGGGCCGCTACCGTAGAGGCGGCTTTGGCCGCCGTCGGCATATCTTGAGGAGCCACATGCAGTATCGCGCCCGCCTCGACGCGCTTGTCGAACGTCTGGAGTCACCCCTGCTGGTGACCCGGACCCCCAACCTGCGCTACCTGCTGGGTTACGCGGGGAGCAACGGCTATCTGCTGGTCCGGCCGGACGGCCGGTCTCTGTTCCTCACCGACGGCCGCTACGGGGAGCCGGCCAAGGCGCTGGTCGAGGCGGTCCCCCGGGTGGATCTCCGGGTGTATACCGGCGATCTGTGGAAGGCTCTCGGGGAAGTGCTCGCGGGGTTGAAGAAGGTGGGGCTCGAGGCCGCGGGTGTGACCTGGGAGTTCGTGCAGGGCATGGAGGAGAAGGCGGGCGTGGCGGTCGCGGCCACCTCCGGCCTGGTGGAGGACCTGCGCCGCACCAAGGACGAACGGGAGTTGGCCGCCCTGCGCGCTGCGGCCGCGGCCACCGATGCCGCTTTCGCCGCGTTGGTTGAGCTGGCGGCGGATGCGAAGACGGAAGACGATCTGGCCTGGAACCTGGTGGCGGAGATGCGCCGGCACGGCGGCGACCGGGCCGACTGGGAGGCGATCGTCGCCGCCGGGGCGGGGGCGGCGGTGCCCCACTACGAGACTGGGCGCGTTCCGCTGGGGCGGGGCCTGCTGCTGCTCGACTACGGGTGTGTGGTGGACGGCTACCACTCCGACATGAGCCGCACCGTCTGGCTGGAGGGAGATCCAGACCCGGTGATGGAGCGGGTCTTCGGGGTGGTGCTGGAGGCCGAGCAGGCCGGAATCGCAGCGGCGCGGCCGGGCGCCAGCTGTCACGACGTTGATGAAGCGGCGCGGGTGGTGCTGCGCCGGGAGGGGCTCGAGGAGCACTTCCTGCACAGCACTGGCCACGGGGTGGGCCTGGAGATCCACGAGGAGCCTTGGTTGCGGCGGGGCAACCAGGATCTCCTGCGCTCCGGGGACGTGGTGACGATCGAACCCGGCGTCTATCTGGCGGGGGAGGGCGGGGTGCGCATCGAGGACATGGTCCTGGTCACGGAGGAGGGCCCGGTGGTGCTCACCGGGTCGGCGAGGGAGTTGGTCCGCTCATGATCTCCACAAACGACGTCCGCCCGGGCATGACCCTGGACCTGGACGACGGCCTGTTCCAGATAGTCGAGTACCAGCACGTGAAGCCGGGCAAGGGCAAGGCTTTCGTCAAGATGAAGCTGAAGAACTTGCAGAGCGGGGCGGTGCTCGAGCGCACCTTCCGCGCCGACGAGCCGGTGACGCAGGCAATCATCGAGCGGCGCTCCCACCAGTACCTCTACTCAGACGACCTGGGTTATCACTTCATGGACGGGGAGACCTACGCCCAGATGACCTTGAGCGAGGAGCAGGTGGGCGGTGCTTCCGGGTACCTCAAGGAGGGTGATTCGGTGCTGCTCGCGCTCTACGCCGGGCGGGCGGTAGGGCTCGATCTGCCGGCGGCGGTCGTGTTGGAGGTCACCCACGCCGAGCCCGGAGTGAAAGGGGACCGGGTGTCGGGGGCGACCAAACCGGTGACGCTGGAGACCGGCCTGGTGGTGCAGGTTCCCCTGTTCGTCGTCACCGGGGACCGGGTCAAGGTGGACACGCGCACCGGCGCCTACATCACCCGGGCCTGAGGTGGACGACCCGGCGGTAGTGGCCCTGGCCCTCGCTCTGGCCGGCGCATCGTCCGAAGAGGAGCTGGCCGGACTGGCCCGGGCCGAGGCCGAGGCCGACGGCACCGGGCGGTTGCGTGCCGCGGTGGAGATGCTGCGGGGCGCCGCCGCCGGGCGGGAGGCTCCGGTTCCCGCCCCCGAGCCGCCGGCCCTCTTTCGCGTCGTCCGCCTGGTGCGGCGTGATGAGGTCCTCGAGGTCCTCTACGAAGCCGAGATGCGGGGGGGCTCGCCGGACATGGAAGGGCTCGACGAGCTCGGCGCGGCCCTGGCGGACGGGGTGTGGGGGGAGCGGGAGGAACTGGATCGAGTGCTCGGAGACGTTTCCTCCGACTGGCGGGTCGAGCGGATGCCGGTGATCGATCGCAACGTCTTGCGCCTGGCCCTCTGGGAGCTGCGCCACCGGCCCGAGCTGCCCCCCGGAGTGGTCATCTCTGAGGCGGTGCGACTGGCCAAGGGCTACTCGACGGAGCGCAGCGGGGGGTTCGTCAACGGGGTGCTGGGGCGGCTGGCCGGAGGCCCCGGGCAGGGATCCTGAGGCGGGACCCGGGCTTCTCTCTCCTCATCAGCGCCGACGGTGCCCCGTACCCGGCGGAACCCGGCGTCTTTCAGCCACGATACCCAGGTGGGCCCGCCGGGCGGCCGCTTTCACCCCGATGACCTCGGCGGCGTACGGGGCCACCGGCAGGGAGGGCCAGCCGTCGCCGGGGCCGCAATCGAGCAGCCGGCGCTCCTCGCCTCGGGTCGCTCCCAGGTAGTCGAAGGCTGCCCCACGATCCTGCCAATTGGAGCGGTCGCCGGCATCGAAGGGCAGGTGGATGATGGGCAGCGACCCTCCGGATCGGGTCTCCATGTGCTCGTAGATCAGATCGGGAGTGGTGGCCGGCTCGGGCCGCGCCCGTTGCTTCATCCAGGCAGGTGCATCCATCAGTGGCTCCCGCTCATGCCGGCCCGCCGGCAGGGCTGCGCGCGGTGACGGTACCCGCTCGGGGAGGGGTGCGTACCGGTCCCCGCGGCGTGCTAGCGTGCCGGCGATGTCCTTTAAGCCGGTCCCGCGAGGCCGGGAAGGAGAAGCCATGAATGAGCGTCGCACGGTCGCCCTGCGGGCGGCCTTTTTTCTGCCATGAGGAAGCTGATGGACGGGGCCGATGTGAAGCGGGCGATCCGCCGCATCGCCCATGAGATCGTGGAGAACAACCGGGGTACGGCCGACCTGGTAGTGGTGGGGATTCACACCCGGGGCGTACCGCTGGCAGTGCGGCTGGCCGAGGCGCTGGCCGAGGCGGAGGGGCCTGTGCCGGTCGGGGAACTGGACATCACCCTGTACCGGGACGACCTGGACGGCCGGGCCACCCACCGGGTGGGCACCACCCGGATGCCGGGCTCCATAGACGACCGGGTGGTAGTGCTGGTGGACGACGTGCTCTTCACCGGCCGCACGGTGCGGGCGGCCCTCGATGCTTTGGCCGACCTGGGCCGTCCGCGCCGGGTGCAGCTGGCTGTGCTGGTGGATCGTGGCCATCGAGAGCTGCCGGTGCGCGCCGATTACGTCGGCAAGAACCTGCCCACCGCCCGCCGGGAGCGCGTCTCGGTGCAGCTGGCCGAGATCGACGGGGAGGACGCGGTGCTGATCGGGGAGGGGAGCTGATGCGCCACTTGCTCGACATCGCCGATCTCGACCGGGCCCAGCTGGAGGGGCTGCTCGACGACGCCGACGGGTTCGTCGAGGTGCTCGACCGGTCCATCCCCAAGGTTCCCGCCTTGCGGGGCAAGACGGTGACCACCGCCTTTTTCGAGCCTTCGACGCGGACCCGCCTTTCGTTCGAACGGGCGGCGAAGGCCCTCTCGGCCGACACCATGACCTTTGCTCCGGGGACCTCCTCTCTCTCCAAGGGAGAGAGCCTGAAGGACACCGTCCTCACCCTGCAGGCCATGGGCACCGATCTGATGATCATCCGGCACCAGGCGGTCGGGGCTGCCCGTCGCGTCTCCGAATGGCTGTCGGTGCCGGTGGTCAACGGAGGGGACGGCGCCCACCAGCACCCCACTCAGGCCCTGCTGGACGCCCTGACGGTGCGCCGCCGTTTCGGGCGCATCGAGGGGTTGCGGGTGGCCATCGTCGGCGACATTCGGCACTCGCGGGTGGCCCGTTCCGACTTGCAGGCCTTCTCGACGCTGGGCGCGCAGGTGACCCTGGTGGCTCCCCGCACGTTGCTGCCGGTGACCACCCAGGCGTGGCCGGTAGAGGTGAGCGCGTCCCTCGACCAGGTGCTACCCGACGCCGACGTCGTGTACCTGCTGCGGGTGCAGACCGAGCGGGGCGGCGCCAGCGTCTTCCCATCTCTCCCCGAGTACGTCTCGCGTTTCGGCATGACGCGGGAGCGGCGAGCCCGCTTGAAGCCCGGGGCGGTGGTCATGCACCCCGGCCCCATGAACCGCGGGGTCGAGATCGCCGACGAGGTGGCCGACGATCCCGACGCCCTGGTGCTCGAGCAGGTGAGCATGGGGGTGGCGGTGCGCATGGCCGTGCTCTTCCGCCTGCTGGGAGGTGAGATCGATGGCTGACATCCTGCTGGCCGGAGGGCTGGTGGCCACTCCGCAAGGGATGGTCTCCGCCGACGTGCGCCTCGCCGGCGAGGTGGTGGGCGAAGTGGGGCCGGGCCTGGCTCGCGACGGGGCGGAGGTGGTGGACTGCGCCGGCTGCTGGGTAGGGCCCGGCCTGGTGGACCCCCACGTGCATCTGAGAGAGCCCGGCCAGGAGTGGAAAGAGGACGTCGAGTCGGGCTCTCAGGCCGCCGCCGCCGGGGGTTTCACGGCGGTGGTGGCGATGCCCAACACCGACCCCCCGATCGACGCGGGGCACCTAGCGCGCTTCGTCACGGACCGGGGCCGCCAGGTGGGGTTGGTCGATGTGATCCCGGCGGGATGCGTAACCGCCGGGCGGGCTGGCCAGCGCCTGGCCCATCTGGACGAGCTCTGGGCCGCCGGCGTGCGCGTGTTCACCGACGACGGCGACTCGGTGGCCGATGCCGGCCTGTTGCGGAGGGCCATGGAGTACCTGAGCGACTTGGGCGGGGTGGTAGCCCAGCACGCTGAAGACCGGGGCCTGGCGGGTAGCGGCCATCTGCATGAGGGAGAGATATCGGCTCTGCTCGGCCTGGTGGGCATCCCCGCCGAGGCCGAGGAGGTGGTGGTGGCCCGCGACCTGGCCGTGGTCCGGCTCACCGGCGCCCGCTACCACGTGCAGCACGTATCGACCGCGGGGACGGTGAACCTGGTGCGGGCGGCAAAGGCGGAGGGCCTGGCGGTGACGGCCGAGGCGGCCCCCCATCATCTTGCCTTCGACCACCGGGAGGTGCTGGCCACCGACCCGGCTTTCAAGATGTACCCGCCCCTCCGCCCCCCGGAGCACATGGCCGCGGTGCGGGCGGGGCTGGCCGACGGCACCATTGACATGGTAGGCACCGACCATGCCCCGCACGCTGCCCACGAAAAGGATGTCCCCTTCGAAGAAGCCCCGCGCGGGGTGATCGGACTGGAGACGGCGGTGGGCGCGGTGCTTGGAGCGGTCTCCCTGGATCCGGAGGTGTTCTTCACACGCCTGGGGGTAGCCCCCGCCCGGTTGGCCGGCCTGGAGGATCATGGGCGGCTGTTGGCAGAAGGCACGCCGGCGACCATCAGCGTGATCGACCCGGCCCGCGAGTGGGTGGCCGAGCGTTTCCGATCGCGGTCGGCCAACAGCCCCTGGCGCGGCCGGGCCCTGACCGGCCGGGCGCGGCATGTGCTGTTGCGTGGCCGGTTCACCCTGCGCGACGAGGAGGTCCGGTGGTGACACGCGGCGCCTTCCGGCGATGAGCAAGGTGGATCTCAGCACCCGTCTGGGGCCCCTCACCTTGCGCACGCCGCTGGTGGCGGCGTCGGGGACGGTGGGCTCGGTGGTGGACTTCACCGGGGTCGGGGCGTTGGAGTTCTACGGAGCAGCGGTGGCCAAATCGGTGAGCGAAGACCCGTGGCCGGGACGGCCTCCTCCCCGCCTTGTCCCGGTGGGCTCGGGCATGCTGAACGGGATCGGCATTCAGAACCCGGGCATCGCCGCCTGGGTGGAAGAGGTGGGGCCCCGCCTGGCCGGGGCCGACGTGCCGGTCTGGGGGTCGGTGGTGGGGAACACCGCCGAGGAGTTCGCCCGGGTGGCGGCGGTCATGAGCGAGACGCGAGTGGCTGCCATCGAAGTGAACCTGTCCTGCCCCAACCTGGAGAGCGGGGCCCTGTTTGCGCTCGACCCGACGGCGGCCGCGCGGGTGGTGCAAGCGGTGCGGGCCGCCACCGCCCTGCCCCTGGGAGCCAAGCTGTCGCCGAACTCTTCCGACATCGCCGCAGTGGCGGGCGCGGTGGCGCGGGCGGGAGCCGACTTCGTGGTGCTGGGCAACTCGGTGTGGGGGGCAGCGATAGACCCGGAGACCCGGCGGCCCGGGCTGTCCGGGGTCATCGGCGGCTACTCCGGGCCTCCCATCAAGCCGATCGCCCTGCGCTGTGTGATCGAGGTGCGCCGGGCCTTCCCCGAGTTGCCCATCGTGGGCTGCGGAGGCGTGCGGCGGGGCGCGGACGTGGTGGAGTTCCTGCTTGCCGGGGCACAGGCGGTGGGCCTGGGCACGGTCCATTTCGCCGAGACCAGAGCCGGCCGCCGCATCGAGGGGGAGCTGCGCCGCTATGCCCGTCGGCACGGCGTGGAACGCATCGCCGATCTCGTGGGAGCGTGGGAATCATGAACGGGCGCCGGATCATCGTTGCGCTGGACCTTCCGACGGCCGAGGAGGCCGTCCGCCTGGCCGCCGCGTTGGCCGAATACGTGGCGGGCTTCAAAGTAGGCCTGGGCCTGTTGCACGGGCCCGGGCCCGGCCTGGTGGGGACGCGGGCCCGGCTGGGGCCGGTGCTGGCCGATGCCAAATTGCACGACATCCCCACCCAGGTGCAAGCGGCGGCGCAGCGCCTGGGCGAGTACGGAGCGCGTTGGGTCACGGCGCATGCCTCCGGCGGGCCGGACATGCTGCAGGCCGCTGTCCGGGGTCTTTCCATCGGGGCGGGCGACAGGGAGGCCGGGGTGCTGGCGGTCACCGTGCTGACCAGCATCGACGGGGCGACGGCGACCGCCCTGTTTGGGCGGAGCCCCGGGGAGCTGACGTCCCGGCTGGCGAAGAGCGCGGCCCGGGCCGGGGTAGAGGGGGTGGTCTGCTCGCCCAGGGAACTGGGGGTGGTGGCCGAGGTCGCCCCCGG
Organism: uncultured Acidimicrobiia bacterium; assembly: GCA_964548475.1. Classification (GTDB taxonomy): domain Bacteria; phylum Actinomycetota; class Acidimicrobiia; order Spongiisociales; family UBA11373; genus VGBK01. The sequence goes on from CAZJRF010000008.1 coordinate 9,339, forward strand.
GCTGCGGAGGGTGACCCCGGGCATCAGGCCGGCGGGATCGGTGGCCGACGACCAGCGCCGCATCGCGACTCCGGCGGAGGCTGTGGCGCGAGGAGCCGACCTGCTGGTGGTGGGGCGGCCCATCACCGCCGCATCCGACCCGGCGGCGGCGGCTCGTCGCCTGCACGAGGAGATCGGCGGCGTTTAGAGTTGTCGGCAGGGAGGAGGGTTATGGCACCACCGAAGTTGACGCCCGAGCAGCGCGCCCGCGCCCTGGAGAAAGCAGCCGCCGCGCGCCGTGCCCGCGCCGCGTTGAAGCAGGCGCTGAAGGATGGCTCGCTGAGTGTGGCCGAACTGCTGGCGCGGGCCGACACCGACGAAGCGGCGGGGGGCATCAAGGTCACCGCGGTCCTTACCTCGCTGCCGGGACTGGGCAAGGTGAAGACGCAGCGGCTCATGGACCGCCTGGGCATTGCCGAGAGCCGTCGGCTGCGCGGCCTGGGCGCCAAGCAGAGGGAGGCCCTGATCAACGCCCTCTCTTGACCGGCCCCGCCGCGGACGGCTGGTCGTGGTCTCCGGCCCGTCCGGGGTGGGGAAGACCAGCGTCGTGGCGGGGCTCGCCGAGCGGATGCCGTTCCACTTCTCGGTGTCGATGACGACGCGCCCGGCGCGGCCCGGGGAGACGGATGGTGTTGCTTATCAGTTCGTGAGCCGGGAGGAGTTCTCTGCGGCGCGCGATCGGGGAGAGCTAATCGAGTGGGCGGAATACAGCGGCCATCTCTACGGAACGCCCCGGGCGCCCGTGGAAGCGGCGCTGGCCGCGGAGCAGGACGTGTTGCTGGACATCGAGTTGCTGGGGGCCGAGCAAGTGAAGGAGGCTTTCCCCGAGGCCCTCATGGTGTTTGTGGAGCCGCCCAGCCTCGAGGTGCTGGAGACGCGGCTCCGGGGGAGGGGCGACACCGACGAATTCCAGATTGCCCGCCGCCTCGCCGCCGCCCGGTGGCAGATGGAGCGGGCCCGCAGCCTCTTCGGTTATTTCGTGGTCAACGACCAACTGGAGCGGGCCATCGACGAGGTGGCCGGTATACTGGCTGTCCCCGGATCCCCTGGGAGCCCCCGATGATGATCGAACCGCCCATCGAGACCGTCCTGGAGCGCACCGACAACCGCTTCACGCTGGTGGTGTTGGCCGCTCGCCGCGCCCGCCAGATCAATGCCTATTTCAACCAACTGGGGGATGGCTTCGGCTCGTACGTGCCTCCCCAGGTGCACTCGCTGTCGCGCAAGCCCCTGTCCATCGCTCTCGAGGAGATCGCCGCCGACAAGGTCGTCGTCGACAAGGGCGAGTAGGCCATGCTGGCTGGCCGGCGCATCCTGCTGGGGGTTACCGGGGGGATCGCTGCCTATAAGAGCGCCTATCTGGCGCGGTTGCTGGTGAAAGCCGGGGCAGAAGTCCGCGCGGTTATGACCGAATCGGCGCTGCGCTTCCTGGGGCCGCAGACCTTGTCGGCCATCACCGGCGCCCCTCCCGCGGTCGGCTTCTGGGACGAGCCGTCGGTGAGCCCGCACCTTGATCTGGCGCGCTGGGCCGAGGCGGTCTGCATCGCCCCGGCTACAGCGGCTACCTTATCCCGGCTGGCGCACGGCCTCAGCGAGGACCTGCTCTCGGCAGTGGTGCTGGTCACCCGGGCGCCGGTGGTGATAGCCCCGGCGATGCATCACGAGATGTGGGATCACCCGGCGACCCGCCGGAACCGCGCCACCTTGCTGGCCGACGGTTGCCACTTCGTGGGTCCCGGCTACGGGCCGCTGGCCGCGGGGGATGTGGGGCCCGGCCGCATGGCCGATCCTGAGGAGATCGTGGGCGCCCTCGAGCAGGTGCTCGGCGGGGGCACGCTGGCCGGCTGGCGAGTGCTGGTCTCCGCCGGGGGGACCCGTGAGCCCATCGACCCGGTGCGCTTTGTCGGGAATCGCTCGTCGGGCAAGATGGGAAATGCCATTGCCGCGGAGGCGGTGACACGGGGAGCGCAGGTGACTCTGGTCACCACGGTTGATCCACCGGGGGTGCCCGGGCTCGAGGTGGTGCGGGTGGAGACGGCCGAGGAGATGGCGGAGGCCGTCTGGAGTCGGGCCGGCGCCTGCGACGTGGTCGTGCTGGCGGCGGCGGTAGCCGACTTCCGTCCGGCCCGACCGGCAGCGGACAAGCTGCGCCGGGCGGATGGCCTGCCCGAACTGACGCTCGAGCCGACGCCCGACATCCTGGCCGGGGTGGCGGCCGGGCAGCCGCGTCCCTTCCTGGTGGGGTTCGCCGCCGAGACGGGTCCGGTGGAGGGCGCGGTGGCCAAGGCTCGATCCAAGGGAGTCGACCTGCTGGTCGCCAACGACGTGACGGCGGCCGGGTCTGGATTCGGCACCGAGGGCAACCAGGTGGCGCTGATCCTCCGCGACGGCAGCCTGGAGCAGTGGGACCTGCTCTCCAAGCGGCAGGTAGCCGCCCGGCTCTGGGAGCGGATCGCGGAGTTGAGGAGCCGGGGCACACCCTGAGTCAGGCCCCCATCGTCCGGGTGGTGCCCGACCTCCCTACTTTCGCGGTCGACGACGGCTTCGCCTATGAGGTGCCCCCCGGGGTGGAGGTGGAGGTGGGGTCGCTGGTCCGGGTGCCCCTGGGCGGCCGGCGGGTGCCGGGGTTCGTGGTGGGGGTAGGAGAGGGGTCTCGCTCCGGCCTGCGCCCCCTGCTGGGCCGCCGGGGCGATCTGCCGGTCTTCGGCCGGGGTCTCCTGGAGGTGATGCGCTGGGCGGCCCTCCACTACGTGGCTCCCCTGTCGGTGGTGCTGGGCAAGGGGGTGCCGCCCAACTTGCCCCGTCGGTGCCCGGCGACCCCGCTCGCGCCGGTGCCGGTGTTGGGGGCGTCTCCGTTGCCGGAGGTCTCCGAGGCGGCCGCCGCCGGACGGCACCTGGGGGCTCGCTACCTGCTGGGGGCCGGTCCCTGGGAGGAGCCCCTGGCCGCGCTGATGGGTCCCGTCCTGGCGGCAGGGCGCAGCGCCCTGGTCGTGGTGGCCTCGGTGGCGGAGGCCCGGCATCTGGCGGCCGGGTGGGAAAAGGTGTTCGGGGACCGGGTGGTGCCGGCGGGGTCCGGGGGAGGGGGCGCC